>DATBJR010000144.1:0-34111 GCA_036556325.1 Candidatus Limnocylindria bacterium | reverse complement strand
TGGATGGCGGGGCGCTGGGTTGGCGAGCACGACGCCGACCGGTTCCAGGAGGTCTGGAGCGACCGGCACGCCGGCATGATGCTGGGCATGTTCCGCTGGCATCGCGACCGCGAGCCGCGCTTCTACGAGCTGCTGACGCTCGAGCCGGACGGGGATCGGCTCATCTTTCGCATCAAGCACTTCGGGCCTGGCCTGGTCGGCTGGGAGGAGAAGGACGAGGCGGTGACGCTCGACCTGGTGTCGCTGCGCGAGGGTGAGGCCATCTTCCTGAAGCGGGGTGAGGAGCGGTGGATGGTCTACCAGGCGCAGCCTGACTCCGGGGAGCTGTGGGCCTGGTTCGATACGGCGGCAGCGCCGCACGGGCCGGGCGATGAGTTCCGCTACGCACGCCGCTGAGCTGCGGGTTCGCGACCTGGCGCCCGGGGACCGTGACTGGGCGCGGGAGCTCGTCGCGCGGAACCAGGGCGGCACGCACCAAGTGGCGCGGCTCGGCGAGCTTTTCGATCCCACGGCGATGGACGGGCTGGTGGCCGAGGCCGATGGTCGGCCCGTCGGCCTCGCCAGCGTGCTCGAGACAGCGGAGCGGGGCCTGGAGGTCGTGCTGCTCGTCGCCGAGCCCCGCGGTGCCGGCGCGGGCAGCGCCCTGCTGGAGACCGCGCGGCAGGTGGCGGTGGCCAGCGGGCACCATCGGCTCTGGCTGGTGACCACCAACGACAACCTCGACGCCATCCACTTCTACCTGCGTCGCGGGATGCACGTCGCCGCGGTCCACGTCGGTGCGGTCGGCGCGGATCGGCGGCTGAAGCCGGAGATCCCCGAGCGCAACGCCGAGAACGGGCTGCCGGTCGAGGACCTGGTGGAGTTCGAGCTGCGCGACGAGGCGCTGCGGCAGCCGCTCACGGGGCAGGAGCTGCCGGCCGTGGCGGATCTCGATCGCCTGCCGGCTGCGGCGGTCGCAGCCGAGCTGGCGCCGCTGTTCGAGGGCGGCAGCCGCTTCCTGGCGAAGCTGGCGGAGGCGCGGCCGTTCGAGACCGACGAAGGGCTGCTGGCGGCGGCCTTCGAAACCGGCCGGGGCGCGAGCGAGGAGGAGCGGATCGAGCTGGTCGAGGCGCATCCGCGCATCGGCGCCGACCCCGGCACGGTCTCCGCCATGAGCTATATCGAGCAGGGATACGCCGCCGAGGCGGCCGCGTCGAACGGCATGGAGGAGAGCCTCCTGTCAGCGGCGGAGCTCGCGGAGGCAGAGGCGGCGGAGCGCACCCGGGAGCTGACCCGCGCCTACGACGAGCTCGAGATGCTGAACCAGCTGTACGAGCAGCGCTTCGGGTTCCGCTACGTGGTCTTCGTCGCCGGCCGTCCGAAGACGGAGATCGTTCCGCTGCTGGAGCGTGCCCTGCACGAGGACCGGGACGCCGAGCTGCGGCGCGCAGTCGACGACACGATCTACATCGCCGGGGACCGGCTGCGGAAGCTGCGTGGCCTCGGCACGGAGGTGTGATGGATTACGAGATCCACTATGGCAAGGCCGACGTCAAGGTGTACCGCACCCATGGCGCCCCGCTGAGCGGCGTGACGCCGATCCCGGAATCGCCGTTCACCGGCCGCGACAACACGCTGATGGCCGCCGAGATCGAGGTGGTGGTGCGCGGCGAGGTCTTCCTGGACGCCTACACCAAGGGTGACAACCGCCTGGTGGTCGCCACCGACACGATGAAGAACTTCATCCACGCCGCGTCACTCGACTGCCCGGCGGCGACGCTCGAGGGCTGGCTGCACCACGTGGGCAGCCGCTTCCTGGAGACCTATCCGCACATGGAGCGGCTGACCATGCTCGGCCGCTCCCTGCCATTCCCGGCCGCGATCGTGCCAGCGGATGATGGCGATGGCTTCGCGGCCTCGGACCGCCTCTTCGCGCGTGACCGCAACGACCGGTCCACGGCCCGCCTCGAGCTGGAGCGCGACGGGGGTGGTGGCATCCTGGTCACCGGGCACGCCTGCGGTCGCGAAGGAATGCAGCTGATCAAGGTCACCGGCAGCGCCTTCGCCGATTTCGCGCGCGACGAGCACACCACCCTGCCCGAGCGCCGGGACCGCCCGCTCTATATCTGGACCGATATCGGCTGGCGCTACGCCGACGACACTGAGGCCCTGGGTGCCGATCCCGCCCGCTACGTCGACGGCGATCAGGTCGCAGACCTGGCCGCATCGGTCTTCCATTCGTTCGTCAGCCTCTCCATCCAGCACCTGGTCAACGAGATCGGCACCCGCATGCTGGAGCGCTGGCCGCAGCTGGCCGAGGTCAGCTTCGAGGCCACCAACCGGTTGTGGGATCCGGGCGCGACCAGCGCCGACGACGAGCGGATCCGGACCTACGCCGATCCGCGGCCGCCCTTCGGCCGCATCGGCCTCGTCATGCGGCGGTCCTGAGGCCGCTGGTGGGCGCCGTCCCGCTCTCGGCCGAGGAGGAGGAAGCCTTCCGGTTCTCGGCCATCGCCCATGGCGAGATGGCGATCTGGAACCCACTGTCCGGCTCCACGCTCAACGAGGCGATCGAGGAGCTGCGCCTGCCGGCCGCGGCCAGGGTGCTCGACCTGGGCTGTGGCCGCGCCGAGGCCTTGCGCCGCGTGGTGGAGCGCTACGACGCCCACGGCGTCGGCGTGGACCTCTCGCCGTTCGCCCTGGCCCAGGCCCGCGCCGCCTCGATGGAGCTCAAGCACGGCACCCTGGAGCTGGTGGAAGCCGATGCGCTGACCTACGACCCGGACGCGTTGTTCGACGCCGTGATGGCGCTCGGGCCCGGCTGGGAGCACGCATCCTTCCAGGCATTGATCCAGCAGGTGTATGGCCTGGTCGCGCCGGGCGGTCTGCTGCTGCTGGCCGATGGCTTTTGGCGCACCGAGCCGACGGACGCGTACCTGGCACTGCTCGGCGCCGCGCGGCAGGAGATGGGCACCCATGCCGAGCACGTTCGCCAGGCGATAGAGCTTGGCCTGACGCCGCTGTGGGCGGCCACCGCGACCACCCGCGACTGGGATCGGTACGAGTGGCGCTACCTTGGCAGCGTCGAGCGCTGGGCTGCCGCGCACCCGGCCGATCCGCGGCGCGATGATTTCCTCCGCCGGGCGCGAGCGGGCCGCGACCGCTACCTCGCCGGCGGGCGTGAGCAGCTGGGCTTCGGCCTCTACCTCTTCCGCGTCGCCGGCTGAGCTGGGCCGGGCCGGCTAGAGCGTCAGCCGCATGCGCGGCAGCGTCCGGCCCTCGACCGCGGCCGACGGCGAGCGCCCGACCTCCTGGCCGCCCATGGCCCGATAGAAGCCCTCCGCGTACGGGTCGGCGTCCCATTCCAGTCGCGCCGCACCGTGCTGGCGAGCAATCCGCGCGGCATGCTCGAACAGCAGCCGGCCCATGCCCGTCCCGATCGATGCCGGTTCGAGCCACAGGTCCTCGAGCTCTGCTCGCTCCCCGTGCAGCGTCACGCGGTGCCAGCCGACCAGCTGCCCGTCCATCTCGAGGACCCAGACGTCGGACGTGGCGATGTCCCGGGCATCGAGCGTCAGCAGCGGGCGCACCGCTTCGAGGAACGTCCGGCTGTACGGCCAATGCGACTTGGATCGGTGGGCCAGGGCACGCAGCGCATCGGCCTCCTCGGGGCGGGCGCGGCGGATCTGGCGGGTCACGCCCCGCGCAGCAGCGTGGGCAGGTCGATGGCCGGGCAGCGATCCATCACCACCAGCAGCCCCGCCGCGTCGGCGCGCTCCGCCGCCGCCTCGTCCCACACACCGAGCTGCAGCCAGACGGCCCTGGCACCCATGGCGATGGCCTCGTCGACGTGCGCACCGGCACGGTGCGAGGCGCGGAAGATGTCGACCACCTCGATCGGGCTGTCGACGGGCCGCTGCGCGGCGGCGGTGGCGACGTCGGGAACCGTCCGGATGCCGTGGATCTCCGTGTCACGCGGGTAGATCGGGATCAGTTCGTAGCCGTACCGCATCAGCGTGCGCGAGACACCATGGCTGGCCCGCATCGGATCCGGCGAACAGCCGACCACCGCCCAGACCCGAAATTCCTCGAGGATGCGACGCGCCACGTCGGGGTTCGACCACCGTTCGCGCTGCTCGAGCACCGCCTAGCGTGACCTCGCCAGTTCCTGCAGCGCCGCCTTGATCCGCGCGTCAAGCCCACCATCCGCGCCTGCCACGCTGCCCGCCGCCCGTCGCGCCTCGCTGGCGGTGTAGCCGAGCGACTCCAGGGCGGCGACCACGTCCGAGTCACTCGTGTCCCCAGGTCCGACGGCCACGCCCGCGGCGTGCATCTTCTCCTTCAGCTCGAGTGCAATGCGCTGCGCGGTCTTGCGGCCGACGCCGCTCACGCTGGTCAGCAGGTCGAGGTCACCGGTCACGATGGCCAGCTGCAGACGGGTGACGGCGTGCGCGCCAACGATCGCCAGGGCGAGGCGCGGACCGACGCCGCTCACGGTCATCAGCAGCTCGAAGAAGCCGAGCTCCTCCGGCGAATCGAACCCGAACAGGGCCTGCTGGTCCTCGCGCACGAGGTGGTGGATGAAGAAATGTGCCTCGCGCTCGGGACGCACGCGGGCCATGATCTTCGGCGCCACCGTGACGCGGTAGCCCACACCTCCCAGCTCGACGACGACGTAGTCGGGGCCGATATGCGTCACCGGGCCGCGCAGCGACCCGATCATGGCCTGCCCATCAGCGCGCGGACGCCAGGCGTCCGGCCACCGCGGCACGGTACGCCGAGCCGATGGCCACCGCCAGCGCATCGGTCGCGTCGTCCGGGACGCCGTCGAGCGAGATTGCCAGCAGGCGGGCGACCATCGAGGCCACCTGCCGCTTGTCCGCCGCGCCGTTGCCGCAGACCGCCTGCTTCACCTCGTTCGGCGTGGGCTCGTCGACCGGCAGCTGTGCCTCGGCCGCCACCAGCAGCGCCACGCCGCGCGCCTGGCCCACGGCCATGGCGGTCTGCACGTTGCGCTGGAAGAAGAGGCGCTCGACGCCTACCCGCTCGGGCCGGTGCTCGGCGATCAGCGCGGCCAGGGCGACGTGCAGCTGCCGCAGGCGCGAGGCATCGGTCTGGTCAACCGGCGTGCGGATCACGCCCGCGTCCACCAGCCGCAAGCGACCGTCCACCAGGGAGATGACGCCGAAGCCACACGTCGCCGTGCCCGGATCGATGCCAAGCGAGATCACCCGCGCATGGTAGGCCGCAGCCGCGGCCCAGGAGGTGTCGTCAGGCGACCGAGGCCTCGACCTGCTCCATCAGGGCGTCCGGGATGTCGAAGTTGGCGTACACGTTCTGGACGTCGTCCAGCTCCTCCAGGCGCTCCAAGAAGGTCAGCACCCCCCGCGCCCCCTTCTCGTCGGCGATCTCCACGCGCGCGGTCGGCTCCATCGACAGCTCCGCTGAGTCGGCCTCGTAGCCGGCGCTCGCCAGCGCGGCACGCACGCGCTCGAGGTCCGCCGGGTCGGTGGTGACCAGGATGGCTCCCCCTTCCGGCGAGCCGACGTCGGCGGCGCCGGCGTCGATGGCGGCCAGCGTCACCTCGTCCGGGTCCTGGCCGTTCAGCGGCAGGCTGATGATGCCGCGCTGCTCGAACTGCCACGCCACCGGCGTCAGCGAGCCGCCTGACTTGGTGAAGATCGAGCGGATCTCGGAGGCGGTCCGGTTCCGGTTGTCGGTCATGGTGGCCACGATCACCGCCACGTTCGATGGGCCCAGGCCCTCGTAGGTGATCTCCTCGTACTGCTCGGCATCGGCCCCGCCACCGGTGGCCCGCTCGATGGCGCGCTTGATGTTCTCCTGCGGCATCGAGTTGGACCGTGCCTTGTCGACCGCCATGCGCAGGCGGTAGTTGCCGTCCACGTCTCCCCCACCCTGCCGCGCGGCGGTGATGATCTCGCGCGTCAACTTGGTGAACAGCGCGCCACGCTTGGCGTCGTTGGCGCCTTTCTGTCGCTTGATCTGTGACCACTTGCTGTGGCCGGACATCGGTCCTCCTTTGCCTTGCCTGCCCGATGCGACCGATGGGCGCAGCCGGACGGCGTCGGGTAACCGCTGGAACGGCAGAGATTCTACCAAGCGCGCATGGAGACGCCCTTGGATCGAAAAGGGCTTGTTGAGCGGATGGGCCGCGTGGCATCCTGCCGACCGTGATGACCCCCGAGCAGCCTGCAGGGTCGGACCGGGCCTACGAGCGCAGTGCCGGCAGCGCCGCCCTGGTCGCCGGGATTGGCGGGATCGTGTACTCCATCGCCTTCCTGGGCGGCGTGGTGGCGGGTTGGGCGCCTCAGCTCGGCATCGTGGTCGCCTCCGTGGCGCTCATGATCGGCGCGCTGCTGAGCATTGCCGTGCTGCTGGCCGTGTTCCGGCGCCTGGCCGGGGATGACGCCGCCGTTGGCCTGTTCGGGTTGGTGCTGGTCGTCATTGGCGCGGCCGGGGCGATGGCCCATGGAGGATACGACCTGGCGAACGCCATCCATCCCCCGCTGAGCGATGTCCTGGGCGACGCCCAGCTGCCGAACCCGGTTGATCCACGCGGCCTGCTGACCTTCGGCGCCAGCGGCCTCGGCCTGCTGGTGCTGGCCGCGCTGGCGCGGCGCAGCCGCGTCCTGCCAGGGGGCCTTGCCACGCTGGGCATGGTGGTCGGCGCGCTGCTGATCGTCGTCTACCTCGGGCGGTTGATCATCCTGACGCCCACGAACCCGGTGGTTGCGGCTGCAGCCGGCGTCACGGGACTGATCCTCAGCCCCGCGTTCTACCTCTGGCTCGGCATGCAGCTGCGGCGTCGCTGAGCGCGGCGAACGCCGATCAGCCGTTCGCGACCTCCACTTTGTCCCCTTCGCGACCGGGCAGGACCTGGACCGATGGTGCCCGTTCCCCGATCTCGGCCATCATGCCGTCCAGCTGGGCGTCGTCGTGACCGGGATCGTGGTGAAACGGCATCAGCTGGCGAACCTCGGTCATGGCCGAGAACGCGGCCACCTGGCCCACCGAGCTGTGGCCCCAGCCCACATGCTCTGGATACTCCGCGTCGGTGTACTGGGCGTCGTGGATGAGCAGATCGGCGTGGCGCACCAGCGCGAAGCCTGACGTCCAGTCGCCCGACCCCGGGAAGTGGCGATGGCCGAGCGCCGGCTCGTGGTCCGGCAGGTAGGCCAGGCACGAGCCGTTGGGGTCGGTGAGCCGATAGCCCACCGTCTCGCCGGGATGGCAGACCCGGTCGGCGCGGACCCGCATGCCGCCGATGCGGAAGTAGGACCGCGCATCATGGAGCTCGGGAAAGCGTGGCACGTCGCGCAGCCGCACCGGGAACAGGGGCGGCGACAGGTATCGGCTCAGGCGGCTGTGGAGCGGCATGGTGGTCGACGGTGGGCCCCAGATGTGGATCTCGACCTCGGGGTCGAACAGGGGCGCAAAGAAGCCGAGGCCCTGCAGGTGGTCCATGTGCAGGTGCGTCACCAGGATGTCAATCCGGCGCACGTCGGCCGGGATCGCCACCCCCAGCGGCCGAATCCCGGTGCCGGCGTCGAGCACGATGTACTCCCCCTCCGACCCCCGAACCAGCAGGCACGAGGTGTTCCCGCCGTAGCGCAGGGTGTCGGTGCCCGGCGCCGACAGCGAGCCGCGCGTCCCCCAGACCTCGACCCTCACCGCTCGCCGTCTTCCCAGAAGATGGCCACCGCGCCCAGCAGCTCGCCGCCGCCGCCGATAAGCGGGATGCTGGTCACGACGATGGGCAGCCTGGCGCCGTCCGGCCGCTGGTAGACGAGGGCGGTGTGGTGCGGCCGTCGTTCGCGGAGGGCGGTCACCACCGGGAACTCCTCGGCGGTCAGCCGCTCACCGGTCGAGACGTTGAACAGCTGGTAGGTCGTCGCCCACTCATCCAACGGGATCTCGAGCGCCTCGTCGAAGCGGTAGCCGAGCAGGCCCTCCGCCGGCTCGTTGTAGAAGAGCAGCTCGCCCGCCGGGCCCACCAGGAACATCGGGGTCAACAGGTAGCTCGCCAGCTGCCGCGTCAGGATCAGCTCGATCGGTTGCTGCGCCACCGGCCTCCTCCGAGTGCTGCACCGCCGTCGGGGCCGATAATGCGCGTCAGGCGCTCCTTTGGCGATACCCCGCGCACCTTTTGCCCCTTGCCGGGCGGCGGCCGGCGACTACCTATAATGGCCACCCACCCCGGCCATCGACCACCGCCGAGCCGGCCATCGGCTCTGGCGCATGTGCACCACGTGTGACCTGCTGAGGAGCTCCGATGAAGCCCACCTCCCCTGACAAGATCCGGAACGTCGCCCTCATCTCCCACGGTGGCGCCGGCAAGACCAGCCTCGCCGAGGCGATGCTGTTCGACGCCGGCGCCATTGCACGACAGGGGAGCGTGGACGCCGGCCCGCCCACGCTCGACCACGATCCCGACGAGCAGAAGCGCAAGCAGAGCATCAACCTGGCGATCGGCACGCTCGAGGCCGATGGTTCCCGCATCACCCTCGTCGACACGCCCGGGTACGCCGACTTCCAGGCGGACGTGGTCGAGGCGCTGTCCGCCGTCGACGCTGCGGTCGTGGTGGTCGATGCCAGCGCCGGCGTGGAAGTCGGCACCGAGTCGGTGTGGCGCATGGCCGAGGAGCGGAAGCTTCCGCGCTTCGTGTTCATCAACAAGATGGACCGCGAGAACGCGAACTACGATGCGGTCCTGGACCAGCTCAAGGCGCGTTTCGGGCCGAAGATCGCGCCCGTCTACCTGCCCATCGGCTCCGCCGAAAGCTTCCGCGGCTACATCGACGTCATCGAGGAGCACGCCAACGTCTACGAGGGCGGCAGCCCAAAGGAGGTGCCGATCCCGGACGAGCTGCAGGGCGTCGAGCACTCGCGCCGCGATGCGCTGGTCGAGGCGGCCGCCGAGGCGAGCGACGAGCTGATGATGAAATACCTCGACGGCGAGGAGATCAGCGACGAGGAGATCGGCGCCGCCATGCACAAGGGCACCCGCGAAGGCAGCGTGGTCCCGGTTTTCGTCGGCAGCGCGCTCAAGAACATCGGCGTGCGGGAGCTGACGAACATGATCGCCAAGCACGTCCCGTCGGCGGCCGAGGTGGGTGACCGGACGACGACGGACGGCAAGGAGCTCGTGCCCGACCCGTCTGCCCCGTTCGTGGCGCAGGTCTTCAAGGTCACGGCGGACCCGTTCGTCGGCCGGCTGACGTTCTTCCGCGTCATCTCCGGCACGCTGCGGCCGCAGGACCACCTGTGGAACGCGTCGCGGCGCGAGGAGGAGCGCATCGGCAACATCCTGGGCCTCATGGGAAAGGACCAGGAGAACCTGCCCAGCGCCGGCCCCGGCGATATCGCCGCCGTGGCCAAGCTGACCAGCACCCAGATCGGCGACACGCTGGTCGCCGACCGCGCCCACGCGGTGGAGCTGCCGAAGCCGACCTTCACCGCACCCACCCTGCAGGTCAGCATCGAGCCAGAGTCGAAGGCGGACCTCGACAAGCTCGGCCAGGCTCTGCAGCGCATGCTGGAGGAAGAGCCGGGCATGCGAGTGACCCGCGAGGAGGCGACCGGCGAGACGATCCTCACTGCCATGGGCGACGCGCACGTCGACGTCATCGTCGATCGGCTGAAGCGCAAGTTCGGTGCGGCGGTGAAGACGGGCACGCCCCAGGTCCCGTATCGGGAAACCATTCGCAAGCCGACCAAGATCGACAACCGCTTCAAGCGCCAGACCGGTGGCCACGGCCAATTCGGGCACGTGGTGATCGAGTTCGAGCCGCTCGAGTCGGGCTCCGGCTTCGAGTTCGGCGACCGCATCGTGGGTGGCGTGGTGCCGAAGCAGTACATCCCGGCCGTGGAGAAGGGCCTGCGGGAGGCAATGGCCGAGGGAGTGCTCGCCGGCTTTCCGGTGGTCGACATGAAGGCCACCCTGGTCGATGGCAGCTACCACACCGTCGACTCATCGGAGATGGCCTTCAAGGTGGCCGCATCGCAGGCGCTGAAGCGGGCCTTCCCGGAGGCAAATCCCGTGCTGCTGGAGCCGGTGTTGGAAGTCGAGGTCAGTGTCCCCGACGAGTACATGGGCGACGTCATGGGCCAGATCACCGCCAAGCGTGGGCACGTGCTGGGGATGGACCAGAACGACGGGAAGCAGCAGCTCCGCGCGCAGGTCCCCCAGGCCGAGATGTTCCACTACGCGACCGAGCTGCGCTCCATCACCCAGGGTCGCGGCACGTTCAGCTGGAAGCTCGACCACTACGCCGAGGTGCCGCACAACGTGGCAGAGAAGGTGATCGCCGAGCACGCCTCGAAGGTCGGCGCCGGGGAGAAGCACTAGCCCGTCGCCCGCGGTTCAGGGCACCTGGGAGCGCATCTTGTCGCGTGCGCAGGCGGAGCGCGTTATCGCGGCGGAGACGCCAGGCGGCGGCCGCGAATCGCCACCGGCGCAACCACGGCACCTCCAGGAACGCGAACGGTGCTCCCCGCCGGTGGGACGTGGCGCGCTGAGCGTGGAACCGCGGCGCGTCGGTGGTTGAATCGCGCCGGTTCTTGCCTTGCGCTCCGTCCATGCGCGGATCGCGAGTCGTGGGCTTCGCGCTGACTGTGGGCCTGCCGGCGCTGCCGCGCGTCACGCTCTGGGCAGACGTTCGACCTCGACCATGGCCACGTTCCGCTTGCCGCGCCGCAGGACGAGCCAGCGGCCGGCCAGCAGGTCGCCGGCCGTGGGCACGTGCTCCGGATCGCTGCAGCGGGCGTTGTTCAGGTAGGCGCCGCCCTCCGTGATGATTCGCCGCGCATCGGACCGGCTGCGCGCCAGGCCGGCGCTCACCAGCAGGTCCGTGATCGATGGCAGCGCGCCCTCGATCGTCGCGGTCGGCAGCGCGGCGGCGGCACTTTCCAGGGCTGCCGCGTCGAGCTCCCGCAGCTCACCCTGCCCGAAGATCGCCTGGCTGGCGGCAACCGCCCGCTCGGCCGCGGCCGGGCCGTGGAGCAGCGCGGTGAGCTCGGAGGCCAGCACCTGCTGCGCGCGGCGCTCTTCCGGATGCTCGACGGTCGCGCGCTCTAGCTCCTCGATCTCCACGCGTGAGCGGAAGCTGAACGTGCGCAGCAGGGCCCCCACGTCCGCATCGGCCTGGTTCAGGAAGTACTGGTAGAAGGCGTATGGCGAGGTCATGGCGGGGTCCAGCCACAGGGCCCCGGACTCGGTCTTGCCGTACTTCGTGCCATCCGCCCGGGTGATCAGCGGCGTTGCCAGCGCATGGACCGATGCGCCTTCGGCGCGCCGGATCAGGTCCACTCCGGCCGTCAGGTTGCCCCACTGATCGGAGCCGCCGGTCTGGAGGGTCGTCCCGTAGCGCCGATAGAGCTGCAGGTAGTCGAAGGCCTGCAGGATCTGGTAACTGAACTCGGTGTAGCTGATCCCCTCGTCGCTCATGCGCGCGCTGACCGCCTCCTTGGCCAGCATGCGGGCGACGCTGAAATGCTTCCCGATGTCGCGCAGGAAGGTGATGGCGCTGACATCCCGCGTCCAGTCCAGGTTGTTCACGATCCGCGTCGGGTTGTCACCCTCCATCGGCAGGAGATTGGTCACCTGGGCACGAATGCGCTCGACCCAGTCCGCCACGACGTCGACCTCGTTGAGCACCCGCTCGGCGGACTTGCCGCTCGGGTCCCCGATGAGCCCGGTCGAGCCGCCAACGACGCAGATGGCATGGTGCCCGGCGTCGTGCAGGCGACGCATGGTGATGAGCTGGACCAGGTTGCCGAAGTGCAGCGATGGGGCCGAGGGATCGAAGCCGCAGTAGAACGTGATGGGCCCCGACGCGAGCGCGGTTCGCAGGGCGGCCTCATCGGTGCTCATGGCCAGCAGGCCGCGCCAACGCAGGTCGTCCAGGATGGTGGCGCTCATGGGCCTGCGAGTATAGGGCGGGCACGCACCGTGCTATCGTCCGCAGCCGATGTCCGAGCCGCGGCCGATGCGCACCTCCCAGGGCCGATCCCCCGCCCGTCGCCCGCCGCGTGGCGCTGCGCGCTCAGCGGGCAGCTCCGCCGGCATCGCCCTGCTGCCGGCCCTGATCCTGGGCGCCTTCGCTGCGGTGGGCGCCGCGCTGTTCATCGGCATGATCGGCGTCTATGCCTCGTACACCACCGACCTGCCCTCGGTCAAGGATCTCGCCAACTTCCAGCTCGACCAGGGCTCACGGGTCTACTCCGCCGATGGCGTGGAGCTGGCGAGCTTCGCCGCCGAGCAGCGGGAGGTGGTGCAGTACGAGGACATCCCGCAGCTGCTCATCGACGCGCAGGTCGCGGCCGAGGACCGCACGTTCTGGACGAATCCCTGCATCGACTTCCGTGGCATCCTGCGCGCCGCCTATCAGAACCTCACTGCTGGCGACGTCGTGTCGGGCGCCTCGACCATTTGCCAGCAGCTGGTCCGCATCCGCCTCTTTGACGCCGAGCTCATGGCCGACCCGGATCGGATCCTGGAGCGCAAGATCAAGGAGGCGATCCTGGCCCTGCGGGTCGGCGACGAGTACCCCGGCCAGCAGGGCAAGCAGCAGATCCTGGCCATGTACATGAACCAGGTCTACTACGGCAACAATGCCTACGGCATCAAGGCCGCGGCGCGCGCCTACTTCGGCAAGGACATCACTTCCGACAAGCCCGAGGACAAGCTCAGCGTCGGCGAGGCCGCCATGCTGGTCGGCCTGGTGCGCAGTCCCTCCTCGCTGGACCCGACCAAAGAGGCGGTGGAGCGCAAGGACGACCGCGGCCGGACCATCCTGGTCGTGCCGAACACGGCGGGGGCGAAGCGGGTGCAGGGCTTCGTGCTCGACCGGATGCTCGAGGACGGCTACATCACCCAGGCCGAGGCGAATGCGGCGGCTGCCGAGCGGATCGTGCTGGCGCCGCAGCGCGCTCGCCGCTACCGCGCCCCGCATTTCGTCTACGCCGTCCGGCGGGCGGCGGCCGACCTGCTCGGCAACGAGGATCTCCTGGACCGCGGCGGCCTCCGGATCGACACCACGCTCCAGTACCGCCAGTACCAGGTGCCGGCCGAGAAGTGGGCCGGCGTGGCGTATGACATGGATCGGCTCAGCGACGAGCGGCTGGCGGCGAAGTACGGCCAGGCGGCGCTGGGCTGGATCAAGCAGCTGCAGGGCCGGAATATCAACAACGACGCGCTGGTCAGCCTCAACTACCGGACCGGGGCGGTCATTGCCTACGTCGGCTCGTCCAACTACTACGGGCGCGCCACCGACGCGCACCAGCCGGCGTTTGACGTGGTGGGCCAGGCGTACCGCCAGTCGGGCTCCGCCTTCAAGCCGATCACCTACGCCACCGGCTTCGAAACGGGCGCGATCACGCCGGCGACGATGGTGATGGACGTCAAGGGCGAGATCGCCGATGGCTATTCGGTGCCGAACGCGGACGGCGGCGAGCGGGGCCCGGTCCGCATCCGCGACGCGCTGAAGTACTCGATGAACATCCCCGCGGCGAAGGCCCAGCAGCTGATCGGCACGCACGAGGTCGCGCAGATGGCCCAGCGCCTTGGCCTGCGCTGGGACCCGCAGCAGGAGTCGCAGGCGGGTGGCGTGGAGGTGCCGTCGCTGACGCTGGGCACCATTGGTGTCCACCAGCTGGATCTCGCCGGCGCGTACGGGGCGCTGGCCAACGGGGGCGTGCTGGTGCCGACCTACCTGATCGAGAAGATCACCGACGCCAACGGCACCGTCATCTACGATCACGGCCAGGATGCCCCCGAGCCGCGCCGGGTGCTGTCGGCGCAGGCCGCGTACCTGGTGACCGACATCCTGGCCGACAACACCGACCCCGCCCAGAACTCGATCTGGGGGCAGCGTTTCCAGCTGCAGACCCCGGAGGGACGGCGTCCGGCGACGCTGAAGACGGGGACCACCAACGACTTCCGGGACCTGCAGGCCTTCGGCTACCTGGCTCCCGACAAGGATCCGGACGACTCCGAGGGCGCCATCGTCACCGGCGTCTGGGTGGGCAACAGCGACTTCTCCCCCATCGCCGATGTCTTCGCCGCCGATGGGCCTACCTTCATCTGGCACGACTACATGGCCGAGGTATCCGAGGCGGCCAACCTGCCGGTGCGCGACTTCCCACGGCCGGACGGCATTGTGGAACGCCGGGTCGACGCGGTCACCGGCATGCTGCCGGGCCCCTACACCTCGCAGACGGTGAACGAGGTGTTTGCCGCCTCGAACGTGCCGGAGCAGGAGGACGACCTGCACGTGCGGCTGCGCATCGAGGCGGCCACCGGCAAGATCTGGCAGGAGGGCTGCGGCGACTCGAACAGCAGCGCCCAGGGCCGGATCTACCTGCAGCTCGACGGCTACGAGAAGGATCACCCGACCTGGAACCGCGCCAACCAGCGCTGGATCGAGACCTGGCGCGGACGCGAGCGGCAGCTGTCGCGCAGCCCGGCGCCGCCACTCGGCTACGCCCTGGCGCCGACCGAGAAATGCACCCCGGGCGAGGTCCCCACCTCGACGCCGTCGCCGTCGCCGACGCCGATTTCGTCGCCGACCCCGACGCCGGCCGCCACCCCCGAGGGCACGCCGACACCGGAACCGTCGCCGGCGGAGACGCCCTAAAGTTCCGCGACGGTCGCCCCGTCGCCGCCCTCGTCACGACGGCCGCTGCGGGTGGCACGGACGCGCGGGTGGTCGGCCAGGTACTCGCGGATGGCGCGGCGCAGCGCGCCGGTCCCAACGCCGTGGACGATGACCGCCTGGTCGAGGCCGGCGAGCAGCGCCTCGTCGAGGTACGCCGCCAGGCGTTCCAGGGCCGCCTCCACGCGCTCGCCCCGCAGGTCTAACCGCGGGGCGATGCGGCTCGCGGCGCGCCGCCGCAGCTCCTCCGCCTCGAGATCGCGCGGCGTCGGGCCGGTCGGGGGCTCGGGGATGATCTCGACGTCATCGGCGGGGACCACCACGCGCGCCTCGTCGGTCTGCAACGTGACGCGACCGGTGCGGCCGCTGACGGCCACAATCCGGCCGGTGCTCCCCAGCGTCCGGCTGCGCCCGTAGAGGCCGATCCGCGGCTGCTCGCCGTCGGCCGCGGGCTCGTCCGCCGGAGCTGCGACGGCATCGGTCGCCTGCCGCGCAGCGGCCGTGCGAGTCGCGAGCACGTCGAGCGCGGCGGTGGCCGCCGCACGCTCGGCTGCTCGACGGCCGCTGTGCACGTTTCGCTGCCGCGTCAGCTCGCGGCGCACCTCTGCCACCTCACGTTCCGCCCGGGCCAGCAGGTCCTCCGCGGCGCGACGGGCATCGCCCAGGATCACGGCCGCCTCGCGACGGGCCCGGTCGACGCCGGTCCGGGCCAGGTCGCGCTCCTCGGCGGCCGCGCTGCGGGCGGCCGCTGCCGCGGCCAGCTCGCTCTCCCGCGCCTCCTGGGCACGGGCGATCGCGGCCAGTGCAGCTTCCATGGTCACGTGCTCTGCCGCCAGGCGCGAGCGCGCATCGGCCAGGATCGGCCCCGGCAGCCCCAGTCGCTGGGCGATGGCGAAGGCCTGGGACTTGCCGGGCAGGCCGATCTCGAGGCGGTAGGTCGGCCGCAGCGTCTTCACGTCGAACGCGACCGACGCGTTGCTGACGAGCGGGTGCTCCTCGGCAAACGTCTTCAGCTCGGCGTAATGCGTGGTGGCCGCCAGGGTCGCGCCGGCGGCCAGCAGGGCGTCGACCACGGCCATGGCGAGCGCCGAGCCCTCGGTCGGATCCGTGCCCGCGCCGATCTCATCGAGCAGGACGAGCGCCTCCGGCCCCGCCGCCCCGATGAAGCGGACGACGTTGCGCAGGTGGCTGGAGAAGGTGGACAGCGATTGGGCGATGCTCTGCTCGTCGCCGATGTCCGCCATCACGCGGGTGAAGACCGGCAGCCGCGCCCCCTCCGCGGCGGGCAGCCGCAGACCGGCCTGGTGCATCAGGGCCAGCAGGCCGATCGTCTTCAATGATACCGTCTTGCCGCCGGTGTTCGGCCCGGTCACCACCAGGGCCCGATAGCCGAAGCGCTCCCCGAGCCGGAGGTCAATGGGCACGGCGCCGCTGCCCAGCAGCGGGTGGCGCGCGCTCAGCAGCTCCAGCGCGTCATCGGACACCGTCGGCCGCACCGCATCCTGCTGCATCCCGAGGCGCGCCCGCGCCAGCCAGACGTCCGCGCGCGCCAGCGCCTCCAGCGAGGCGTGCAGGGACGCGCCGCGCGCTTCCACCGCGCGGGACAGCTCGTCCAGGATCCGCTCCTCCTCGCGCGCGGCGTCGAGCGTCGCCTGGATCCAGGTGTTGTTGAGCTCGACCACGCCCATCGGCTCGATGAACAGGGTGGCGCCCGAGGCGCTCTGGTCGTGGACGATGCCCTTCACCCGGCCCTTGGCCTCGGCCCGCACCGGGATGACGTACCGGCCGGCACGCACGGTGACGATCGGCTCGCCGATCACGCCGGCCAGGTCGGCGGAGTGCAGCATGGCGTTCAGCCGCTCTCGAACGCGGTCCTGCGCGGTCCGCAGCCGCTTGCGGATGGCCGCCAGCTCGGCCGAGGCGGTGTCCAGGACCTCGCCGCTCTCATCTACGCTGCGCTCGATGCGCTGCCGCAGCTCCGGGGCAGGGTCGAGCGCCTCGCGCACGGCAGCCAGCTGTGGCCCTTCCCAGCCGGCCAGGCGCTCGGCGAACAATCCCGCCGCCCTCGCCGTCTCGGCCACGTCCAGCAGCTCGAGCGCCGTGAGCCGGCCGCCACGCAACGCGCGCCCGAGCGCGTCGCGGATGTCGCGCGCCCCGCCGATCCCCGCCTGGGCCTGCTCCTGGATCAGCCGCGTCGCCTCGTCCGTCTGATCCTGCAGCAGCGCCACGTGCGCGGCGTTGGCCACCGGCAGCGCCGCCGCCGCCAGCTCGCGCGACGGGCCGAAGGCCGTCAGCTCCGCCAGCTGATCGATGACCGCGGCGAACTCGAGCGCGCGCAGCGTGCCGGCGTCCGCCGCCGCTCCCGGCGCCAGGGCGGTGGACGGGTCAGGGGCGTGAGCGGTGCGGGTCATCGCGAATCGAGAAGCGCAACGGAGCTGCCGCCCAGCTGCCGGCGTAGGCCACGCCGATCCTGGGCGAGCGCTGGATGTCGACTGCGGCGGCGCCATCGGGCAGGGAGTCGCCCGCCTGGGCCAGCCAGACCGGCCCGCGCAGCAGGTCGAGGCCGTTGTGGGCGCGGGTCACGCCGAAGGCCGCGCCAAGGTTGCCGGGGCCGGCCGCCAGCCGTTCCGCCGGCACGGCGCCCCGACCTTCGCGCGCCAGCGCCTGGCCCTCCACGATCTCGGCGGCGCGCAGCAGGACGGCCTCCGGCTTCGCCCCGGGGCCGCAGACCACGTTGGCGCAATGGTGCAGGCCGTAGACGAGATAGACGTACAGGTGCCCCGGCGCGCCGAACATCACCGCGTTGCGCTCCGTCCTGCCCCGCGACGAATGCGCGGCCAGGTCCTCCGGACCCTGGTAGGCCTCCACCTCGACGATCCTCCCCACGATCCGGCCCCGCGGCGTGTCATGCACGAGCAGCCTGCCCAGCAGGTCCGGGGCGACCTCGGCGGACGGTCGGTCGAACCAGCCGCGGTCGGAGATTCGCCGCAGCTCGACGGTGGGCCCGCCGGCCGCGACCGCGGTCATCGCGGTTCCAGCAGCTTGGCGATCTCGCTCGGCACGAACGGCTTGGCCAGGAAGCCGAAGGTCGGGATCAGGGTGGAACGGAAGAACTCGACCAGCACCGAGCCGTCCAAGGCCCGATAGAGGCCATGCAGCCAGCCGGTGCCCGCCACGTCGGCGTCACTGGCGAAGCGGTAGAAGCTGTCGAGCACCAACAGCAGGAACACGATCGAGACGGCGGCGAAAAGCAGGCCGACCACAGCCCCGCCCAGCTCGTCCAGCTGCTTGACGATCGGCAGCCGGGTGCGCCGATACAGCGCGCGGACGATGAACCAGCCGCCGACGACCAGGCCGATGAACAGCACCAGGAAGATGATCAGCAGCCGGATGTCGGGCGTGAAGGCCTCCCAGAAGCTCAGCAGGTCGAAGACCGGGTCCCGAAGCTGGGAGGCGAGGACGAAGGCGATGACCACGACGAGCGCATTCAGAACCTGGCGGATGAGGCCCTGGGTGAAGCCGGCGAACACGCCCGCGGCGAGGCAGGCGACGATGAACAGGTCGATCGGGCTCAGCCTCGACAGGAACTCCACGGCGGCTTCCTCCTGATGGCGCTCGGTCCGCCGGCGGCAGCTCGGGCGCGGCCGGGCGAAGGGTAGCAGTCCGCCAAACGCCGGCACAAGGTGACCGGCGCGGGCCGAACGGCTCAGCGCATGACGGCGCCCAGGTGATGCTGCAGCGTCCCGCGCAGCCGCTTCATGGCCCGCTCGACGCCCTTCTCGTCGCCGGCCGTCTCCGGCTGGAAGCGCAGCGCGATCGCGTACGAGACCCGTCCCTCGCCGACCTGGGCGCCGCGGTACTCGTCGAAGACGCGCGCGTCGACCAGCGTCGGCCCGGCGCTAGCGCGCAGGATGCGCAGCACTTCGCCGAGCGGGGTCGCCTCGGCCACGGACAGCGCCAGGTCGCGGTCGATGGGCTGCGCCGCGGGAATCGGCGTGGCCAGCTGCTCCGCCGGGACCAGCTCCAGGAGCTGCCCGAGGTTGATGGCGGCCACCACCGGTCGCCCGGGCAGGCCCCAGGCGGCAGCCACCGTCGGGTGCACCTCGCCCAGGCTCCCGTAGCCATGCCCGCCGGCGTCGGTCAAGCGCGCGGCACGGCCGGGGTGCAGGTGGGCGTGGCGCACGCCCGCGGGCTCGGCCACGTAGGTCGGCGCGCGGGCGCCGAGCGCCGCGTGCAGCGCATCGACCAGGCCCTTCAGCGTGCCGACGTCCGCCGGTGGATGCTCGCGCTCTGGCGTGCGCGGCAGCTCGGGACCAAGAAGTGCAATGCCGACGTGCCACGCCTCCCAGCGCCCGGTCCCAGCCGTCTCGGCGCCCGGCGGTCCCTTGCGCGCTGACATCCAGTATGTCTTCCCCACCTCGAACAGCCACGGGTCACTGCGCCGCTGCCGCACGTTCTCGGCCAGCGCGCCGAGCAGCGAGGGATACATGACCGGGCGCATGATGCTGTGCTGCTCGGACAGGGGGTTGGCCAGGCGGACCAGGTCGGGGTCCAGCGGGTCATAGCCGGTCCGCTCCAGGTCCTCGGCCCCGATGAGCGCGTGGCTCACCACCTCGTCCAGCCCCAGCCCGGCCAGAATGCGGCGCACCCGATGCCGCGGCTCTGAGGGATCGGGGCGGTAGGCCGGCAGCGCGGGAGCCGGCAGCCGCCCGGGGATGCGGGCGTAGCCATAGGCGCGCGCGATCTCCTCCGCCACGTCCTCCGGCGCGACGACGTCGAGCCGCTGGCCCGGAACCGCCACCTCCAGCGGTCCATCGCCGTGCACCTCGAAGCCGAGGGGGGCGAGCAGCCCGCGGACCGCGTCCGGGTCGAGGCTGATGCCGAGCAGGCGTTCGGTGCGCTCCAGGTCCACGGTCACGGCACGTGCCGGCTGCGGGGCAGGGTCGTTGTCGACGATGCCGGACGCCACCCGCGCGCCGGTGATCTCGGCGATGAGCCGGGCTGCCCGGTCGGCCGCGTAGCGCGGCAGCTCATGGCCGATCCCCTTTTCGTGGCGCATGCTCGCCTCGGAGCGCAGCGCGAGCCGGCGGGCCGTGTTGCGGATGGTGGGGCCGTGGAAGATGGCCGACTCCAGGATGACCCGCTGGGTCGCCTCGGTCACCTCGGTCCCCGCACCGCCCATGATTCCCGCCAGGCCGATGGGCTGCGCTCGGTCAGCGATCACCAGCATTCGGTCGTCCAGGGCCCGGGTCTCGTGGTCGATGGTCTCCAGCGTCTCGCCCGCCCGTGCGCGGCGCACCACGATCCGGCCCTCGGGGATCGTGTCGGCGTCGTACGCGTGCATCGGCTGTCCCAGCTCGTGCATGACGTAGTTCGTCACGTCCACCACCGCCGAGATCGGCCGCATGCCGGCCGCCAGCAAGCGTTGCTGCATCCACGGCGGCGAGGCGCCGTTGCGTACGCCGTCGAGCCAGCGGGCGGTGAAGCGCGGGCAGGCTTCGTCTTCGATGTCCACGCTGACACGGTCGGCGGTTGCGATCTCGAGGTCTTCGCCAACCCCTGCGTCCGGCAGCCGCAGCGCGCCGCCGGTGATGGCGCCGACCTCGCGCGCCAGCCCGACCATCGACAGCGCATCGCCGCGGTTGGGCTTCACGTCGACGTCGAGGACCACCTCGCCCACGATCGGCCCGAGGTCGGCGCCCAGCGGCAGCCGATCATCGGCTCCGCCCAGCAGATGGATGCCCTCCGCATCGTCGCCCAGCCCGAGCTCGATGGCCGAGCACAGCATCCCCTGCGAGTCGACGCCGCGGATCCTGGAGCGCTCGATG
This sequence comes from Candidatus Limnocylindria bacterium, assembly GCA_036556325.1. Lineage (GTDB taxonomy): Bacteria > Chloroflexota > Limnocylindria > QHBO01 > QHBO01 > DASSCW01. The sequence continues at coordinate 13,629 of DATBJR010000144.1, read as the reverse complement.
CGCCGATCCCCCGGCAGCACGGCGCCGACGAGCGCCACCGGCACCAGGTCCCCGGCCGCGATGTTGTTGGCGCCGCACACGACCTGCAGCGGGTCGCCGCCGCCCACGTCGACGGTGGTGAGCCACAGCTTGTCCGCATTCGGATGGCGCTCGACGCTGAGCAGCCGCCCGACGACGACATCGGTCCAGTCGGCGCCCGTCACGCTGATGCCCTGCACCTCCATGCCACGTAGGGTCAGCTGCTCGGCGAGCAGCTCAGGCGCCAGGTCGACATCCACGTATTCCCGCAGCCAGGAGAGCGGGACGAGCATCTAACGGCCCCCCGCGAACTGCTGGATGAAGCGCAGGTCGGCGCTCATCAGCTGGCGCATGTTGCTGATGCCGTGACGGTTCATGGCCACCCGGTCGAGCCCGAAGCCGATGGCGTAGCCCTGATATTCGTCGGGATTCAGCCCGCCGTTGCGGATGACCGTGGGATGCACCATGCCCGCGCCCAGGATCGTGACCCAGCCGGTCCGCTTGCAGACCGGGCAGCCGACGCCGCCGCAGACCTGGCAGCTGATGTCGAACGCCACGCTCGGTTCGGTGAACGGGTAGTAGCCGGGGCGGAACCGGGTGCGCGTCTCGCTGCCGTACAGGGCGCGGGCGAACTCCTCCAGCATGCCCTTCAGGTCCGCCAGGCTGGTATCGCGGTCGATGACCAGGCCCTCGATCTGGAAGAACTCGAAGTTGCGGTCGGCGGCCACGTTCTCGTAGCGGAAGCAACGGCCCGGCATGATCACCCGGATCGGCGGCGTCAGAGCCTTCATGGCGCGAATCTGCTCCGGCGAGGTGTGGGTGCGCAGGATGGTGCCGTCCGCGGCGGGACGCGGCGGATGGCTGCCGGGCTCGGCGACGTACAGCGTGTCCCACAGATCCCGGGCGGGGTGGTCCGGCGGGATGTTGAGCGCCTCGAAATTCCACCATTCGGTCTCGATCTCCGGGCCCTCGAACACCTCGAAGCCGAACGCGTGGAAGATCTCGCGGAAATCGCGTTCGGCGGTGAGGGTCGGATGCAGGTGGCCGATGCGCAGCGGCCGGCCGGGCGCGCTCATGTCCAGCCGCTCGGCCTCCAGCCTCGCGTCCAGGACGCCGGCAGTCACCTCGCCCAGGCGCGCGGCGACCGCAGTCTCCACTTCGCCTCGCACCTGGTTGGCCAGCTTCCCGAGCGCCGGGCGCTCCTCGGCCGGCGCCTGGCCGAGCTGGCGCATGACGGTGGTCAGCTCACCCGAGCGACCGAGCAGGGCGTGGCGGATCGCCTCGACCTCCGCCGGATCCGATGCGGCGGCCAGGCGAGCGCTGGCGTCGGCACGCAGCTGCTCGAGGCGGGCTCCGAGGTCGCTCACCGCCTCGAGCTCCGCTCGTGCAGCGTGGCACGGCGCGGAAGGCGTGCCTGGTGGGCTCCGCGGCTCGTGCATTGCACCTTCATCGGTTTCACCTGTTGATCATCGGCCATAAACGAACGACCCCGCTCCGCATTCGGAGCAGGGCCGTGGTGCCGGCGTGCGCGACGCCGGCTAGCTGGTAAAGGACGCCTTGGCGGTTTCGACCATGCTGGCGAAGGCCGCCGGTTCGCGGACGGCCAGATCGGCCAGGACCTTGCGGTCGACCTCGACCCCCGCCTGCTTCAGCCCCGCGATGAACCGGCCATACGGCAGGCCGTGGCTGCGCGAGGCGGCGTTGATGCGCTCGATCCACAGCCGCCGCATGTCACGCTTGCGGGCCTTGCGGTCGCGGTAGGCGTAGACGAGCGCGTGGAACAGCGCCTCGCGTGCCGGGCGGACCAGCGTGGAGCGGGTGCCTCGCCGACCCTTGGCCTGGGCCAGCAGCCGCTTGTGGCGGCGATGGGCGGCGACGCCGCGCTTGACGCGTGCCATCGGCCCGGCCTACGCGTACGGGAGCAGCCGCTCGAGCTGCTCCTTGTGCGCCTTCGACACCACGGCCTTGCCGGCGTACCGCCGGGTACGACGGCTGGACTTGATCTCCAGGTGGTGGCCGCGCCAAGCCTTTGGCCGGACCCACTTGCCGGATCCGGTCTTCTTGTAGCGCTTGGCCGTTCCCTTGTGCGTCTTGATCTTCGGCACGTCTATCCCTGTTCTGCCGGCTGCTGCGCGTCCTGCGCGGCCGGCGGCTCGACGGTGGCGGTCGGGGCCTGGCCCTTGGCGGCGAGCGCATCGCCGATGGTCTCGCCCCCGTTCGCCGGGGCCGCGGCCTGGGCGGCCGGCGCCTCGGCCGGGCTGCCCTCGCTCTTCGATTGCTTCTCCGGGCGCTTCTCGATGGGCGCCATGACGATGTACATGTTCCGGCCCTCGAGGAGCGGCGTGCGCTCCACGGTGCCGTGCTCGGTCAGCATCTCGGCCGCCCGATCGAGCAGGTCACGTCCCAGGTTGGCGTGGCTCATCTCGCGGCCCCGGAACTGGACGGTCACCTTGACGCGATCGCCCTCGTCCAGGAACTGGCCCGCCCGGCGAAGCTTGGTGCGCAGGTCGTTCGTGTCGATCTTCACCCGCAGGCGGATCTCCTTGAACGTCTGCGACTTCTGCTTCTTCTTCGCCTCGCGGTCGCGCTTCTGGATCTCGTACTTGTACTGCCCGTAGTCCAGGATGCGGCACACCGGCGGGACCGCGGTGGGCGCCACCTCGACGAGGTCGAGCCCCTTCTCCTGCGCCAGGGCGAGAGCCTTGAAGGTGGGCATCACGCCCAGCTGCTGGTTCTCGTCGTCGATGACCCGCACCTCACGGATCCGGATCATCTCGTTAACTCGCAGGTCCCTTGCTGCTATGCCGCGACTCCTTCAACAAACAGGCCACCAGCCGATACCGACGGGTGGCCGACATCCATGCGAAACGCCGACGGATTCTACCCGGATCGGAGGGTCGGGTCAACGAACGCACGAGGGCCGCCCGAATGAAGGACGGCCCTGCGATGCTGATCGGGGCCTCAGGATTCGGCCCCGTTAGTGCTCAGTACCAGCGGTGGCCGGCCCGCAGGACCAGGTCCATTGGCGTCGGTACTGCCCCCGGGCTCGGATCGGTGGGAGTGCTCACGCACACGCTCGCGTGCATGTCACAGCCACCGCATGCCGGCGCCGAGGCTGAGGGCCATCGACGCCAGGATCGCCACGGCCCAGGTGATGCGCGTCAACTTGTCCTTCACGCTCGTTCACCTCGAAGGATGAGACGTGATCGGTACCGGCAACCGGGCGGCCTCGGTGCGTGGCGTACGCGGTACGTCGTGCGGATGAGGTCCCTGGCTTTGCGTCCCCGTCTCGCGACGGGTTTGCCCTGGACGGGCGATCCACGAAGGGCGTCCATCGCCCTCAGGCGCACGCTATGGGCCAACCCCGGCGCGGACTACGACCCCGAGGTACCGGGCTGGGAGTACCTTCGAGGCAGGTTCCCGGAGGCACCGCCCCGCATCAGCGCCGCGACGGCGACGGCGACGCCGAGGCAGATGAGGACGTCGCCGATGCTGAAGACGTTTGCGAACGGCAGCCAGCGCGGCAGCGCGAAAAGGTCGGTCAGTGGCGTGAGCGCCGGGGAGATGGCGACGGTCGAATTCGAGTAGGCATCGCCGACCGACTTGCCCAGGGCGGCCAGCGCCCCGGCCGAGGCGGGCATGTAGCCGCCGTTGGCCACGATGGCGGCCAGGTTTGACGCCGCCCCGCCGGCAACCAGGGCCAGGCCCGGCAGCCGCGCATTGCGGATCACGACGACGAGCACCGCGGCGGTGGAGATGACATAGACCGGCATGCCCAGCTCCCCCACCCGCCCGGCGACCGGCCCCAGGAACAGCACCAGCTGGGCCAGCAACCCGATCATGGCCACCGGCGCCCAGCGGATGGACACCCGCTCGAGGCGACCCAGGCTCCCGCCGGCCAGCCAGCCGGCCGCCAGGCCGGCCAGCAGTCCGTAGAGCATGAACACGGCTAGTCGCTCCCCAGCTGGACCCGCTGGGCTGCCGCCTGACCCGGGCGCTCGTCGGCTGCGGCGAAGAGCGCGTCCATGCGGCCGGGACGGGCGAACAGGTACCCCTGCCCGAGCTCACAGCCCATCTCGCGCAGGCGGTCCAGCTGGCCCTGGTTCTCCACGCCCTCGGCCACGACGGTGAGGCCGAGGCGCCGTCCGAGCGCCAAGATGGCGCCGGTGAATGCCCACTCCTGGCTGTCCTCGTCAGGCTGGCCGATGAAGTCGCGGGCGATCTTCAGGATGTCGACCGGGAATCGGCGCAGGTAGGTCAACGACGAGTAGCCGGTGCCGAAGTCGTCGATGGCGATGCGGACCCCCGACCGTCGCAGTGCGCTCAGCTTGTCGATGGTCGCCTGCGTGTCGCGGAACATCGCGGACTCGGTGATCTCCAGCACGAGGCGACCGCCCGGCAGCTCGGAGATCGCCAGCGCCCGCTCCACCTCGGCCAGGAAGTTCGCCTGCTGCAGCTGGACGGCGGACACGTTCACGCTCACGAACAGGTCCGGACCCAGGTGACGCTGCGCCTGCCGCGAGGCGGTCTCCAGCACGTATCGGCCCAGGGGCAGGATCGACCCGGACTCCTCCGCCAGCCCGATGAAGGTATCGGGCTCGACCAGGCCGCGGGTTGGGTGCCGCCAGCGCACGAGGGCCTCGACCCCGACCGGGACGAGGGTGGCCAGGTTGACGATCGGCTGGTGCAGGACGAGCAGCTCGCTGCGGTCGATGCTCCGCGCCAGCTCCGTGCTGAGCTCGCGGCGCGCAACGATCGCGGCGTGCATGGTCGGATCGAACACCGCGAAGCGCCGACGACCCGCCGCCTTGGCGGTGTACATCGCCACGTCGGCGTTGCCGAGGAGCTCGCTGGCCGATTGCTCCGGCTCTCGGCTCATGGCGATCCCGATGCTGACCCCGATCACCACATCGTGGCCGCGGACGACGAACGCCTCCGACAGGCTCTCGATGAGCCGTTCGGCGAGCGCCGCGGACCGGTTCAGCGTCTGCCCGTCGTTGATCAGGATGGCGAACTCGTCCCCGCCCAGGCGAGCGGCCAGGTCCTCCTCGCGCAAACATCCCCGCAGTCGCTCGGTGACCATCACCAGCAGCTCGTCGCCGGCGGCGTGGCCCATGGTGTCGTTGACGTTCTTGAAGTCGTCGAGGTCCAGCAGCAGGATCACCGGCCGCAGGGCGAGCGGATGCGGGGTCCGGATAAGGGTCGTGGCGGTCTCGACGAACTGCACGCGGTTCGGCATGTCCGTCAGCGGGTCGTGGTAGGCCTGGTAGCGCAGCTGCTCCTTCAGGCGCGACAGCTCGGCCAGCGACTGCTCCAGCTGCCCGTTCTCGAGGGCCACGCCGGCCTGGTTGGCAAGGGTCTCGAGGAGCCGGACGTCCTCGTCGCCGAACTCGGTCCCCTCCGTCAGGCGGTTGGCGACGGTGAAGAGGCCGATGACTCCCGCCTCGCCGACCAGCGGCGCCACCATCGCCTGCCGGATGGGCACTGCGCTACCGCCCGGCGTGCGGGGCAGGGCCACGATCCCGGCTCGGCGCTCGTTGAGGAGCGGCGTCAGCGAGGGGTGCACCTCCATCTCCCGAATCGGCACGATCGTCTCGGAGCGGCCGTCCTGCAGCGACGTGGTGCGCACGGCCCGGTGCTCGTCGCCGTCCGACTGCAGCACGATCTCGGCGAGCTCGGCACGGAACATGGAGCGGGCGTGGTCGAGCAGGGCCACCAGCGCCACGTCGAGCTCGGGCGAGTGCTGGAGGATGCGGCTGGACTGGTAGATGAGCTCGAGCCGCTCGTGCTTCTCGCGTTCCGAGACCCACGCTCCGTACGCCAGAAACAGGGCAATAATGGGAATCACCAGCAGCCAGATGGCGGTTGGCGAGAACCACAGGATCGTCACCGCCAGCAGCGCGATGCTGGTGTTGGCCACGGCGACCAGCGCGCCGAACTGCAGCATGTCCGGCAGCTTCTTGAACTGCGGCGCCCCGCCGGAGAGCGTGATGGCGGTGGCGATGCTCACCGCGCCCACCACGGCGGCGACGGTGGTGGCGGCGAAGCCCGCCGCGTACTCGACCAGGCCCGGCGCGCCGGTGGCGTGCTGGATCCCGCGGAACACGGCGATCATGACCACCGCCACCAGCAGGTAGTTGGCGAGGTTGAACGCCAGCTTCACCGGCGCCTGCCGCGAGCTGATGAGCAGGGCCGCCAGCGCGCCCAGGCTGGTGGCGGCCAGGTACTCGATCGGCCCCAGGTAGAAGAGGCCGATGACCGCCGGCACCTCGGTCAGCGAGAAGGCGTGCGACTCGCGGCGGAAGTGCACCTCGATGACCTTGATGTCGGCCAGGGCGAAGCCCAGCGCCACCAGCCACCACGGGATGTGGAACGGCACCGCCAGCGGCGGGTCATCGCGGATGGTAAGGGCGTAGAGGATGACCGCCAGCGCCGCCAGGCAGGCAGAGAACGTCCATACGCGGAGGGCAGGGCTCAGCGTCCGTTGTCGCCAGTGCGCCGGACGGAGCAGCGAGCGCCACGGAATCGGTGATCTGCCCGGGTTGCTGGAGCTCACCGCGCCATGGTCGCCCAGCCGCCGCTGAACTGCCGTCCACCGTTCGTACGGTCACCCGCTGGTACCCCGTCGGCAGGCTTACGCTGGCCAAGGCGGAGACGACCGCCAGGGTCAGTCGGGGTAGGCGTAGAAGACGGCGACCTGGCGGCCCTCCGGATCCGCAAGGCGGAAGGACCGCGTGCCCTCCCAGCGATCGCCGGACGGCGGCGCCACCAGGGCGAAGCCGCGCTGGGCGAGCTCCTGGGCCCAGGCGTCCACCTCGCCGGCCGTGTCGAGCCGGAAGCCGATCTGCAATCCCTCGCGGTTGGGCCGCTCGCCGCGGCGGAAGCTCAGCTCGAAGCCACCCAGCTCCAGGTCGACGCCGCTGTCGTCCGAGGCGCGCCGCACGAAGCCAAAGGCCGACTCGTAGAACTCCGCCGCGCGCTGCGGGTCGGCCGATGCCAGGGCCAGCTGGCCCACCCCCCGCATCTTCCTCATGCGCCGGCTGCGCTCTCCGCAGCGGTATCGTCGGCGTACGGCCACAGCTCGCGGCGCTGCGCACGGCCGGCGAGATCAGCGACGAACTCGTCGAGCGGAACGCCCTGCGACGACTCGCCGGTACGCAGGCGCGGCGACACGGCGCCCGCTTCCTGGTCCCGATCCCCCACCACCAGCATGACCGGGACCTTCTGCTCCTGGGCGTCGCGGACCTTGGCCTGCATCCGCTCCGACCGATCATCGATCTCCGCCCTGAGCCCGGCAGCGGACAGCGCGTCACGCACCCGCGTGGCGTAGTCCACGTGCCGGTCGGCGATCGGAATGATCATCGCCTGCACCGGCGCCAGCCACAGCGGAAAGGCCCCGGCGAAGTGCTCGGTAATGACGGCCAGGAAGCGCTCGAACGAGCCGTAGATCGCGTAATGGATGATCGCGGGCCGCTCGAAGCCGCCATCCGCGGCGCGGTACTCGAGATCGAAGCGCTGGGGCAGCTGGTAGTCCAGCTGCACGGTGGCGTTTTGCCATTCTCGGCCGAGCGCGTCCTCGAAGAAGATGTCGATCTTCGGCGCGTAGAACGCGGCGCCGCCGGGATCCATCGTGTACGGCGTGCCCGATCCCTCCAGGGCGGTGCGCAGCTTGCCCTCGGCCATGTCCCAGAAATCGTCCGAACCCAGCCGCTTCTCCGGCCGCGTCGCGAGCTTGAAGGTCGGGGTGATGCCGAACGGCGCGAATTGCCGTCGCACGAGGTCCAGGCCCAGGTTGATCTCGTCGATCACCTGGTCGTCACGGCAGAAGACATGAGAGTCGTCCTGGACCAGCTGCCGCACCCGGAACATGCCGGACAGCGCGCCGGTCAGTTCCTTGCGGAACAGGACCGAGTAGTCGGCAAAGCGCAGGGGGAGCTCGCGATACGAGTGCGAGCGCGTCTTGTAGATGAGGATCTCCTGTGGGCAGTTCATCGGCTTCAGGCCAGACAGGTGGCCGTGGTCGTCCAGGACGAACATGTTGTCCTGGTACAGCTCCCAGTGGCCGGAGGTCTCCCACAGCTCCTTGCGCACCAGGCTGGGGGTCCGCACCTCCACGAAGCCGCCGGACAGCCTCACCTCGCGGGACCAATCCTCCAGCGCGCGCCAGACGGCCATCCCCCGCGGGTGCCAGAACGGGGCAGCCGGTGACTCGGGATGGAACGTGAACAGGTCGAGGTCCCGCCCGAGCTTGCGGTGGTCGCGCTTCTTCGCCTCGTCCAGGCGCCACAGGTAGCGGTCGAGATCGTCCTGCGCCTCCCAGACCGTCCCGTAGATGCGCTGCAGCATCGGCCGCTTCTCGTCGCCGCGCCAGTACGCGCCCGCCGAGTTCAGAAGCTTGAACGGGCCGAGCTCGCCGGTCGTCGCGACGTGTGGCCCCCGGCACAGGTCGTTGAAGGCGCCGTGCCGATAGAAGCTCACCACGCGGGCCTCCGCCTCCGGCAGCTCGCGGACGATCTCGACCTTGTAGGCCTGGCCCTCGTTCTCGAGCTGGTTGAGGGCCGCCTCACGGTCCAGCTCCGAGCGCTCGAACGGCAGGTTGGCGGCGACCTGGGCGCGCATCCGTTCCTCGATCGCTTCGAGGTCCGCCGGCGTCAGCGCGCGGGGCAGGTCGAAGTCGTAGTAGAAGCCGTCCTTGATCGCGGGGCCGATGCCGAGCTTGGCCTCCGGAAAGAGCTCCACCACGGCAGCGGCCATGATGTGCGCGGCCGAGTGGCGCATCGTCTCGAGCCGGTCGTGCGCACCCGCATCGAGCAGCTCGTCCGCCCGGGTACGTACCTCCTCGGAGTCGATCGCCATGCGGCGAAGGGTAGCGTCTGCTTCCCCCCGTCGCAGCGGATCAGCTCGGGACGAGCGTGTTGGCGAAGACCTGCCAGGCGAGCAGCGACTTCGCCACCAGGCTCAACAGGACGTAAACCCGCTCTCCGAAGAGGTAGCTCCGCCACGGGCCGATCCGGCGGTACTGCAGCGCCATGTTGGCGGCGAAGCTGTTGAAGAAGACGAACAGCGACACGATGATCGCGTAGACGAACGCGGGCGGCTCGGCATCGACGCCCGGTGCCCAGACGTAGATCACGATGGCCGCCCACGGCAGTGCGCCGGCAAGACAGCCGAACCAGAATGCCATCCAGTTCGGGCGACCGGGGCGCTCGTAATGCTCCATCAGCAGGCCGAACAGGATCATCGAGGCGTTCGCCCCGGCGAGGCCGATCAGGGCCGCGGCGTCCGTGATGCCGGTGATCATCGCGATCAGCACGATCATCAGCGAGGAGCTGAACGCGTACTCGATCCAGCGCGCGTAGTTGCGTTCGCGGTCGAGATTGCGCGAGTACCACTCGAAGACTCCGGGCGTGACGATGATCAGGTGCGCCGCGGCGGACATGAATAGAAACGTCGCAACGGCAGGTCCCAACGGCAGCTGGAACAGCTCACGCAGCGTCCCGGTGGTCCCGGGCGGACCCTCCATGAAGGTTGCCGTCACCGGCAGGGTGAAGTCGTTGGACAGGAGAAGGACGGCGATTCCCTGTACCGCATGCAGCAGGCCCATGACCAGGTTGTAGAGGCGAAGTCTGCCGAGCGTGGCTGACGTGGCTCGCATCGGCGGCTCCAGCGCGTATTCACTCATGGCCCAAATGGTGAAGCGCCGGGCGGCGACCCCATAGGGCCGATCAGACCGTTTTGAACTGCTCGAACGGCTGGTGGCAGGCCTCGCAGTGGTGAATCGCGCGGCACAGGGTCGGACCGAAAGGGTTGTCCAAGGTCGTGTTGCGCGAGCCGCAGTACGGGCAGGTGGCCTGCGCCACGTGGAGCTGCAGCTCGTCGCCGTCGAAGGCCGGGCCGATGAGCAGCGGCGGCGCGAATCCGCTGGCCTGCAGCTTCTCGCGGCCCTCGGCCGTGATGCGGTCGCTCGTCCACGGCGGGGCGAAGCGCAGGTTCACCCTGATCTCATCGGCCACCTCGAGCGCGGACAGCCGCTCCCCGATCTGCTGCTGCATGACGTCGATGGCCGGACAGCCGACGAAGGTCGGCAGCAGCTCGACGCTGAGGCGTTCCCCGCCTTCCGGCCGGGCTTCGAAGTCCACCCGGCCGATGACGCCGAGCTCCACGACGCTGATGGCGGGGATCTCCGGGTCGGCAACCTCTTCCAGCGCCGCCCAGACGGCCAGCTCGCGGGGATCCCGGATCGGGGCCTGGGCTACCACGTCGCACCGACCTCGGAGCGGGCGACCATCGTGAACTGCCCATGCAGCCAGGCGAAGTCATCGGTCCGGCGCATGCGCCCGTCCGCGGGAGTGGGCCCGCTATCGGGCAGGGCCGGCAGCCCCACCGCCGCCAATCCGGCGCGCACGCGTTCCTGCCAGCGGGCCCCCAGCTCGGCGAGTGGCTCGGGCAGGATGCCGGCCGCCGTCAGCGCCTCCTCTCCGGCGAGCGGCGCGAAGATGGCCTCCGCGTCCGGCCAGAGCCGCTCCAACGCCGCCACCAGCCGGCCTCGAGCGTCATCACCCGCCTCCGCCAACCGTCGCAGCCACACGTCGAAGTGCATGAGGTGGTACGTCTCCTCGCGCCGCATCTTCGCGGCCAGCTCGGCGGCGGGCGTGTACGACGAGCGCACCAATGCCTCGAGCCGGACCGCATCGGCCTGCTCGTAGAGATAGCGCCGCGCCACGGTGAAGGCCCAGTCGGTGCGCGCGTGGTTCATGAGGGCCGCATGCCGATACTCGCCTGGTGCGCGGCCGAAGGCAAGCCGGTCCGCGTCGTCATCGGTCAGGCCGGCGAGCAGCTCGTACCAGGCTCGGGCGTGCCCGATCTCGTCCTGGCTGATGCTGCTCATGGCGACGTCCTCCTCGAGCATCGGCGCGATGCCGGTCCATTCGGAATCCCAGAAGCCGAGCACGAACTCGTCGTCCGCCAGCGTGAGCAGCAGCTCGGCCAGCGCGTCGCGTGTCGCCGGCGACAACCCCTGCCCAGTCACGACCCTTCGCCGTCCCGGCTGGCGCGCGCCTTGGCCGCCTCCAGCTTGTGCTTGATGATGTAGCCCCCCGGCCGCTTGTACGACCGATCGAACGGCGGCTGCAGCAGGTCCGGGTCGTCGAGCTCCAGGATGGCCTCGCGCGGGACAACCCAGAGCCGATGGCTCTCCTGGCGCCGCCCGTAGAACTCGCGGGCGTAGTGCAGCGCCAGCTCCTCGTCCGGGGCGCGCACGTTTCCGCCGTGGACCATGGGGTCACCCTCGGCCTCCTGGCGGAACACCTCCCACACGCGATCGTGGGCGTCATCCATGCCCGAAGCCTACCTCCCCGACCCGCGAACTGCGCGGACTGGGATGTCAGGCGACCGCAGTCCCCGCGGCCGGGCCGAGGATCGCGTCGCGGACCCACTGCGTGGCGTCACGGGCGTCGCGGCGGAATTGGAGGCGTGCCTGCGACTTCGGCCCGTGGCCGGTGACCACCGAGCGCAACTCGTTCCAGTCGGGCTCGGTGTAGTGCCAACGGCCCTCGCCCTCGTCGTAGCGCAGGTTTGGATCGGGGACGGTCAGCCCCAACTCCCAGATGCGCGGCACGTAGATCGACAGGAACTCCTGGCGCAGCTGCTCGTTGCCCTTGGCCTTGATCTTCCAGATCAAGTCGCGGTCCGTCGCCGGATCCGTGGGTGGCCCGTGCATCTGCATCAGCGGACCCCACCAGCGGTTCAGCGCGTCCTGCACCAGCGCCCGCTGCGGATCGGTCCCGTTCATCATTGTCAGCACGACGTCGCGCCCATGCATGATGTGGACGGACTCCTCCCAGCAGATCTTCTTCATCGTGCGCGCGTACGGCGCGTAGGAGGAGTCGCGCAGCGCCTGCTGGCTGACGATGGCGGCCGCGTCCACGAGCCAGGCGATGATCCCGACGTCCGCCCACGACTCGGTCGGGTAGTGGAAGACGTTATGGAACTTCGTCTTGCCGGCCAGCAGGTCCGCCAGCATCTGCTCGCGCGGCTTGCCCAGGTCCTCGGCCACGCGGTAGAGCAGCTGGGCATGCCCGACCTCGTCCTGGACCTTGGATGTCAGCGCCAGCTTGCGACGCAGCGTGGGCGCGCGGAGGATCCACTCCCGCTCGGGCAGGACGCCCATCAGCTCGGAGTTGGCGTGCATCTCCACGAACTTGAGGACGGCCGCGCGGTAGTCGTCCGGCATGGGGTCGTCCGCCTCCACCTTGCCGCCACCCATCACGTGGGCGTAGAAGGCATCGGCTCGCGCCGCATCCATCCCCTGTTGCATGCCAAGAGGGTACCGCATGGCCGATGCCAGCGAGCACCCCGGGCCGGCTCAGCCGGATGGCGTGAAGCGCGCCACCTCTTCGGCCGTCGGCTTCGGAACCGGACGAAGCTCCAGCGTGGTCGGCAGGTTCGCAGCGGCCAGCATGCCGCGGAGCCCGGAGGCGCCCGCGTACTTCTCGCGCAACGCCGTGGAGCAGGCTTCGACCCGCTCCGTGTCCGTGGCAGGCTCCAGCGCGAGCTCGAGCCGCTGCCCGTCGACCAGCAGCCCGACGGAGGGCGCCGCCGTTGCCTCGCGGTACCAGCGGCTGCCCGGCCCGCGGTAGGTCCGGATGAAGGCGCGATCCTGCGGGTCCACGACGACCCAGATGGTGGTCCGATGCGGCGGCACGTCGGGCGCCGCGCGCGTCTCGATGTCGACCTCCCGGGTTTCCCGCAGGAGCCCCAGCATGTCGCCGGGGAGGCGGTCAGTCATGTGGCGCTCGCTTCAGGGGGCGATGCCACGCGGCGTAGGCCTCTCGTGCCGAAAGCTGGACCGTCGGGCTGCCGGCCTCGTCGACCGTGACCTCGTTGCGCGGGACGTAGAGATCGACCGGAAGGAGGCCAGGCGTGCGGACCAGCAGGTAGTCGGCGAAGACGGCGTCCACCGTACCGATGCGGCGGCGTCCCGGCCCGCGCAGGGCCTGGCCGCGCCGGATGGTGGGGGCGTCGCTGCTCATCGGCTACACCCTAGTCGACCGCGGCAACCTGCAGCGCCGCCGGCCTGACCCGGATGTCGACCGGCAGCTCGCCCAGGGGCTCGCCGTCGAGGTGCACGCGAGTCCCCGGCGGCCCGTCGATGCGCAGCTCGAGCACCCGCGCGATCTCCACCAGCCGATGGTTGACGTGCGCGCCCCGATAGATCCCGGGCAGCTCCTTCAATGCGCCCAGCCGCGAGATGTCACCCACCAGGCACACGTCCAGCACCCCATCCCGATTCGAGGCCTCCGGCGAGATCTTCATGCCGCCCCCGTAGTACGGACCGTTGGCGAAGGCGATGAACAGGAACCGCCCCTCCAGCTGGCGGGCGCCGTCCGGCGTCGCCAGCCGGACCCGGAGCTCGCGGTTGCGATAGCGCCACAGCTCGGTCAGCGTGGTGACGACATAGCCCGCGCGGCCGCGCTGCCATCCGCGTCGCCTGCCCGCCATGGCGAAGGCGACCTGCGCGTCGAACCCCGTGCCGCCGGCCGCATGGAAATGGCGGCGGCGGCCGCTGCAGGTGGCCACACCCAGGTCCAGCGGCCGCGTTCGTTCGCCGAG
>DATBJR010000143.1:0-7325 GCA_036556325.1 Candidatus Limnocylindria bacterium | reverse complement strand
GAGATCGGGCGCCTGGCCGGCGTGTCGGTGCCGCTCATCCCGTTCGCGCACCAGTACCTCGTCACCGAGTCGATCGAGGGCGTGCATGCGGAGCTGCCGCAGCTACGTGATCCCGACAACCTCGTGTACTTCCGTCCCGAGGTGCGCGGCCTGGTGATGGGTGGCTACGAGCGGAACCCGGCGCCATTCGGCCTGGACGGCATCCCGCCTGACTTCAACGGAAAGCTGCTGCCGCCGGACTGGCCGCGGTTCGAGGAGATCAGCGCCGGCGCGGTGCGGCGCCTACCGGCCATGGCCGACGCCGGCGTGCGGCAGATGATCAACGGCCCCGAGGCGTTCACCCCCGACAACGAGTTCATCCTGGGCGAATCGGAGGTCCGCGGCTTCTTCGTGGCGGCCGGCTTCAGCGCGCACGGCATCGCCGGCGCGGGCGGCATCGGGCGCCAAATGGCTCACTGGATCGTCGACGGCGAGCCGCCGCTGGACCTGTGGAAGATGGATATCCGCCGCTTCGGGCCGCAGTATCGGTCGCGGCCCTACACGTATGCCCGCGCGTTCGAGAACTACGCCACCTACTACGACATCCACTACCCCAACGAGGAGCGGCAATCGGGACGGCCATTGCGGCTCTCTCCCACGTACCCGCGGCTGGTCGAACTGGATTGCGCCTTCGGCGAGAAGTCGGGCTGGGAGCGCCCGAACTGGTTCGAGTCAAACGCCGCCGCCGGTGATGCGGCGCTGCGCCCGCGCGGCTGGGCGGGACGGCACTGGTCGCCGGCCATCGGCGCGGAAGCGCTGGCCACGCGCCAGTCGGCTGCGCTGTTCGACGAGACGAGCTTCAGCAAGATCGAGATCGCGGGACCGGGGGCGCTGGCCTTCCTCCAACGGCTGTGCGACAACGAGCTGGACCGGCCCGTCGGCCGGGTGACCTACACGCAGATGCTCAACCGCCGCGGCGGGATCGAATGCGACTTCACGGTGACGCGCCTGGGCGAGGATCGCTTCTGGATCGTGACCGGGACCGCGTTCGGCAACCACGACCTGGCTTGGATCCGCAGCCACGCCCCACGGGACGGCAGCGTGCAGCTGCGTGACCTCACCGCCGCCCGCGCCTGCCTGGGCATCTGGGGCCCTGCGGCTCGTGACATCGTCGGGACGCTGACCGACGACGACCTGGGCAACGCGGCCTTCCCATACATGACCGCCCGCGAGATCAGTGTCGGCAACGTGCCGGTGCTGGCGCTGCGCGTCACCTACGTCGGCGAGCTGGGGTGGGAGCTGTACTGTCCCACCGATTACGGCCTGGCGCTGTGGGATGCGCTGTGGCAGGCCGGACAGCCACACGGCCTGGTGGCCGGGGGCTATCGGGCCATCGACAGCCTCAGGCTCGAGAAGGGTTACCGGGTCTGGTCGTCTGACATCACGCCGGAGGACACGCCGTACCAGGCGGGGCTCGGCTTCGCCGTGCGGCTCAACAAGGCGGGCGGGTTCATCGGGCAGGAGGCGTTGGCCGCGGCAGGGCCAGAGCCAGTCCGCCGTCTGTGCTGCCTGACCCTGGACGAGCCACTGATGGTGGCGCTGGGCAATGAGCCGATCCAGGTCGACGGCGACATCGTCGGCCGCGTCACCTCCGGCGGGTATGGCTACGCGGTGGCCCGCAGCATCGCCTACGGCTACCTGCCGAGCGATCGGGCGGTGGTGGGCCAGCGAGTGGAGGTCGAGATCGCCGGCGAGTGGGCGGGGGGCGAGGTTGCCCAGGAGCCGCTCTACGATCCTGCCGGGGAGCGGGTTCGGGCCTGAGGAGCCGCTGCCCGGCTCACCGCTCGCGCGCCACGGCGTCCGCGCGCAGGAGCGCGAGGCGCTCCCCTGCCGCGCGCAGCGCCTCCGCAGAGCGCGGCTCGAAGCGCTCCCCGCTGTCGGCCGGGCCCGGAAGCGGGATGCTGTCGACCACGCATGCGGCCTGCCGAGCGGCCCCCAGCGCTGCAGCCTCCGGCTCGGCGTCCCGACGCACGGGCAGGTCGAACGCATCAGCGCAGAGCTGCGCCAGCCCGTCGGAGGCCGCACCACCACCGACGAGGGTGATCTCGGTCGGGTGGCAGCCGGCGCGGGCCAGGGCTCCCAGTCCATAGGCCAGGCCCAGGATCACGCCCTCGGCCACCGCCCGAACGAGGTCGTTGCGGTCGTGCCCCGTCCGGATGCCGCTGAACGCGGCGGCGGC
Organism: Candidatus Limnocylindria bacterium; assembly: GCA_036556325.1. Classification (GTDB taxonomy): domain Bacteria; phylum Chloroflexota; class Limnocylindria; order QHBO01; family QHBO01; genus DASSCW01. Next base: position 5,107 of record DATBJR010000143.1, on the reverse strand, counting down.
TGACGGGGCGTTAGGCGTGCGCTCCCCGGCGAGATACGGCAGGCAGCTCACGCCGCGGGCGCCAGGCGGCGATGCCGACAGCGCCGCCTCGAAGCCGCGGCGGTCCATCCCCATCACCCGTCGGATCCACTCCGTGGCCACGGTGCAGTTGAGGGTGCAGACCAGCGGCAACCAGCCCCCGGTGGAGCTGCAGAAGGCAGCGGCCTCCCCTTCGTCATCGATGGCGGGCCGCGAATGGAACGCGAACGCGGTGCCGGAGGTGCCCAGGCTGACCACCGTCGGGCCCTCTGCCACCGCTCCGACGCCGATGGCCGAGCACATGTTGTCACCACCTCCGCCGCTCACCGGCACCCCGGCGGGCAGCCCCAGCAGCTCGGCCGTCGTGCGCTGCAGCCTGCCGTGGACGGCGAGCGACTCGCCGATGGGGGGTAGCGCGGCGTCCCAATCGCGCTCATCGTCGAGCGCGGCCAGCACCCGACGGCTGTAGCTGCGACTCCGCGCATCAACGTATGCGGTCCCGGACGCGTCTCCCGGCTCTGTCGCGTAGGTGCCGGTGAGCCACAGGTTCAGGTAGTCGTGCGGCAGGCAGAAGCGACGCGATGCCGCGTACCGGTCGGGCTCGTGGTCGCGCAGCCAGGCGACCTTCGGCGCTGTGTAGCCGGGCAGGAAGAGGTTGCCAGTCAGCGCCAGCACCGCGGACTCTCCGCCGAGTGCGTGCGTCAGGGCCTGGGCCTCGGCCGTCGTGCTCGTGTCGTTCCAGAGCTTGGCGGGGCGCACCGGCTGATCGTTGGCATCCAGGGCGACGAGGCCATGCTGCTGGCCGCTCACGCCGATGCCCCCGACCTCGACGCCGCCAGCAGCGGCCAGGGCTGCTCGCACCGCCGTCACGGCCGCCTCGGTCCACCAGCGAGGCTCCTGCTCACGGGTGCCATCAGACGCTTCGATCAGGTCGTGGTCTGCCCGGCCGACGGCCAGGATCTCACCCTCCGGGTCGAGCAGGAGGGCCTTCGTCGACTGCGTGCCACAGTCGATGCCGAGGAAGGCGCGCCGCGCGGTCATCGACGCCGCTGGGCGGCCAATGGGCCTGCGGCCCCCCAGGTCGTGGTCATCGGCTCCGAGTGTACCCTCCGCTCCTCCTGAACCGCCGCCATCGGAGGTTACGCCGTCGGGAGCCGCTTCCTAGAATCGAGTCCATGACCGCGCATGACGCCACCACCGACCGCTGGTGGGAGGGCGCGGTCATCTACCAGATCTACCCGCGCTCCTTCGCCGACAGTAACGGCGACGGGATCGGCGACCTTGAAGGCATCAGGTCACACCTGGACCACCTGCGCGGCGCCGATGGCGCCCTGGACGTGGATGCCGCCTGGATCTCGCCCTTCTACCCCTCGCCGCTGTACGACTTCGGGTACGACATCAGCGACTACACCGATGTCGCCCCCGAGTTCGGAACGCTCGCCGACTTCGACCGGCTGGTCGAGGCTGCCCACGCCCGTGGCCTGCGGGTCATCCTGGATCTCGTCCCCTGCCACACGTCCACGCAGCATCCCTGGTTCGTCGACAGCCGCGCCGACCGCGACAGCGCCCGCCGCGACTGGTTCATCTGGGCCGATCCCGCACCCGACGGCGGCCCACCGAACAACTGGGAGTCCGCCTTCGGCGGCCCGGCGTGGGAGCTCGACCCTGGGACCGGCCAGTACTACCTCCACTCGTTCTACCCCGAGCAGGCGGACCTCAACTGGCGCAACCCGGCGGTGGCCGAGGCGATCCACGACGTCATGCGCTTCTGGTTCGCCCGCGGCGTCGATGGGCTGCGGGTCGATGCCATCCCCCTGGCGGTCAAGGACGCCCTGCTGCGGGACAACCCGCCGTACCGGCGACCGGCGCTCATTCCCGGTTTCGCCGCGCGCGCGACGCAGGAGCCGCTGTGGAACATCGACCGGCCGGAGGTCCACGACGTGATCCGCGGGCTGCGGCGCGTGGCCGACGAGGCCGGCGGGCGGCTCCTGATCGGCGAGGCCTACGCCCCGCTCGAGTCATTGGTCGAGTACCTGGGCCACGGCCGCGACGACGAGTTCCACCTCGCCTGGAACTTCGAGCTGCTGCACACCCCGTTCGAGGCGGGGCCGTTGGGACTGGCCATCGAGCGCGCCGAGGCGCTCCACCCCGAGGGCACCTGGCCGTCGATCGCGTTCAGCAACCACGACAATCCGCGCCACGCCACGCGCTGGGGCGGCGACCGCGTCCGCCTGGCCGCGCTGGTGCTGCTGACCCTGCGCGGGGTGCCGACCATCTACATGGGCGAGGAGATCGGGATGACCGACCATCCCGCCTTACCGGACGGCGTCCGCGTCGACCGCGCCGGCCGCGATGCGCAGCGCACGCCGATGCAGTGGACGGATGCGGTCGACGCGGGTTTCGGCAGCGCACGGCCCTGGCTGCCGTTTGTCGACGCGGCGCGAACCAACGTGGCGGACCAGTTGGACGATCCCACCTCGGCCCTGTCGCTGTATCGCCGCCTGCTGGCGCTGCGCCGACGCTCCGCGGCGCTGCGCTGCGGGACGCATCGGTCCATCTTCGGCACCGCCCCGGACGTGCTGGCCTGGGTCCGCGAGGCGCCGGACGGCGATGAGCGGGTGCTGGTCCTGGCCAATTTGGCGAACGAGGCGCGGCAGGTCAGGCAGCAGCGCTGCTCCGGCGCGGGGACGGTGCTGGCGGGGACGCTGGAGCGTTATCCCCACATCGATGACGTTACCAGCGTCGAGCTCGGCCCGCTGGAGGGCCTCGTCATCGGCCTGGGCAGAGCCGCGGCATCGCTCGCATCGAGCTGACGAATCGGAGCAGGCCGGCGCATCCCGGGCATGCTCGTCGCTGCAGTCAGTGCTCGCGCTCGGGTAGCGTCGGATACCCTGGGATGGGGTAGATGCCCACCACGAAGCCATATGTGGTGCGGCCCGCTCGCGGAAGGCCATCGAACTCGTCGACGAGGGGCATGACCCGCTTCCAGAATTCGGCCGAACGATCCGCCGAGATGCGGGCGTGGCGAATGAACGACCGCAATTGATGCGCACTGTACGCAGGCTGCGATTCCTGCGCGGCGACGTCGAAGTCATTGAAGTCCAGCGGCAGGGCCACGTCGCCTGCGGTCTCCCCCACGCCGACATAGAACATGCGCGCAGTGCGGCCGAAGAACCGCTCCTCGATCGCTCGCACCTGGCGGGTCCGCACGACGCGCACGAGGCCGGCGTCCTCGAGCACCTGCACATGGTGCGCGATGGTGCTCTTGGGACGTCCGACCGCCTCGGCGAGCTCGGTCACGGTCGCCGCGCGCTCATGCAGAAGTCCCAGAATCGTCGTCCGCAGCGCGTTGCCCAGGGCCCGCACCTGCGCAGGCGTCGTGAGCTCGATCCGATCTTCGAGCTCGTAGTCGGGCATGCGCGACGTGGCCATCGGCTCGTTAGACTAACGTCCTAGAATGTTCCATAATATTGGTTCATACGCAAGGGGAAGGGAATTGATGGCAGAGATCGTGTTGTTCCACCACGTTCAGGGGCTCACGTCGGGTGTGAGATCGTTCGCCGACAGGCTGCGCGCGGCAGGGCACGTGGTGCATACCCCGGACCTCTTCGACGGAATGACCTTCGAGGCCTTCGACGAAGGCATTGCCCATGCGCAATCCGTCGGATTCGAGGCGCTCATGGACCGCGGCGTTGCCGAAGCCGAGCAGCTCCCGCCGAACGTGGTCTACGCGGGCCTGTCGATGGGCGTCATGCCGGCTCAGAAGCTGGCCCAGACACGCGCCGGTGCGCGGGGTGCGCTGCTGATCGAGGCATGCCTCCCGGTCGGCGAATTCGGCGAGCGCTGGCCCGATGGTGTACCGGTCCAGGTCCACGGAAATGAGGCGGATCCGATCTTCGCCACGGAGGGCGACCTCGATGCGGCACGAGCGCTCGTCGACTCGGCGGAGCAGGCGGAGCTGTTCCTGTACCCCGGCAATGTCCACCTCTTCTCGGACAGCGCGCTGCCGACCTACGACCGAGCGTCCGCCGAACTGATGACTGACCGCGTGCTGGAGTTTCTTGCTCGGATCCGGCCACCCGTGAGCCAGGCTTCTTCGGCAACCATCGGCTCGTAGGCTCAGCCGGTGGAGTGGGCTCGCAAGGCAACCGGCTCGGCGGTCGTCGTGACGCGCGGGGATGGCACGGTCCTCCTGCTGCGCCGGGCCTACCCGCCGCACGACTGGGTTCTGCCGGGCGGCAACGCTGAGGCCGGTGAGTCACCCACGGACACCGCCCTGCGCGAGACCCGCGAGGAGACCGGCCTGGACGTCGAGCTCCAGCGGCTGACCGGTGTCCACTACCAGGCCGATCACCGGGCCGGCGAGTTCATCCACTTCGTCTTCCGCGCGCCGATGCCGGATGGCGATCTCCAGCCCGATGCGGAGGAGGTGGCGGATTGGGGGGTTCTTTTCGCCGAGCTCGCTTCCGGAGCCGATGAACCCTTCGACCCGCTTACGGCTGCTCGACGCAGTCGCCGACCGATCACCCCGCCTGCCGATCACGCTCCCACCGCGACCGGAGTGACGTCGGCGATCAGAGCGCAGTGCCGGCCGCGCGGCTGGGGTTACCTCAGCAGCTGAGTTCCTCCATCCGCTTGCGAGCGGCGGTCGCCTGTGCCTGGGCAGCTGTGGCCGCCTGGGCCGTCGCGGCGTCCCGCGCCGCCTGGGTCGCAGCGTCGAGCGTCTCCTGAAGCTTGGTGCAGTCGGTGAGTGCCTGGATCTCCGCGAGATTGTTCGACGGCGCGACGGTCGGCTCGCCGGCTCCGCCACCACCCCCGCCCTGCTGACACGCCGCCAGCACGATCGCCAGGATCGCCAGCCGAATTCTTTGCATGGCGCCACCTTACGATGCGCTGTCCAGCGGGGAACCCACGCCGGCAATCAGTCGGCCTGGATGGTGGAGCCGAAGGTGGGATTCGAACCCACGACCGACGGTTTACGAAGAAGCTGGATAACCGTCCGATGTGGTCCGCAAGCGTCGTTCCACGTTCGGTGGGAACGGACGCTGGGGCAATCCGTCCGCTGACATCCAGCTGGGGCCGCCGGTCA
>DATBJR010000142.1:0-10324 GCA_036556325.1 Candidatus Limnocylindria bacterium | reverse complement strand
GACCTTGACGCTGTTGCGCACGTAGTTCATGCCGGTGAACAGCTCGCTGTCCAGCGGCTGCGCGTTCGGGTAGCGGTCGGTGGTGGTGTAGGCGTCCCAGACCCACACCAGGCGGCCGTCGGCGCTCACCAGGTAGGGGTCGCGGTCATAGGTGAGGAAGGGCGCCACCGCCTGGACCCGCTCCTGCAGCGAGCGTCGGAACAGGATCTGCGACGAGTCGGTCAGCTGATTGCTGATCAGCAGGTTGAGATCGCTCAGCCGCATCGCCCACAGCAGCTTGCTGAAGAAGTTGCCGATGCCCACGCCCGTCTTGCCGGACCACGTGGTGGTGGCGTTCTGGTCGGCGCCCACCGGGTAGTCGAACTCCGGGGTCTGCGTCCCGGTCACCACGTAGCTGGACGGCGTCTCGCCGAAGTAGATGCGCGGCTGGTCGATCTGCAGCTGGCCCTGCTGGTTGATGCCGGACACCAGATAGTCCGGCTGGCCCTCCGGCGTCACGGCGTTGACGGGCACCACCACCACGCCGTAGCCGTGGGTGTAGAAGAGGTGCTCGTTGGTCCAGGTCTGGCCCTCCGGCGCCGCCAGCTCCCGGCCCGACAGCATGACCTGGCGCTCGGCGCCGGAGAACTGGTAGCGGTCGATGTCGACGTCGGCGAACTCGTAGTACGAGCGCAGGATCTGGGTCTGGGTGATCGTGTCGTGCAGCGGCCGGTAATCCCACAGTCGCAGGTTCTGGAGCGTCGCCCGGTTGTCGGTGAAGAGCTCACGCGTCAGCGGCTTCGAACCGGTGAACGGCTGCTGGGTGATGGCATCCAGGCCGAAGGCCGCCCGGGTGGCCCCGATGTTGGCCGCGATCTGCGGCCGTTCGACGGCCAGCTCGTTGGGGCTGACCTGCAGCGCCTGGACGCCGGCCGGGATCAGCCCGCCCACGACGATCGACAGCACGAACCAGCCGGCCACCGACAGGCCGATGAGCCACAGCGTCCGGAACCAGGTGTTGGCCAGCACCAGCACCGCCGCCAGCCCGGCCACGAAGGTCAGGGCGACGTAGGCCGGCTGCTGGGCGTTGAGATCGGTGTAGCTGGCGCCCACCAGCCCGGCGCCCATGCCGCGGGTCGAGAACGACAGGTCGAAGATGTCGAGCTGGTACCCGACCGCGATGACCGCCAGCAGCACCGCGCCGAGCACCGACATGTGCGCGCGGACCGGCGCCGTCAGGCGGAACTGCCAGCGCAGCGCACCGGCGGCATAGGCGCCCAGGGTCAGCAGCAGGATGGCCACCAGGCTGACCACGGCCCAGCCCTGCAGGAAGCGCCAGAACGGCAGGCCGAAGACGTAGAAGCCGACATCGCGCCCGAAGTGGGCGTCGTTGACCCCGAACGAGCCGCCATTCAGGAACATGAGCACCGTCTGCCAGCTCGCGCTCCAGGCACCTGCCGACACCAGCGCCAGCACGACGGCCACGACCAGCAGGCCGACCGTCACCGCCCGCGAGGCATCGGGCACCTCGAACTGGCCGATGCGCCGGATGGGCACCTGCGGCGCGATGCGGCGCGCCAGCCAGATGCTGGCCGCGGCCGGGATGGCGAAGGCCACGAAGCCGATTGCGAACAGCGCCACCTGGGTCCACAGCCGCGTGGTCAGCACGCCGGTGAGGTCCAGCGCGCCGTACCACATCAGGTCGGTGGCGAGGTCCACCACCCTGCCGACAACGCCGAACAGGAAGAGGAGGACGACCACGGCGATCGTCCAGAGCAGCCAGCGCCGGGGGGACCCACCGGGCCGCCGCGGACCGGGGAAGCGAACGGGTCGGTCATCCGGTGGCGGCACGTCGCCGTCGTCGCCGTCGCTGCCTCCGCCGCCGTTGAAGCCTCGGGGCCGGCGCGGCAACGGCCGTCCCTCGCGGCGCGCGTCCTGCTCGGCCTGGCGGCGCTGCAGCTCTTCGAGGAGCTTGTCGAACCAGGTTGACACGGGTGCGCGCATCGTAGCGGCAGGCGGCGACATCCGTAGAATGCGGTCCATGCGCACCTTCGACGAGCTCGAGGACCTGTGGTCGGCCGCTGCCCCACCGCCGCGCCAGCGCGGCACCGTGCGACTGCTCTGCGTACGCCGAGCGCCCGGCGAGCACGAGACGCCGGCCGCGGTCGAGGTCACGGTGGAGGAGGGACTGGTCGGCGACCGCTGGTCGCGGGCCATCGACCACGCGCCCGATCCGGAGGCGCAGGTGACCCTGATGATGGCCGGCGTCGCCGAGCTCGTCGCCGCCGGCGAGCAGCCGCTCCACGAGGCCGGCGACAACATCCTGGTCGACTACGACATCAGCGTCGACAACCTGCCCGCCGGGAGCCGGCTGCGCATCGGCGAGGCGGTGCTGGAGGTGTCGGCCACGCCGCACACCGGCTGTAGCAAGTTCAGCGGGCGGTTCGGGCAGGACGCGCTGCGCTGGGTGAACTGGCGCCACTGGCGCGACCGACGGCTGCGTGGCGCGAACTGCCGGGTGATCAGTGGCGGGACGGTCCGGCTCGGCGACCCCATCGAGCGCATCTCGGCCTGACAAGTGTTCAGGACGCTGCGGATCGTGGCCGCCAGCGGCCAGGTGTCGGCGGCGTTCCTTCTTCTCCACCTGACAGCGAGTCGAACCCGCTGACCGCCGTCTCCCAGCGCATCGCGACGGGGCGACCAACGGGGAAGTTCTGGCCACCGCTTGGTCGCTTGACCGCTGGGCGTTTACTCCTGTCAACGGGGCAGGCTATGACGCGCGATGTGCTGACGGTCGCCGTTCCGCCGCGCTGAGCCAATGGCGAGACCGAGCTTCCGCAGTTGGGAGGGACACCGATGAGACGACTCGGTCTGGCGATGGTTGCTGCGCTGACGGTGCTCGCGCTGACGGCGTCGGCAACGTTCGCGGATGGATCGCGCCACCGGCTGATCTACGAAGGCCTCGGTACCCACACCTGGATGGCGGGCGATGACTCGCCCACGGAGGCGGACTCCAAGCTGCTGCGCATCATCCTCGACCCGGGCGAGTACCTCGCCGTGTACAGCAAGGCATCACTCAACCTGGACAAGTCGGTCAGCCGGGTGAAGAACCTCAGCTTCAACTACCGGGCCACGAACCCGGATCTGATCGGCCAACGCATCTCGGTCATCTTCGTGAACGGCGACATCGCCTATCTGGACTCTCATTACTGCCACCGCGATATCGCCGTCAGCGGTGGGGCTTGGCAGCGGTCAGACTTCACCGGGTGGCAGTCCGCCGACTGCTCGTTCTTCGTAACGGGGACGACCGGCGGGCAGTACTTCGGGACGGCGACGACGAGTGCGTGGGCCGAGTACGCAGCGGCAAACCCAGAGCAACGGGTGGCGTACACGTTCTTCATTGAGGAGCAGCCTGGCACCTACGATCTCGACGACATCACGCTCGGCAGTGGGAAGCTCTACACAAAGAGCAACTCGCCGACCAAGGGCTGCGATTCGGAAGGCTCCTGCTAGGAGCACAACTTCGCACCAGCACGTTCGCGAGGGACCTCGATCGGTCGGGGTCCCTCGCAGATCCCAAGACTCACCCTCTGATCGCTGCGGGGCGACGAACGGGGAAGTTCCGGCCCCAGCGTCCCCGCGGTGCTCGCCGAGCGGCGATTTCCGGGGAATTTGGCTCGAGAAATGCCCTCTTCTTCCCCGTTGGATGCCGTCAGGCGATCCTGAGGGTCGGGCCTACTCCCACTCGATGGTGGCCGGCGGCTTGGAGCTGATGTCGTAGACCACGCGGTTCACCCCGCGCACCTCGTTCACGATGCGTGACGAGATCTTCGCCAACAGCTCGTAGGGCAGCCGCGCCCAATCGGCCGTCATGCCGTCGTCCGAGGTGACCGCGCGGATGGCGACCACGTTGGCGTAGGTTCGGCCGTCGCCCATCACGCCCACGCTGCGCACCGGCGTCAGGATGGCGAACGACTGCCACAGGGACCGATACAGGCCGGCGCCCTTGATCTCGTCGATCACGATCCAATCTGCCTCGCGCAGCGTCTCGAGCCGCTCGGCGGTGACCTCGCCGATGATCCGGATGGCGAGGCCCGGGCCGGGAAACGGCTGGCGCAGGACCATCGCCTCCGGCAGCCCCAGCTCCGACCCGACGCGGCGCACCTCGTCCTTGAACAGGTAGCGCAGCGGCTCGATCAGCGCGAAGCGCAGGTCGGCCGGCAGGCCACCGACGTTGTGGTGGGTCTTGATCTTGGCTGCCGCCTTGGTCTCGGCGGTCTTCGACTCGATGACATCGGGATAGAGCGTGCCCTGCACGAGGAAGTCGATCTCACCGAGCTTGGCGGCCTCCTCTTCGAAGACCCGGATGAACTCGTCGCCGATGATGCGGCGCTTCTCCTCCGGATCCTCGATGCCCGCAAGGCGGCGGAGGAATCGGTCCTGCGCATCGACCATCACCAGCCGCATGCCCAGGTGCTCGGCGAAGGTGGTCCGCAGCAGCTCCGACTCCCGCTTGCGCATGAGCCCGTGGTCGACGTAGATGCACGTCAGCCCGTCGCCGATGGCCCGATGCACCAGGGTCGCGGCCACCGCCGAGTCCACCCCGCCCGACAGCGCGCAGATGGCGCGCCCGGTGCCGACCCGCTCCCGGATGTCGGCGACCGTGGTCTCCACGAAGCTCGCCGGCGTCCATGACTGGGTGGCCCCCGCGATGTCGACCACGAAGTTGCGCAGGATGTCGCGTCCGCGGGGCGTGTGGGCCACCTCCGGGTGGAACTGGATGCCGTAGAGGCGCCGTTCCGGGTCGTAGAGGCCGGCGAAGGCGGTGGAGTCGCTCTGGGCGGACGGCAGGAATCCGTCCGGCGGGCGCAGGATCGAGTCGCCGTGGCTCATCCACACCGGCTGCTCGCGATCGATGCCACGGAAGAGGCCGTCCTCGGCGGTGATCTGGACCGATGCCGGACCGTACTCGCGCCGGTCGCTGGGTGCCACCTCGCCACCCAGCTCGTGGGCCATGAGCTGCAGGCCGTAGCAGATGCCCAGCACTGGGATCCGGCCGGACCAGATGGCCGGGTCCGCCTTCGGCGCATCGGCGTCATAGACCGATGACGGACCGCCGGACAGGACGATCGCCTTCGGCGCGCGCCGTTCGATCTCCGCCCATGGCGTGTCGTGCGGCAGCAGCTCGGAGTAGACGTTCAGCTCACGGATGCGGCGCGCGATGAGCTGCGCGAACTGGCTGCCGAAGTCGAGCACGATGACGGTCTCGGGCTCGGCTGCGGCAGCCGGTCGATCCGGAAGGGCCGCGTGCAGGGCCTGCTCGAGATAGGCCTCGACCTCCGCGTCATCCGGCGCCAGCACCCGGTGGCCGGCGTTGGCTGCCTCCCCATGAACGGTTCGACCTCGCTCGCCGCGTGGCCCGCCGGCGTCGGCGCTCGCCTGGCTCTCAGTCGTGTCGCTCAGGTCGCCAGTCTATCGCCTGAGGGGCGGCCGACGATGGCCCGCGGCGCTGGCGTACCCTACCGGCATGACCGATGAGACTGCTGCCGAGGAGACCCGGGTCGTCGAGCTCGTGCCTCAGCCCACCATTGCCGTCCGCGTGCAACGGCCGATGACCGAGCTGGACCTCGGCGAGCTGTTCGACTTCCACCTGCCCAACATCGCCGACGGCATCGCGAACCGCGGCGGAGAGCCGGCCGGGGCGCCGTATGGGCGCTATCACGAGTTCGGGCCAGAACGGGCGGACGTGGAGATCGGCATTCCCGTCGCCATCCCGCTGGTCGGCCTGCGACCGATGGCCGAGTGCGAGGCCGGTGAGGTCGGCTCGTCGGAGCTGCCGGGCGGCAATGCGGCGGTCACCGTCCACCGCGGCGCCTACGACGGCCTCAGCGCCGCCTACGACCGGCTCCACGAGTGGATCCACGCCAACGGGTACCAGGAAGGCCCCGGGCCGTGGGAGTCATACGTCGACGACCCTTCCGAGGTCGAGGACGAAGCCCAGCTGCGAACCGAGGTGGTCTGGCCGCTGGCCTAGTTGCCGCCCGGCTTCGCGCCCTCGCGCATGTAGAGCTCGGTGAACTCCGCGCAGCGCCCGTCGTCCGCAAAGCGCATCAGGAACACGTTCTGGTACACCCGCTCCGGCTCGCCGTCCGTGGCGAAATAGCGACTCTGCCCCACGGCCACCGCGCGGTCACCGTCCACGGCATACGGCTCGTACCGGGCCTCCCAGCTGTCAGGCGCGTCAGGCTCCCGCAGCCACTCTTCCACCAGCGGTTCGATGCCGCGCCGGACATTCGTCTCGCCGTACGGCGCGAAGCGATACACGACGTCGTCAGTGAAGAGCGCGGTGATCGGCTCGCGGCTGTTGGCACGCCAGGCATCGACATAACTATCCAGCCAGCGCTGGACCGATGATCTATCCATGCTCCTCATGCTAGCCGTCAGCCGAAGAGAAACGCGCGAAGCCCGTCGAGCTCGTCGTCCAGGCTGCGGCGTTCCGCCCGGCTGAGCGTGCGCAGTGGCTCTAGGGTGGCTTTCCCGTCGGCGTAGGACCAGGTCCCCGCCACCTGGCCATCCAGCAGGAACGTGTTCCACGACTGCGGCGTGCGGACGTTGAAGATGTGCGGCCGGAACGCTTCCGGCAGGATCTGGGTTCGCCGCGCCTGGACCAGGAGCGTGTTGTCGAACGACGGCAGGAAGCGCGGTGGCACCGGTGTCTCGGGGTCGGGCAGCGGGCCATCCGGCACGTCGAGCAGCACCCTCCCGCGCTCGTCGCGGAACCGGCGCAGCGGCAGCTCTTCCGCGACCGGTCGAAGCTGGGCTACCGGGATGCCGGACCAGCTGGCCGCATCGGCCAGGCTGGCCGGGCCGAACGCCGCCAGGTAGCGCCGCAGCAGGAAGGCGCGGGCATCGGCCTCCGGCAAGGTGGCTGGCGGTGGCAGCCAGTCGTCGGCGAGCCCGTAGAGATCGGCGCGCGGACGATCCCAGGTGCCTGGCGGCGGGACGCGAACGAGGTCCACCCACAGTCCGAGGCCTCCGCTGGCATCGGCTTCGAACCCCGCGTCATCCAGGCGAGCGCGCAGCTCCTTCAACGGCAGCGGGCCGTCCGCCAGGGCGCGACGGGTGGCCGCCGCGGCACGTCGCATGTCCGCGTCAGTTCGTCCCCGGCCGGCGACCCGCAGCCACCACGCTTGACGCGCGGCGCGGACCGCCACGGTCATCGGCCAGTAGTCGGCGGCGCTGACGGTATGGATCGTGACCCGCATCATGGTGGCCTGGATCAGGCGCCGATCGAGCAGCGCTCGGGTGTAGGCCTCCCGGGTCAGTCCGGCGTGGCGGGTCCAGAGGCCGATGTATCCCGACTTCGCGACCTGCGTCTGCAGCCCAGCCACCTGCTCCACCGCCGCTTCCAGCCGGCCGCTGCCACGTTCGAGCAGCCGCTGACGGGCGAGCAGGGCGCGGTTCAGCGCCCGGGTGGAGAGGGTTACTCCCGGCCGGCCAGCTGCCAGGACTTGCCCTCGGTGGCGATGGCCGGGGCGATGACCATCTCGACCCGATGCATCTCGGCGATCGTGCGCGCCCCCAGGGCGGCCATTGACTGGCGCAGGGCGCCGACCAGGTTCTGGGTCCCGTGCGTCGTGGCCGCGGGGCCGAACAGGATCTGCTCCAGTGGCAGCTGCTGGCCGATGCGGATCCGGGTGCCGCGTGGCAGGGTCGGGGACGGCGCCGCCATCCCCCAGTTGAAGCCGCGTCCCGGCGCTTCGATGGCCGCGGCGAACGGGGAGCCCAGCATGACCGCATCGGCCCCGGAGGCGATGGCCTTGGCGATGTCGCCGCCGGTCTTCATGCCGCCGTCGGTGATGACCGGGACGTAGCGACCCGCATCCGCGTGGTAGCGATCACGGGCGGCGGCCACCTCCAGCGTGGCGCTGACCTGCGGCACGCCGATGCCCAGCACCTCGCGGGTGGTGCAGGCGGCGCCCGGGCCGACGCCGACCAGGATGGCGGAGGCGCCCTGCTCCATCAGCTGGTAGGCGGCGTCGCCACTGACCGTGTTGCCGACCAGGACCGGCAGCCGCAGCGCCCCGGTCAGATCGGCCAGCGACAGGACACGGCCCGAGGTCGAGATGTGGTGGGCGCTGCTGACCTGCGACTGGACCAGGAACAGGTCCGCGCCGGCAGCGGCAGCCACCTCGGCGTGATCCCAGGCGGATGCCGGCGTGGTCGAAACCGCGGCCAGGGCGCCCTGGGCCTTGACCCGGGCGATGAGCGCCGTGATCAGCTCGTTGCGGACCGGAGCCGCATAGGCCTGCGCCAGCACATGGGCCGCGGCCTCGCCGGTCTCGGCCGCCGCCACCCGCTCGATGATCGCCGTCGAGTCCTCGTACCGGGTGTAGAGGCCCTCCAGGTTGATGAAGGCGACTCCGCCGTGGCGGCTCATGCGGACCGCGAAATCGGCATCGGCCACGGCATCCATGGCGGCCGCCAGGAAGGGGATCTCCAGCCGGAGGCCGCCGATCTCGACGGCCAGGTCCACCTCGGCCGGGTCGACGGTCACCGCGCCAGGCACCAGCGCCACCTCCTCGAACCCGTAGGCGCGTCGCAGGCGATCGGTGGCGGGAGCGAGAGTCGGCTGCTCGATCATGGGAGGCACGGCCCGGGACGCTGCGGCTTTCGGGGAGTATAGCCGCGGGTTCGCGGCCGCCGGCGGTCCCGAGCGCGCCCCGTCAGGGCGTCCGCCAGCTGACGTGCTCGAGCATGTCGCGCAGCTGCGCCTGGGTCGCCTCGCTCGCGTTGCGCTCGCAGACGACGATGGCATCCAGCCGTTGCGGCGTGACGGTCACGAGGTACGCCCGCTCGGAGGTGGCACCCAGCCTATCGCACAGCTGCGAGCCATCGATGCGGATCGCAGGGCGGCCGCCGACCAGCAGACGCTCACCGTCGGGTGGCTCGCAGCCCGCCCCGGCACAGCTCTCCGACAGCCACCACACCAGCAGGCCGCCGTCGATCAGCGAGGCAACCGGCGCGGTGCAGGTCTGCGCCGAGCCCGAGGTCTGGCACTGCGGGTCCAGCGGCTGGCTGGCGAACAGCGCCACCGTCCGGCCATCGGCCCATTCGGTGCGGTCGGTGCCGCGCGCGTCCCAGCCCGGCGGCACGGCCACGCGGAACCCGGCGCGGCCGACCTCGAGCACGTTGCCGGTCGGCTGGCTGCAGCCAACCAGCATGAACGCCACGACCAGGGCGATCGCCGCTCGCACGCGGCGCTACGCCGCCAGGCTGGGGCCAGCGGCGCGAGCGTCATCGGCCAGCGACGCCAGCGCCTCGTCGGAGCCGATCTTCATGCGGTGGAGCCCCGGACGATCATCTGTTCGCGGGCCGGACCGACGCTCACGTGGGTGATGGGGACGCCCGCCAGCGCCTCCAGCCGTTCCACGTAGGAACGGGCAGCCGCCGGGAGATCGGCCCACGAGCGGCAGGCGGTGGTATCGGCCTGCCAGCCCGGCAGCTCCTCGTACACCGGTTGCAGCCGCGCGTACGCCGATGTCGAGGCCGGCACGGTGTCCCACTCCCGCCCGTCGCGCGGGTCCCGGTACGCCGTCGCGAGCCGGATCACCTCGAAGCCGTCCAGCACGTCGAGCTTGGTGAGGGCGATGGCCGAATAGCCGGCCAGCCGAGCGCTGAAGCGCACCGCGACGGCGTCATACCAGCCACAGCGCCGCGCCCGACCGGTGGAGGTGCCGTACTCGGCGCCGCGCTCGCGCAGCAGATCCCCCTGGGCATCGGCCAGCTCGGTCGGCACCGGTCCCGCGCCGACAGCGGTGGTGTAGGCCTTGGCCACGCCGAGCACTTGGTCGATGGCCACCGCCGGCAGGCCCGCCCCCAGGCTCGCGCCACCGGGAATCGGGCTGGAGCTGGTGACGTACGGGTAGATGCCCCAGTCGATGTCGCGCATGGTGCCCAGCTGCCCCTCGAGCAGGACGTGCTGACCGGCAGCCAGCGCCCCATCGACCAGCGCCTGCCCGTCGACCACGTGCGGCCGCAGCCGCTCCCCCGCGGCGAGGTACTCGTCGGCGACCCGGCGCTCGTCGAGGGCGGCGGCGATCGCATCGTGCATCTCGTCGTCCGCGCCGCCCGCCCCGAAGAAGCCCTCCACGATCCGTCGCGCACGCTGCATGCCGGCACCCAGCCGCTCCCGGAAGACATCGGCCTCCATTAAGTCGACCACCCGGATGCCGCGCCGCGCCACCTTGTCCACGTAGGCCGGTCCGATCCCCCGACTGGTGGTGCCCAGCTTGGCGCTGCCCCGCTCGCGCTCTTCGAGCTGGTCGATCAGGACGTGGTACGG
>DATBJR010000141.1:0-38122 GCA_036556325.1 Candidatus Limnocylindria bacterium | reverse complement strand
GACCTCACCGGCGTCCCGGCGGTCGTCGACCTCGCGGTCATGCGCGACGCGATGGCCGATCTGGGTGGCGACCCGGCACGGGTCAACCCGCTCGTGCCGGCCGACCTCGTCATCGACCATTCGGTCCAGATCGACCGCTTCGGGACGGGCGACGCGTTCGCGTTCAACGTCGAGCGCGAGTACGAGCGCAATGGCGAGCGCTACGCGTTGCTGCGCTGGGCCCAGCAGGCCTTCGACAACTTTCGCGTCGTCCCGCCCGGCACGGGGATCGTGCACCAGGTCAACCTCGAGTTCCTGGCCGACGTGGTCAGCGCCCGGCCCGACGACCGCGGCGAGCTGGTGGCCTTCCCGGACACACTGGTCGGCACCGACTCGCATACGACCATGGTCAACGGCCTCGGCGTGGTCGGCTGGGGGGTGGGCGGGATCGAGGCCGAGGCTGCCCTGCTCGGGCAGCCGCTCTACCAGCCGCTGCCCGTCGTCATCGGCTTCCGGCTGGATGGCGAGCTGCCGTCGGGCGCCACGGCCACTGACCTGGTGCTGACCGTGACAGAGATGCTCCGCGCCCACGGCGTGGTCGGCAAGTTCGTGGAGTTCCACGGTCCGGGCCTCTCGCGGCTGGGCCTGGCCGACCGGGCGACCATCAGCAACATGTCGCCGGAGTTCGGCGCCACCGCCACCCTGTTCCCCGTGGACGACGAGACGCTGCGCTACCTGCGGATGACGGGGCGGCCGGCCGACGTCGTCGCGCGGGTCGAGGCCTACGCCAAGGAGCAGGGCCTCTTCCGCACCGACGCCTCGACGGAGCCGACCTTCAACGAGTCGCTCAGCCTTGATCTCGGCTCGATCGAGCCTTCCGTGGCCGGACCACGACGTCCGCAGGACCGGGTGCCGCTCACTGCCCTGCGGGACGACTTCCGCGGCATCTTCACCGACGGACTCCATACGCATGCCGATGGGACTGTCCACGCGGCCGACGTGCGCGACGAGCCGCAGACGGTCGTCGAGGAGGCATCCGCGGAGTCCTTCCCGGCCTCGGATCCACCGTCGTACACGCAGCGGACCGATGACGACGGCCCCGCGCCGGGCCAGCCCTCTCCGGCCTCGGCGCTCGCCGTGCCCGCCGGTGACACGCATTACCGCGCGGTGGAGGTCGAGGTCGACGGCGCGCGCTTCAAGCTTCGCTCTGGCTCGGTCCTGATCGCGGCCATCACCTCGTGCACCAACACCAGCAACCCGAGCGTCATGGTCGCCGCGGGCCTGCTGGCCAGGAACGCCGTCGCGCGCGGCCTGCGCACTCCGCCCTGGGTCAAGACCTCGCTGGCCCCCGGCTCCCGCGCCGTGACCGATTACCTCGACGGCGCGGGGCTGATGGAGCCGCTGCGGACGCTGGGCTTCGACCTGGTCGGCTACGGCTGCACGACCTGCATCGGCAACTCGGGTCCGCTGGCGGAGCCGATCGCGCAGGCGGTCGAGGCCAGCGACCTGGTGGGCGTGGCGGTGCTCTCGGGCAACCGTAACTTCGAGGGCCGCATCCATCCGCAGGCACGCGCCAGCTACCTGGCGTCACCGCCCCTGGTGGTGGCCTTCGCGCTGGCCGGCAAGGTCGACACGGACCTGACCACTGAGCCGATCGGGACCGATGGAGACGGCAAGCCGGTCTACCTCGCGGAGCTCTGGCCGTCGCCGGATGAGATCGCGAGCGTCGTGGCCGAGCAGGTGCGTTCGGAGGTGTTCACCCGCAACTACGCATCCGTCTTCGACGGAGACGATCGGTGGCGCGCGCTGCCCGTGCCGGCGGGGGATCGTTACGCCTGGGATCCCGACAGCACCTACGTGGCGCTGCCGCCCTTCTTCAGTGGGCTGTCGTCCGAGCCGGAGCCAATGGCCGATATCGACGGCGCGCGGGTGCTGGCGATGCTCGGCGACAGCGTGACCACCGACCACATCTCGCCGGCGGGCTCCATCGCCCGGACCTCGCCGGCCGGGGAGTGGCTGGTGGCGCACGGCGTCGATCCGCGCGAGTTCAATAGCTATGGCAGCCGCCGCGGCCACCACGAGGTCATGATGCGCGGCACGTTCGCCAACATCCGGCTGCGGAACCTGCTCACCCCGGACGCGGAGGGCAACGTCACCGAGCATCTCCCATCCGGGGAGCGGATGAGCATCTTCGACGCGTCGGAGCGCTATCACGCCGAGGGAACGCCGCTCATCGTGCTCGCCGGCAAGGAGTACGGCTCGGGCAGCAGCCGCGACTGGGCGGCCAAGGGACCCTTTTTGCAGGGCGTGCGGGCAGTCATCGCCGAGTCATTCGAGCGCATCCATCGCTCCAACCTGGTCGGGATGGGCATCGTGCCGCTGCAGTACCGGCCGGGCGAGACCGCGGGCAGCCTGGGTCTGAGCGGACGCGAGAGCTTCTCGATCCGCGGGATCGGGGAGGGGATCCGACCGCGCCAGGAAGTGACGGTCACGGTGCGCGATGCCGACGGTCGCGAGCGCGCGTTCCGGGTCATCGCCCGCCTCGATGGCGACATCGACGTCACCTACCTCAGCAACGGCGGGGTGCTGCAGACGGTCCTGCGCAGGCTTGCCGCCGGCTGACACCTCCTGACCACCGGCATGGTCAGGATCTTGCATTTCGGCGTGGCCAGACCACTGCAGCTGAGAGGCATTGGCATGGCGAAGTCACGCGGGATCCTGTCGAAGGTCGGGGAGGGCGCTGGCAAGGTCGCCGACGGCGTGGCCAAGGTCGCTTCGAGCGCCGCGGACGCGGCCGGCACGGTGGCGGACGCGGCCGGGAGCGCCGCCGGCAGCGTGGTGGAGAAGGGCCGGGACCTGGTGCCGGGCATGAAGCCTGCGCGGCGCCGTCGGTCTACCGGGTCCGGGTCGTCGCAATCGCCCACCAAGGCGTCGACCGGCAAGGCGTCGACCGCCAAGGCGTCGACCGCCAAGAAGAGCACCGCCAAAGGCAGCGCCGCCAAGCGGTCGAGCTCGACCAAGTCCACCAGCCCCAGCACGAAGCAGAGCACGCGCCGCGGCGCCGACGGCTGAGCCGCGCCCGTGGCGGGGCGCATTGCCGCCGTGGGAGGGATCGGTCTAGACTCAGCCAGCCCCTCCGTGCCTGGAGCCCCACCCGTGACCGTCAGCTCGGCCGACGATCTGCGCGCCAAGATCCGCGAGGTCCCCGACTTTCCCAAGCCGGGAATCCTGTTCTATGACATCACCACGCTTCTCAAGGAGCCGGCGGCGTTCGCCGATGTGATCGACCGGATGGCGGAGCCGGTCAAGGACGCGCACATCGACCTCGTGGTCGGCATGGAGTCCCGCGGCTTCATCTTCGCCGCGCCGCTGGCCTACAAGATCGGCGCCGGCTTCGTGCCGGTCCGCAAGCTCGGCAAGCTGCCGGCGGACACGATCGAGGTCGAGTACGACCTCGAGTACGGCACCGCTACGCTGGAGGTGCACCGCGACGCCATTCAGCAGGGCCAGCGGGTGCTGATCGTGGATGATCTGCTGGCGACCGGTGGCACGGTGATCGGAACGATCGAGCTCGTGAAGCGCCTGGGAGGCGAGATCGCCGGCCTGTCGTTCATGGTGGAGCTGACCGGCCTGCACGGCCGCGACAAGCTCGCCGACTACGCCATCCACACACTGCTCACCTACTGAGGGTCGGGTCGGGAGCTGATGGCGGTCGCCCACCGAACCGACCTCTACGCGAGAGCCGTCTCCGACCGGGACCAGATCGCGGCCTTCCTGCGGACGGATCGCCGCTACGCGGCGTACGCGCTGGGGGACCTCGACGGCAGCAACCGTGAACGCTGCAGCTGGGGCATGGCCTACGACGACCTGGGCCGGCCGGTGGCGCTGGCGATGCACCAGGAAGGGATGGTGCCGCAGCCGCTGTTCGTCATGGGTGCCCCCGCCGGCTGCGCCGAAGTGGTCAGCACCGTGATCCGCCCGCGGGAGGCGTACCTGCTTGGCACCGAGGTGCTCGACGAGGCGCTGGCCGGGCTGTACGACATGGAACGGCGGGTGACGCTGTACCGGATGGTCGTGGACCGCGCCACGTTCCAGCCCTTCGCCGGTCCGGCCGAGCGCCTGGCGCCGGGCGACATCGAGGCCCTGAACCGCCTCTACCAGCTCGGCTTCCGGGCCGGCTTCCCGCCCAGCGTGCTGCAGGACGGCATCTACTACGGGGTCTGGGTGCGCGGCCAGCTGGTCAGCGCGGCGGGCACCCACGTGATCAACGCGCGCGAGGGCGTCGGGGTGGTCGGCAACGTGATGACCCACCTGGACTACCGCGGCCACGATTTCGCGAAAATGGTGACCAGCGCGGTCACGGCCGAGCTGCTGGAGCGCGTCGACGACGTCGCGCTCAACGTCCACGCCGACAACTTCCCGGCCATCGCCGCCTACGAGCGGCTGGGCTTCGGACAGCACTGCACGCTGTCCGAGCGGCTCGTTCGCCGTCGCGCCGGCGGCTGGGGACTCATGCGACCGATACGAGAGGCATTGCGACTGACGTGGCCACGCGAAACGAGGTAAGGGGCGACATCGCCGACATCGGCCTGGCCGATGCCGGCGCGCTGAAGATCGAATGGGCCGATCGGCAGATGCCGGTGCTGGCCGGCATCCGCGAGCGGTTCGCCACGGAGCGGCCGCTCGAGGGCTGGCGCATCAGTGCCTGCCTGCACGTGACGGCCGAGACCGCGAATTTGATGCGCACGCTGCAGGCGGGCGGAGCCGATGTGGTCCTCTGCTCCTCCAACCCGCTTTCGACCCAGGACGATGTGGCCGCCTCCCTCGTGGCGGACCACGGCATCCCGACCTACGCCATCAAGGGCGAGGACCGGGACTCGTACTACAGGCATATCGCGGCGGCGCTGGACCACGCCCCGCAGGTCACGATGGACGACGGCGCGGACCTCGTCTCCGAGCTGCATACCCGGCGCACCGAGCTGCTGGACGGCATCGTGGGCGGCACCGAGGAGACCACCACCGGCGTCATCCGGATGCGCGCCATGGCCGCCGCCGGCAAGCTGCGCTACCCGGTGCTTGGCGTGAACGAGGCGCTGACCAAGCATCTCTTCGACAATCGCTACGGGACGGGCCAGAGCGCGATCGACGGCATCCTGCGCGCCACGAACGTGCTGTTCGCCGGCAAGAACGTGGTCGTCGGCGGCTACGGGTGGGTCGGCCGCGGCATCGCGTCGCGGGCCCACGGCATGGGTGCCAACGTCACGGTCGTCGAGGTGGATCCAATCCGCGCCCTGGAAGCGGCCATGGACGGCTACCGGGTGATGAATGCGGACGCCGCCGCAGAGATCGGCGAGATCTTCATCGCCGCTACCGGCAACCTGAACGTGTGGGGCGCGCGGCACTTCCCAAAGATGCGCGACGGAGCGTTGCTGGCCAATGCCGGGCACTTCAACGATGAGTTCGAGCTCGGCGCGCTCGAGGAGCAGGCGTCCTCGTCCCGCGAGGTCCGCCCGTTCACCCGCGAGTACCTGATGCCCGACGGCCGTCGCCTCTATGTCCTGGCCGAAGGACGGCTCGTCAACCTCGGCGCCGCTGAGGGCCATCCCAGCCTGGTGATGGACATGAGCTTCGCGAACCAGGCGCTGGGCCTGGAATGGCTCCGCACGCACGCCGCCGAGCTGGAGCCGCGGGTCTACGGCATCCCGGACGAAATCGACCGCGAGGTGGCCAGGCTGAAGCTGGTGAGCATGGGCATCCGGATCGACCCGCTGACGCCGGAGCAGGAGGCGTACGCCAACAGCTGGGAGTCCGGCACCTGAGCGCTACACTCGACCCCATGCCCGACGCGCGCCGGATCCCGTTCACGTCCGAATCGGTCACCGAAGGTCATCCCGACAAGCTCTGCGATGCCGTGGCCGATGCGGTCCTGGACGACGTCCTGGCGCGCGACGCGCATGCGCGGGCCGCGATCGAGGTGACGGCGACCACGGGCCTGGTGCTGGTCCTGGGCGAGCTGAGCACCGACGCCTACTGCGACGTGCAGAGCGTGGTGCGCCGGACGGTGCGGGAGATCGGCTACACCGACGGTCGGCTGGGCTTCGACTACGAGACGTGCGGCACGCTGGTCGCCATCAAGGAGCAGTCACCGGACATCGCCATGGGCGTCGACCACGCGCTCGAGGCGAAGCAGGGGATCGACCCGGACGAGATCGGCGCCGGTGACCAGGGGATGATGTTCGGCTACGCGTCGGACGAGACGCCCGAGCTGATGCCGATGCCGATCCAGCTCGCCCACCAGGTCGCCCGCCGGCTGGCGAAGGTTCGCAAGGATGGCACCCTGTCCTTCCTGCGCCCTGATGGCAAGAGCCAGGTGACGGTCGAGTACGACGATGCCGGGCGGCCGCTGCGCGTCGCCACCGTGGTGGTCAGCACCCAGCACGATCCGGACGTGAGCGCCGAGGCGTTGCACGACGCCGTCAACGAGAGCGTCATCCGCGCCGCCATCCCGCCCGAGCTGCTCGACGACGCGACGCGGATCCTGGTCAACCCGACCGGCCGGTTCGTGATCGGTGGGCCGATGGGCGACTCTGGGCTGTCAGGCCGCAAGATCATCGTCGATACCTACGGCGGCATGGCCCGTCACGGCGGCGGCAGCTTCAGCGGCAAGGACCCGACCAAGGTGGACCGCTCTGGCGCCTACATGGCGCGCTACGTGGCGAAGAACGTGGTGGCGGCCGGCCTGGCGCGGCGTTTCGAGCTGCAGCTGGCGTATGCCATCGGCGTGGCGCGACCGCTGGCGGTCAACTGCGAGACGTTCGGCACCGGTCGCATCCCCGACGAGCGCATCTCGGCATTGATCAGCGAGCATTTCGACCTGCGGCCCGGACCGATCATCGAGGCCCTGGGCCTGCGCGCGCCCATCTACCGGCCGACCGCGGCCTACGGGCATTTCGGCCGCAGCGACCTCGACCTGCCCTGGGAGCGCACCGATCGCGCCCTGGCGCTGCGCGATGCCTCCGGCGTCCGCGGCGAGGCAAGCCTGCCCGCCTGAGCCCCATGCAGCCACCGGCTCGCCGCGGCCCGCCGGTGCGCTGGGGGGAGTCGCCGCCCGGTCCTCTGTCGCGTGCCGCTGCACGCATTCGTTCGTGGTTCGGGACGCCGCATCCGCGCGCCCGCCACGGCCTGCCGCCGCTGCCGCTGGCCCTGCAGCGTTCGGAGCTCGCCGCGCCGTACGTGGCGGCCGATGCCGCCGGCGACCACGAAGCGGCCGCGCGGGCCGCAACCACGGCGATGGAACGCGCGGCAGCCGACGGCGACTGGTGGCCGGCGGATATCTGGGGCCACCGCGCCCTCTGGCAGTACGAGCAGGCCGGGATGGCACTGGAGTCGACCCGGGCGGCGCGGCTGATCGGCGACCTGCGCTGGGCGGCCGGTGACCCGGCCAGCGCCCGACGCTACTACGCGGAGGCGATCAGTGAGGCCAGAGACCTCGGTGCCGAAGAGGAGGAGGGGCTCGCGGCGCTCGGCATGGGGCGGGCCGCGCTGGACCTGTCGGACGTGACGACCGCCCGCCGGCTGGGCACCATAGCCCTCGAGCTGCTGGAGCGAGCCGAAGCGCCGGCCGATGAGCTGCGCGCGGCCCGCGAGCTGCGCGGCGAGGAGAAGGAGGTTCCATGAGCCCGACGCGCCGCAGCGGTACCAGGAAGGTTGCCATCGTGGGGGCCGGGGTGATGGCCGAGGCGATGATCGCCGGGCTGCTGGCCGACCACGCCGTCACGGCCCGCAACCTGGTTGCCTCGCATCCGCGGCGAGAGCGCCGCGAGGCGCTGGCACGCAGCTACGGCATCACCATGCTGGCCCGCAACGCGGAGGCGGTGGCGGGCGCCGACATCGTGGTGCTGGCAGTGAAGCCGCAGATGCTGGCCGCGGTCCTGCGCGAGATCGGTCCGCAGCTGGACGCCAGGCAGGTCGTCCTCTCCATCGTGGCCGGCGCGACGCTGCGTACGCTGAGCGGCGGGCTTGCCCACAACGCGGTGGTACGCGCGATGCCGAACACGCCATCGCAGATCCGTCGCGGCATCACGGTGTGGGCGGCGTCATCGGCCTGCACCCGGCAGCAGCGGGAATTGGCGCGGTCGGTGCTGCGCGCCATCGGCTCCGAGAAGGAGGTCGCCGACGAGCAGCTGGTGGCCATGGCCACCGCCCTCTCGGGGACGGGGCCGACGTACCTGTTCGCGGTCATGGAGGCGCTGATCGACGCCGGCGTGCACCTGGGCTTCCCGCGCGAGCTGGCGCACGACCTGGTGGTCGAGACGCTGATCGGCTCGGCCGAGTACGCGGCACAATCCGAGCTGCACCCGGCGCAGCTGCGGAACGCGGTGACCTCGCCCGGCGGGACCAGCGCGGCCGCCATCTACGAGCTGGAGAAGGGACGGCTGCGCACGGTGCTGTCGGATGCGGTGTGGGCGGCATACCGCCGGACCCTGGAGCTCGGCGAGCGGCTGGAGGACGAGACCGTCCTGTCCTGACCGGCGCTCGCACCGTCGGGCGATGGTGGTACGGTCAGGCCGATGTTCGCCATCGTCATGGCCGGCGGCGTCGGCACGCGGCTGTGGCCGCTGTCGCGCAGGAAGTCCCCGAAGCAGCTGCTGGCGCTCACCGGCGATACCAGTCTCCTGCAGCAGACGGTCGCCCGGGTGGGCAGCCTGCTGAAGCCGCACGACATCTACGTGATCACCTCGCAGGCCCACGTGCGCGCGACCCAGGAGCAGCTGCCGCAGCTTCCGCCGGCCAACGTGCTGGGAGAGCCGCTGGCACGGTCCACGGCGGTGGCCGCCGGCCTGGCCACGGTCCTGGCGCGCCGCGAGTCGGACGAGCTGGCGCTGGTGCTGCCGGCGGATCACTTCCTGGCGGACGAGGCCGCCTTCACCGAGGCGCTGCGTGAAGGGATGCGGGCCGCCGAGCGCGGGTACCTGGTCATCCTCGGCGTGGTGCCGAAGCATGCCGCGACCGGATACGGCTACATCAAGGTCGGGCAGCGGCTGCACGAGTCAACGCCCACGGCTCTCGTCGAGCGCTTCGTGGAGAAGCCGGACGCCGAGCACGCCGTAGCCTTCCTGAAGGAGGGCGGCTACCTGTGGAACGCGGGCATCTTCATCTGGCGCGTCTACGCGTTCCGCCAGGCGCTGGAGCGCTTCCAGCCTGAGCTGGCGGCAGCGCTCGACCGAATCGCGGCGCTGCACCGGACGCCGGGCTGGATGAGCGACGTGCGCGACATCCTGGAGCCGATCCCGGCTATCCAGATCGACGCCGGCATTGCCGAAGGGGCCGCCGGCGAGGGCCGCGTGGCCGTGGTGCCGCTGGACGCCGGCTGGAGTGACATCGGCTCGTGGTCCGCGCTGCTGGAGGCCCTGTCGACGCAGACCGGCGACAGCCTGGTGGCATCGGGCCGTCACCTGGACCGCGGCTCGCAGCGCATCCTGGTGCACGGAGGAGATCGGCTCATCGTCACCGTCGGCCTCGAGGACGTGATCATCGTGGACACGCCCGACGCGCTGCTGGTCTGCGCCCGCGATCGGGCCGAGGAGATCAAGCCGGTGCTCGACGAGATCGCCCGCACGGCGGGGGACAAATACCTCTGAGCCGAGACCGCCTGCGCCAATGACCACCGCGCCCCATCGGGAGGACCCAGTCCGTCACGCATGGCTGGCGCGCGTCTTCGGTCGCTGCATGGCGGCGTACGTCGCGCTCGTGGCCCGCACCTGCCGGATCTCCGGACCGCCCGTCACCCAGGAGCAGGCGATCTTCGCCATCTGGCACGAGTCGAACCTCGTCGCCGCCATCGCCGCCTGGAAGCTGCGGCGCGACAAGCACCCGGTGGTGTTCAGCACGCGCGGCTTCCGCGGGATCGTCATGAACACGATGCTGGCAGCGTTCGGTGCCGACGTGGTGACCCTTCCGGACGAGGGCGCTGCCTCCCGCGGTGAGGCGACGTCGCTGTCGCGTGAGCTGGCTCGATTCGGCCGCGAGGGTCGCTCGCTGGTCGTGAGCTGCGACGGCCCGTTCGGGCCCTACCGGGTGGTGAAGCCCGGGGTGCTGATCGTGGCGCGCGAGTCAGAGGTGCCCATCCAGCCCTGGGCGGTCGCCTCGCGGCCGCCCGTGCGCCTCAACCGACGCTGGGACCGGATGATCCTGGCCCTTCCCTTCGGCCGGCTGCGGATCTACGAGGGCGCGGTGATGCGGCTGGCGGAGCGCGACCGCATCAAGCCCCGGCTGGCCGAGCTGCAGGCCGAGCTCGAGCGCGTCCAGGCGCTCGCCGACGAGCGCATGGCCGGCTGACGATTAGGTGGCCGACTACCGGACTGTGCCGCTGCCTGCGCGCCCGCTACCATTCCCTGGCACGTGACGAAGATCAAGTTCGGGACCGACGGCTGGCGCGCGGCCATCGCCGAGGACTACACCTTCCACAACGTCCGCCGCTGCGCGCGCGGCGTCGCGGAGTTTCTGCATCAGAACGGCACCGCCGATCGTGGCGTCGTCGTCTGCTACGACCGTCGCTTCGCCTCCGAGCACTTCGCCCGCGCCTGCGTGGAGGTGCTGGCCGCGCACGACATCCAGTCGTTCATGCCACCGGAGGCCGTGCCAACGCAGGTCGGCAGCTTCTTCACCCGCGAGCAGGGTGCCGGCGCCGGCATCGTGATCACCGCCAGCCACAATCCGTGGACCGACAACGGCTTCAAGGTCAAGGCCGATTCCGGCGGCGCGGCGGCCCCGGAGATGCTGGCGGCGATCGAGGCGACCATGGACGCCCACGGCGAGCTGGAGCAGCCGCCCCGCCGTCATTACCAGGACGCGGAGGCGGCCGGCCTGGTCGAGATCTTCGATCCCTACCCGAAGTTCCGCGACCAGCTGGCCAGCATCGTCGACCTGGAGCGGATCAAGGCCGCCGAGCGGCGGGTCCTGGTGGAGCCACTATACGGATCGGGCTCCGGCTGGTTCACCCGGCTGCTGGGCGATGGCCGCCTCACCATCCGCGAGCTGCACACCGAGCGCAACCCGTTCTTCGGTGGGGTGAATCCGGAGCCCATCCGTCCCAATGTCGACGCCTGGCTGGAGGAGATCACGCGCTGGGGCGCCGACATCGGCATCGCCTTCGATGGCGACGCCGACCGGGTCGGGATGGCCACCGAGGAGGGGATCTTCGTCAACCAGCTGCAGGTCTACGGGCTGCTGTACTGGTACCTGCTCGACGTGCGCGGACAGATCGGTCCTGCCGTCTATACCGTCACCACCACCTCCATGGCCCCGAAGCTCGCCGAGCTGTACGGCACCCAGGCATACGAGACCGGGGTCGGCTTCAAGTTCGTGGGTCCGAAGATGACGGAGACGAACGCGGTCATCGGTGGCGAGGAATCCGGCGGCTTCGGGTTCGGGATGCACATCCCGGAGCGCGACGGCCTGGCGTCGGGCCTCTTCCTGCTCGACCTGTGGCTGACCAAGGGCAGGGCCGCGTCGGAGGTCCTCGCCGAGCTGCAGGCCCTGGCCGGTCCGTCTTACTACAACCGCATCGACATCCGCTTTGCGCGGGAGGGCTATGACCAGCTCAAGGCCGATACGCTGGCGCGCCTCGAGCACGAGGCGCCCGAGGCCCTGGCGGGCCGGCCGGTCGCGCGGCGCCAGGCGCTGGAGACGGGCGATGGCTACAAGTTCTACCGCGACGACGGCTCGTGGCTGCTGATCCGCTTCTCCGGCACCGAGGCGCTGCTGCGCATCTACGTCGAGGCGCGCAGCCCCGAGGACGTGTCCGCCCTGCTCGACGCCGGCCGCGAGATCGCCGCGGCGGGCGTGGCCGCGTGAGGGGCTCAGCTCTGAGGCGTGGCGCCTGATGGACGCTCGCGACTTCTTCGGCTACAAGAACCCCGACGAGGAGCCGGGGCGGCGCGAGGACGACGGAACCGACGACACGCAGGCCCCGCCGCAGTTCGAGGACGCCATCACCCTCGATGACCCCGCGGTCATCAAGCGCATCGACGCCTCCGACATGCTCGGCCGCGTTCGTGAGCTGCCACGCCAGCTGGCGCTTGCCCGCCGCGTGGCGAGCGCCGTGGACCTGGACGCGCGGCACCGCGACGTGGACGCCGTGCTGGTGCTCGGGATGGGCGGCTCGGCCATCGGCGCCGAGCTGGTGGCCGGCATCGCCGGCGACCGGCTGCGCGTCCCGCTGCTCATCCATCGTGACTACGGGCTCCCGGCCTGGGCCAACCAGCGGACGCTGGTGATCGCCGCGAGCCATTCCGGGGACACGGTGGAGACCCTGTCGGGCGCCGCCGAGGCGCGGCGCCGCCGCCTGCCGCTGGTGGTCGCCTCGACCGGCGGCGCGCTGGGCCGGCAGGCGGAGAGCGACGGCACGCCGTACCTGCATTACGAGCAGGCAGGCCAGCCGCGGGCTGCCATCGGCTTCGGGCTGGGCCTCGTCCACGAGCTGCTGGTGCGGGCCGACCTCATGGCCGAGCCCGACCCGTACGGTCCGGCCATCGAGGCGCTGGAAGCCATGCTGGAACGCAACGCGCCGGGCGTGGAAACCGACGCCAACCCGGCCAAGCAGCTGGCGTGGTCCATGTTCGGGCGGATTCCGATCATCTTCGGGGCGGGCGCCCTCACCTCGGTGGCGCACCGCTGGAAGACGCAGATGAACGAGAACGCCAAGGCGTGGGCCATGGTCGAGCCGATGCCGGAGGCGAACCACAACGCCATCGAGGGCACCCTCAATCCGCGCGAGCTGTCCGATGCCCTCTACGTCGTCGAGATTCGCGAGCCCGGAGAGCCGGAGCACATCGCGGCCCGCTATCGGGTGGTGGAGGAGCTGCTCGGGGAGCGGGCGACCAATCGCAGCGTCTACTGGGCCGACGGCTCGTCGGCCCTGGCCCGGACGCTCGACGCGGTGGCGATGGGCGACCTGGTGAGCGTCTACCTCGCAATCCTCTACCAGACCGACCCAACCCCGGTTACACTGCTCGCCATGTTGAAGGAGCGGCTCGCCAGGTCGACGGACTGACGGGCGCCGTAGAAACGGCGCCGAGTGCCGGCGCCGGGAGGAGACGCGACGTGCACTCGAGCATGATCGGCAAGGTCGAGAAGGCAATGCGCTACGCGCACGAGCCGGATCGGGTGAAGTTCCAGGCCCTGACCGCCAGCTTCGCGGGTGACAACGGCACCCACACGATCTCTCTCGACGCCGATACGTGGCGCTGCACCTGCCACCTGTTCGAATCGGCGGGCGGCTGCTCGCACACCCTGGCCATCCAGAAGATGCTGGACCCGATGCTCACCGACGCGGCCAAGGACACCCCGCTCTACGGCCGGCAGGAGGTCGGCGCCGCGGTCTAGGTCCGCGCCGATCCCCGCATTCGAGGCCCGCTTCGCCCCACCGGCCGGCGGGCTTCGTCACGCTCCGCTGCCTGCGCGAACTCAGCCCCCATCGACGGGGAAACGAGGTGCTCTGCGTGCCGGGACAACCGTGGGTATGTGTCGATGCGCGGTTGACGACCCGGAGCCGACGAGGCCTGTTGCGTGCTCGCACAACCCGTGTTTGTGCGCCACGGCGGCGAGCGGAGTGCCATCGGGCATCTGGTAGCATCGGCGCCATCAACTGAAGACCGCGACGGGTGCCGCCGCCGAAAGGCCGGCGGGTAAATGGCGAAGCCGGTGAGATGCCGGTGCTGTCCCGCAACTGTATTCGGAGCATCCGCGTCGCGGACGCCCGGGAGCCAGGTCGCCCAGCCAGGTCGCGATGTCTGAACCCTCGTGTGAAAGGGAAAGGCATCACTCATGGGCTCCCGTCTTCGCGTCCTCTTCCTGTTCCTGGTACTCGCCGCGCTCGTCGCGGCCTGCGCCGCGCCCGGGGCAAGCGTCGCGCCAAGCGCACCGCCGCCGTCGCCGAGCCTGGCCGCATCGCCGGGTGCGCCGGCCGAAACCACCTACCCGGTCACCCTCACCGATGACGCCGGCCGCAGCGTGACCATCGACCACGCGCCGCAGCGGATCGTCAGCCTGGCACCTTCGAACACGGAGATCATCTGCGCACTGGGTGCCTGCGGGCACCTCGTCGGCGTGCCGGATTACAGGGTCGGGTATCCCCGCGACGTGCTGCGGGCGATCAAGAACGTGCCCGCCGTGGTCAGCTACGGCCCGGTGGACCGCGAGGCAATCGTCGCCGCCGAGCCGGACCTCATCCTCGCCGCGGGCAACGAGCTGACCTCCTCTGACGACATCAAGGCGCTGGCGGATCTTGGCTACCCCGTCCTGGCCCTCTACCCGGAGAGCCTGGACGAGGTGTCAGCCGATATCGAGCTGGTCGGCACCGCGCTCAACGCCGGGTCCGAGGCCGCGGCGATCACCGCCGACATGGCCCGCCGCGTCGCCGCGGTGGAGGACGCGGTGACCGGCAGCGATCGGCCGCGGACCTTCTACGAGGTCAGCATCTTCGAAGGCACGATCTACACCGCCGGCAAGGATTCGTTCCTCGCCTCGCTGGTCGACACCGCCGGCGGCGACCCGATCTTGGGCGACGCCAGGACCACCGCCATCAGCCTGGAGGACCTCGTCAGCGCCGATCCACAGGTCATCGTCCTGGGCGACGCGGCGTACGACGAATCCATCACCGCCAGGGCGGTGGCGAAGCGGCAGGGCTGGGACGGGATGACGGCCGTGCAGGAAGGTCGGGTCGTGCCGCTCCCTGAGGACATCCTCATCACGCGCCCTGGGCCGAGGATCGTGGATGGGCTCGAGGCGCTGGCGCGCGCCATCCATCCCGAGGCGTTCGAGTGAGGCCGCCACGCTGATGCGCACCGCGGTCGCTGCCGGCGAGGCGCGTCCCCTGCGGATCGGCCTGTCCATCACCCGCAGCGTGGCGGTGCTGGGCGGCACCGCGTTGATGCTGGCCGTCATCCTGGTGCTCGGGGTCGGACTGGGCAGCACCCAGGTGAGCGTCGGCGACACGGCCGCCATCCTGGCGCACCGGCTGCTGGCCCTGCCCACTCCGCAGACCTGGCCGGCGACCGCGGAAACGATCATCTTCGACATCCGGCTGCCGCGGGTGCTGACCGCCATGCTGGTGGGCGGCGGCCTGGCCATGGCGGGCACGGTCTTCCAGGCACTGCTGCGCAACCCGCTGGCCGATCCGTACGTGATCGGCACCGCGGCCGGTGCCAGCCTCGGCGCGGCGCTCGGCATCGTGGCGCCGCTGCTCGTCCCGGCGCTGGCCATCGGCGCGGGGAGTGAGCTGCTGGGACTGGGCGTCGTCCAGCTGCTCGCGTTCGCGGGCGGGCTGGGGACGGTGCTGCTGGTCTACGCCGTGGCGCGCTCCGCGGGACGGGTGCAGGTCATCACCCTGCTGCTGACCGGGTATGCGGTGTCCTCGGTCCTGGCGGCCATGGTTGCGCTGCTGATGTTCATGTCGGGCCGGGCGCTGGGCGCCATCTTCGGCTGGCTGATGGGATCGCTGGCCAACGCGAGCTGGTCGGCGCTGGGGTTCGCCACGCCGCTGCTGCTGGTCAGCTTCGTCCTGCTCCTGGCCCGATGGAGACGCATCAACCTGCTCCTCCTCGGTGATGCCCAGGCCGCCAGCCTGGGCGTGGACGTGGAGCGCGAGAAGCTGGTGCTCACCATGCTGGCCACGCTCGCCACCTCGGCGGCCGTGGCGGTGTCGGGGACCATCGGCTTCGTGGGACTGGTAGTGCCGCACCTGCTGCGCCTGCTCATCGGCCCCGACCATCGGCTTCTGCTGCCGGCCTCGCTGCTGACGGGTGCCGGCCTCCTGGTGCTGGCCGATCTCGGCGCGCGACTGGTGCCGGGCGGCGGAATCCCGGTGGGCGTCGTCACCGCCCTCGTCGGCGCGCCGTTCTTCTTGTGGCTGCTGCGGCGCAGCCGGCTGACGCGCGTGGACCTGGGCGCATGACGGTGGCGGTGGCTGCGCCGATCGCGGCGTTCCGCGGCGTGCGGTTCGGGTACCCGCGCCACGGCCGCGAGCCGCTGGAGGTGCTGCGCGGCATCGACCTGGAGCTCCGAGCCGGCGAGCTGCTGGCGCTGCTGGGCCCCAATGGCAGCGGCAAGACCACGCTCCTCCGCCTGCTCAGCGGCGCGCTTCGCCCAGAGGCTGGCGCCGTGGAGGTCGCGAGCCGGCCGGTCGGGGAGTGGCCGCGGCTGGCGCTCGCCCGCCAGGTCGCCGTGCTGCCCCAGCACCTGGAGCTGCCGGAGGGGTTCCGCGTCGCCGAGCTGGTGGCCATGGGTCGTGCCCCGCATGCCCGGCGCCTGTTCGGCTCAACGGCAGAGGATGAGCGCGCGGTGGAGCGCGCCCTGCAGGACGCCGATGCGTTGGACCTCGCCGACCGCTATCCGCATGAGCTGTCCGGGGGTGAGCGTCAACGGGTGCTGGTGGCCATGGCGCTGGCGCAGGAACCGCGGCTGCTCCTGCTCGACGAGCCGACGCTCCATTTGGATCTGGCCCATCAGGTGGCGCTGCTGCAACGCCTGCGGCAGCTCCACGCACAGCGGAAGCTCACCGTGCTGGCCGTGCTGCACGACCTCAACCTGGCGGCCGCCTTCGCGCCACGTGTCGTGCTGCTGGATGACGGCCGCGTGGCGGCCGACGGCCCGCCGGGCGAGGTGCTGACCCCCGAAACGATCCAGCGCGTCTTCGGGGTCGCCACCGAGCCGGTTGTGACACAGGACGGCCGACGGCACCTGGCCCTGGCGGTCGACTGAACCCTAGGCGCTCTCCGGGTCTTCGTCGACCACCAGGTCCACCTGCTCTGATCCGTCGGGCCGCAGCGAGCGGTGGACGTGGATATGCGGGTGCGTCTCGTCGCTGATCTGCTCGCGCTCGACACGGACCATGGTCGCCTCCGGCACGTCCTCCAGCTGCTCCTCCTCGGGGAGCGCAGCATTCGGCAGCTCCGACCACAGGATGAGGTTCAGGAACACGTTGAGGACCGCGATCACCGGGATGCCGAACAGCGCGCCCCACACGCCGGCGACCTGCGCGCCGACGAGCAGGCCCACCAGGACGAGAATCGGGTGCATTCCCAGCGCGCCCTGCATGAGGCGGGGCTGCAGCCAGTTCACGATCACGGTCTGGGCCGCCACCAGGATGATGACCACCGGGATGAAGCCCGGACCGGTGTAGATCCAGGCCGCCACGATGGGCGGGATCAGCGCCAGCGGCGGCCCGAAGAAGGGGATCAGCATCGCCAGGGTCGATAGCGTGCCGATCAGGAACAGGTACGGGATGCCGAAGGCGACGCCGACCACGGTGACGAGCACCGCCTGGATGGCCGCCAGGATGATCTGGGCGCGCAGGAAGCCGCCGAAGGCGCGCGCCGCGCTCCGCTCGAGCAGCGAGAGCTCGTCGGAGAACTGCTTCGGGACGGCGCGATTGACCTTGGCCCAGATACGCTCGCTGTCCATCAGCATGTAGAGCGACAGGATCAGGATCAGCACCAGCGAGCCGAGCGTGGCCAGCGTGGCGCCGGCGATGACGTCGGCCTGCGCGAAGATCGCGCGCGACAGCTCACCCACCTGGCCGCGCGCGCTCTGGAAGAACTCGACCAGGTTCACGCCGAAGCGGTCGAGGCCCAGCGCCTGCTGGTAGCCCTGCAGCGTCCGTTCGATGTTCTGGGCGGTCTGCGGGAACTCCTGGCCGAAGCGCGTCACCTCCACGGTGATGGCGCTGCCAGCCGAGAAGAGGACGAAGCCCAGGCCGATGAGGGCCAGCAGGTAGGCCACCACCACCGCCATCGGGCGGTTGATGGGCAGACGCTCGTCAAGGAAGCGGGCCACCGGCGACATGACGAAGGCCAGCAGCCAGGCGAGGAACAGGATGAGGATGATCTGGCTGAAGCCGCCCAGGATCGAGAACGCGAGCTGCAGCAGCAGGACGGCGAAGTACGCCGAGCCGAGCACCAGGAAGGCGAGCAGCCACCAGCGTTCACGGCGCGGCATGCCGGCGAGCGGCCCGCCGCCGGTCATGGGCCGGATGGGCCGCGAGGGCCGATGCCCACCGCCCCGCGGACCTCGTCCAGGGTGGCGGACAGCAGGGGCCGCACCTTGGCCGCGCCGGCCGCCAGGACGTCCTCGACCACGGCCGGGTCGGCGGCCAGTTCCCTGCGCCTCTCGCGCATCGGCCGGAAGAACTCGATGATCCGTTCCGCGAGCAGTTGCTTGGTATCGACGCAGCCGGTGCGTGCCGTGCGTTCGCCGTCCTGGATCTGCAGGTAGTCGCCTCCGAAGTAGCGGTGCAGCTGGCAGACGTTGCACACCTCGGGCCGCCCGGGGTCAGTGCGCTTGATGCGCAGCGGATCGGTGACCATGCCCATCACGATCTTCCGGATCTCATCGGGCTCGGCAAAGATGGGGATGGTGTTGCCGGCGCTCTTGCTCATCTTGCGCTGGCCGTCAGTGCCCAGGACCACGGGGGCGTCGGTGAAGACGGCCTGCGGCTCGGGAAAGATGGGGCCATAGCGCCGGTTGAAGGCGCGCGCGATCTCGCGCGAGAGCTCCAGGTGCGCTGCCTGGTCCTTGCCCACCGGCACGCGGCTGGCCTTGTAGATCACGATATCGGCCGCCTGCAGCACGGGGTAGTTGAGCAGCCCCATGCTGTTCTCGACGCCCTCGTCCTTCTTCTCCTTGTAGGTCGGCGTGCGCTCCACCCAGCTGACCGGCACGACCGTGTCGAAGATCCAGGCCAGCTCGGTGTGCTCGGGGAAGTCCGACTGGCGGATGAGCGCGCACCGCTTCGGATCCAGGCCAACCGCCAGCAGGTCCAGGACCATGTCGTGGGTCAGCTGCCGCAGCAGCGCGCCGTCGTGGACGGTGGTCAGCGCGTGCATGTCCACGATGGCGTAGATCGTCTCGTACTCGTCCTGCAGCCTGACGTAGTTCTGCTGGGCGCCGAGGTAGTTGCCCAGGTGCGAGGCACCCGAGGGCTGGATGCCGGAGAAGACGCGCTCGCGGACCGCCGGGGTCACGGCGTCTGCGGCTGGGGCGGCCTGGCTCATGGGACGCCGAGTGTACCGCACGCCTGTTCGAAGGCCCGATGGAGCCGCCGCAACCGGCCGCGTGGACGCTGCGGCCATAATTGGCCGGATGACCGAACACGAATGGACCGCGGCGGCGGATCCGGCGCGACGCGTCGGGCGGCTCGTGGAGTTTCACCCTCAGCTCCCGTCCACCAACGACCGTGCCCGGGCGGTCCTGGCGGGCAGCTCGGCGGATGGCGATGGCCTGGCCGTCGTCGCCGACCTGCAGACCGCGGGACGCGGTCGACGGGGACGGATCTGGGAGTCACCCGCGGGGGCCAACCTGATGGTCAGCGTGGCGTTGCGGCCACAGCTTCCCGCCTCGCGGGCCGGGCTGCTGGGGATCGCGGCCGCCCTGGCCGTGCGGGACGCATCGGCCTCGATGGTCCCCGAAGATGTCCTGCGCGTGAAGTGGCCGAACGACGTCGTCACCACGGATGGCCGCAAGCTGGCCGGCCTGCTGGTCGAGACGGCCATCCGTGGCGAGGATCTGGCGGAGGCCATCATCGGGATGGGCATCAACGTGAACTGGCCGGCGGCCGACCTGCCGGC
The DNA here is from genome assembly GCA_036556325.1 of Candidatus Limnocylindria bacterium. Lineage (GTDB taxonomy): Bacteria > Chloroflexota > Limnocylindria > QHBO01 > QHBO01 > DASSCW01. The sequence continues at coordinate 18,518 of DATBJR010000141.1, read as the reverse complement.
TGAGCTGCAGGGCCGAGCCACCTCGCTGCGGGACCTGGCCGGCGCCGAGCTGGACCGGGTTGAGCTGCTGCGCCGGCTGCTCGATGCGCTGGCCGCCGAGGTTGAAGCGCTGGAGCGCGGCGCCTCCCCCCTCGAACGCCTGGCCGGCGTCTCCGCGCTCGACGGGCGGCGGATCGTGGTCGACACCGGCGACGGTGAGCTGGAGGGAACCGCGGCCGGCGTGACCGCGGAGGGCCAGCTGGTCCTCGCCAGCGTCGCAGGCATGGCGACGCTCGCCGTCGGCGAGGTCGTGGCCGTGCGCGACCTCGAGCACGCCGGCGCGTCGCGATGAGCAACCAACCCCGCCCCGCGCCGGAGACGACGCGCGGTGACCCGGACGCGCCGGACGCGCTGGCCGCCCGCGCCGACCGCGCAGCCTTCGCGACGCTGTACCGCCGCTATGTCGACCGCGTCTACGGCTACGCCTTCTACCAGCTGGGCGATCACCACGACGCCGAGGACGCCACCGAGCGCACGTTCATGGCGGCCCTCCGCGGCATCGCCGACTTCGAGGACCGCGGTTCCACCTTCCGCGCCTGGCTGTTCCGGATCGCCCACAACACGGTCGCCAACGCGCATCGGAGCCGCAGCCGGCGGCGGACAGACTCCCTGCCTGATTCGTTCGAGCGAGCGGCACCGGACGCCGATCCGGCGAGCCTGGTTGCCTTGGCCGATGAGCTGCGCGAGGTGCGGCTCGCCATCGGCCAGATGCCCGACGATCGACGCCAGGTGATCCTGCTGCGCTTGGTCGACGGGCTCTCCACCGCCGAGGTGGCCGAGGTGCTGAATCGTTCGCCGGGCGCGGTGCGGGTCCTGCTGCATCGCTCGCTGCGCGATCTCGCCGCTCGCCTGCACGGAGCCTCGGAGGCCGAACCCGACCTGTAACGAATCGGCGCTGCCGGTGTTGGCTAGGATGAGTCCCCGCGGCGGTTCCCCGGAGAGTGGGCCACCGGGTGGAGCCAATGCGGCCGTCCGTCGACCGAAGGAGCACTCCATGACCACGGGCACCCGTGCCGAACGCCTCGACCTGGCGCTGGACGAGCTGCTGGCCGGCCGCGCGCCGCGCGGCGACCGCGGCATCGCCCCGCTGCTGGCGGCCGCGGCGCTGGTGCGCCAAGCGCTGCCGCCGATTCCAGCCGGCTCGCGATTCGAGACGCGGATGCTCGGCCGCCTGGACGGGCGTGGTGGCGTGAGCGGGGCCTTCGAGGCGCTGGGGCGCGCCGCTCAGCGCGAGCTGCGCAAGCCGGCCCGCATCCTGGCCGCCGGGGCCGTCTCGACGGCCGCCGTGGGCGTCACCGTGACGGCCGTCGCCGTCTGGCGCGCGCGGCGCCAGTAGCCATGCGCATCAAGTTCCCGCTGCGCCGCCGCGAGGCACCGGCCGATGCCTGGACCAAGTGCCCAGCGTGCGAGTCGCAGATCTTCAACAAGCAGCTCGAGCGCAACCTGCGCGTCTGCCCCACCTGCGGGCACCACTTCCGGATGAGCATCGGCGAGCGCATCGACCTGCTGCTCGACCCCGGCTCGTTCGTGGAGCGCGATGCCGGCCTCACCTCCGGCGATCCGCTCGGCTTTCACGATCAGAAGCCCTATCCCGACCGGCTGGAGGCGGCAACCATCAAGACCGGCCTGCGCGAGGCGGCAGTGTGGGGCACCGGGCGGATCGAGGGCCATCCCGTCGCCATCGGCCTCTTCGACTTCCGCTTCATGGGCGGCAGCATGGGCAGCGTCGTCGGCGAGAAGGTGGCCCGCTGCTTCGAGGGCGCGCTGACGGACCGCATCCCGGCGGTGATCGTCGCTGCATCCGGCGGCGCGCGGATGCAGGAAGGCACCCTCTCGCTGCTGCAGCTGGCAAAGACCACGGCGCCGCTGGCGCGGATGGACATGGCCGGGGTCCCGTTCATCAGCCTGCTGACCGATCCGACCACCGGCGGCGTGCTGGCGAGCTTCGCGAGCCTCGGCGACGTCATCGTGGCGGAGCCGCGCGCCCTCATCGGCTTCGCGGGCGCCAGGGTCGCCAGCGGGACGGTGGGGGAGGAGCTGCCGGAGGGCTTCCAGAGCGCCGAGTTCCTGCTGGAGCACGGCTTCGTGGACATGGTCGTGCCGCGCAACGAGCTGCGTGCGGCGCTGGGGCGGCTGCTGCGCGTGTTGCAGCCGGCGCCGCTGGACGAGGCCTGGGGGCCCGCCGAAGGGCGCGGCTGGGGGCCGATCGGCGTGCTCTCCGGCCTGGCCGAGCGCCTGGGCGGGGCGGTGAGCGAAACGATCGGCATTGACGTCGAGGCCGGCGCGGACGGTGGCAATGGCACCGCGGCGCCGAATGGCGGAGCTCGCGAGCCTGCGCGGGAGAACGAGGCGGAACAGCGATGAGCGACGTGATGCCGGCGGGGCTGGAGGCGATGCGCGACGCGACCCCCAGCCAGGAGGCGATCGATGCCGCCTGGCACCGCGTTCAGCTGGCGCGCCATCCTGAGCGGCCGCGGACGCTCGACCTCGTGGAGCGGATCTTCGACGGCTTCGTGGAGCTGCATGGCGACCGATCGTTTCGCGAGGACCCGGCGATCGTCGGTGGACCGGCGCTGCTCGACGGGCGGCCGGTGATGGTCATCGGCCATCAGAAGGGCACGGATACCGAATCGAACATCTTCCGCAACTTCGGCTCGCCGCATCCGGAGGGCTTCCGCAAGGCGCAGCGGCTGATGCGGCTGGCCGAGAAGCTGGCCATGCCGGTGATCACCTTCCTGGACACCGCCGGCGCGTTTCCGGGCCCGGCTGCCGAGGAGCGGGGCCAGGCCGAGGCAATTGCCAGCAGCATCAAGCTGATGACCGGGCTGCAGGTGCCGATCGTGGCCGTGATCGTGGGCGAGGGCGGCTCCGGTGGTGCGCTGGCCGTCGGCGTCGGGGACGTGGTGCTGGCCATGGAGAACGCGGTCTACTCGGTCATCTCGCCGGAGGGCTGCGCCTCCATCCTGTGGCGCGACCCGGACAAGGCTCCGGTCGCGGCCGCGGCCATGCGAATGACCGCCCGCGATCAGCTGGCGCTGGGCGTGATCGACGGCATCATCGAGGAGCCGAAGGAGGGAGCGCAGGCCGATCCGGCGGCAGCCGCGCGTGCGATCAAGGCAGCCCTGCTGGCCGCCCTGGCGCGCATCGGGCAGGCGTCGCCCGAGGCGCTGCTCACCAGCCGGTATGCTCGTCTGCGCGCCATCGGCCTGGTGATCGAAGCGCCCGGCGAGCATGCCCCCAGGGTCGAGCCGGTCACGCTGCGACGGCGGATCGGCCGAGTCCTGCGGCTGCCGGGCGTGCCGCGTCCGCCGCGCTGGAGCGAGATCTGGCCCAGCGGCGACGAGGATACGAGCGAGAACGACGCATGAACGAAGGGATGGCATGAGCGACCACGAGGACGAGCTGGAACAGGTCGCCCGCGCCGCGAACGAGCTGATCCCCGAGCTGACCCAGCGCCTGCGGCGGCAGGGCCTGGGCGAGCTCGAGGTACGCAGCGGCTCGCTCCGGGTGCGGGTCTCGGCCGCGGTCGAGGGCGCACCGTCCGCGTCGGCTGGTCCCCGCCTCCTTGCCACCGGCACTGCTGGGGGCCCGCCGCAGCGCGGCACCCCTGACGCCGCGGCCAAGGCGCCGGGCACGCACGGGGTCACGTCGCCGGCCGTCGGCTTCTTCGCCTACGCCGACGGGCTGGGGCCGGGGCTGGCGGTGGAGAAGGGAGATGCCCTCGGCCACGTCGAGATGCTGGGCGTGCGCCATGACGTCCGCGCCCCCCGCGGCGGTACCGTGCGCAACCTGGTGACGGAGGCGGGCGAGCCGGTCGAGTACGGGCAGCTCCTGATCGAGCTGGAGGCGCGCGAGTGAGCCTGGCACTGCTGTTCTCGCCGCAGGGCTCGCAGGCCGTGGGGATGGGACGTGACCTGGCTGAGCGTTTCCCGGCTGCCGCCGAGGTCTACCGCCAGGCCGATGCGGCCACCGGCTGGGCCGTTTCACGCACTGCCTGGGAAGGGCCTGCCGAACGCCTGAACGAGACGCGCCAGACGCAGCCGTGCCTGGTCGCGACCTCCCTGGCCTGCCTGGCCGCGCTGCGGGCCAGCGCCGGGGAGGCCGGGATCGACATCCGGCCGGCGTTCGTGGCCGGCCACTCCGTCGGCGAATACGCAGCGCTTGCCGCGGCGAACGTCATCTCGGGCGCGGACGCCATTCGGCTGGTTGCCCGGCGCGGCGAGCTGATGGCCGCGGCACAGGTCGACGGTGGCATGGCCGCGGTGATCGGCCTCGACCGCGACGCGGTGGCAGACGCGGTCGTCGCGGTCGCCTCCCCGGCCGACGTGGTGATTGCCAATGACAACGCGCCAGGCCAGGTCGTCATCTCCGGCACGCGGGACGGGCTGCTGGCGGCCGAGGAGGCGATGAAGGCCGCGGGGGCGCGACGCGTGATCCCGCTGCCGGTCTCCGGCCCGTTCCACTCCCCGTGGATGGCGGAGGTCTCCGACCAGCTGGCCGAGGCCTTCGAGAAGGTCGCCTGGTCGGACGCCCGCCCGCCGGTGGTCAGCAACGTGACCGGCGAGCCCGTCACCGATGCTGACCGGATCCGCGCCCTGCTGGCGGAGCAGGTGCGCTCCCCGGTGGAGTGGGTGGCATCGGTGCGGCGCATGGTCGACGACGGCGTCGACACCTTCGTCGAATGCGGCCCGGGCGCGGCGCTGAGCGGCATGGTGAAGCGCATCGCGCCGGAGGCGCGGACGATGACCGTGTCGGACATGTCGACCCTGGACGCCACGCTGCAGGCGCTCGGCGCCGTGCCGGCGGAGGCATCGGCCTAGATGTTCAGCAAGATCCTCATCGCCAACCGCGGCGAGATCGCGGTGCGTATCCTGCGGGCCTGCCGGGACCTCGACATCGCGGCCGTGGTTGCCTACAGCGAGGCCGATCACGACACGCTGGCGGTGCGCATGGCCGACGAGGCCATCTGCATCGGCCCAGCCGAGGCTCGCAAGAGCTACCTCAACCAGCCCGCCGTGGTGTCGGCGGCGCTCATCACCGGGTGCGACGCCGTGCATCCGGGCTACGGCTTCCTCTCCGAGGATGCGGGCTTCGCGGAGGTCTGCGCGGCGCACGACCTGCAGTTCATCGGCCCGCGGGCGGAGGTGCTGGAGCGCTTCGCCAGCAAGTACGCGGTGCGTCGCATGCTGGCTGCCAATGGCCTCCCCACGGTGCCCGGCAGCCGGGGCATCGTGGGCGACGTGCGTGACGCGCTGGACCAGGCCAACGAGGCCGGCTATCCGATCCTCCTCAAGCCGTCGGCGGGCGGCGGTGGGCGCGGCATGCGGCTGGTGCGCTCCCCGCGGGAGCTGGAGCAGAGCCTGCCCCTGGCGCGATCCGAGGCGCAGGCCGCCTTCGGCGACGACAGCATCTACTTCGAGAAGTGGATCGAGGAGTCACGCCACGTCGAGGTCCAGGTGCTCATCGACCAGCATGGCAACGGCATCCACCTTGGCGAGCGCGACTGCAGCGTGCAGCGCCGCCACCAGAAGATCATCGAGGAGGCGCCGTCACCGGCGATGGACGATGCCAGCCGTGCGCGGCTGCGTGACCTGGCCATCCGCAGCGTGCTGGCCGCCGGCTACGAGAGCGCCGGCACGCTTGAGTTCCTGCTCGACAAGGACGGCAGCTTCTACTTCATCGAGATCAACTGCCGGATCCAGGTCGAGCACCCGGTGACGGAGATGCTGACCGGGGTCGACCTCATCGCCGAGCAGATCCGCACGGCGGCGGGCGAGCGCCTCTCACTGACCCAGGAGGCGATCGCCTTGCGAGGCCACGCCATCGAGTTCCGGATCAACGCCGAGGACCCGGGCGACAGCTTCGCACCGCAGACGGGCGTCGTCGAGCGGCTGCAGCTGCCCGGCGGCCCGGGCGTGCGCGTCGACACCCACCTGTACGAGGGCTACGAGGTGCCCCCGTTCTACGACTCGCTGCTCGCCAAGCTGATCGTGTGGGGCGAGGACCGGCCGCAGGCCGTGGCTCGCGCACGCCGGGCGCTGGCCGAGTTCACCGTGGAGGGCGTGAAGACCAACCTGCCCTTCCATCGTGGGATCATCGACAACGCCACGTTCCTGGATGCCGAGGTCAGCACGAACCTGCTCGATCGGGTCGGGCCGGCGGCCTTCGTGGCTGGTGGCAGCTGAGATGGAGCAGACGGAGCGGATGACGACCGGCGACTACGCCCTGCCGCTCGAGGCGGCGGACATCATGCGGATCCTGCCGCATCGGTATCCGTTCCTGTTGGTCGACCGCATCGTCGAGCTCGAACCGGGCCGGCGCGCGGTGGGCATCAAGAGCGTGACCGCCAACGAGCCACAGTTCATGGGGCACTTTCCCGGCCGGCCGATCATGCCCGGCGTCCTCATGGTCGAGGCGCTGGCCCAGACCGCCGGAGTGGCGGTGCTGACCCTGGAGCCGTACCGCGGCAAGCTCGGCCTGTTCGCCGGGATCGACGAGGTCCGCTTCCGGCGCCTCGTCCAGCCGGGCGACCAACTGCGGCTGGAGGTGACCGTGGAGAAGCTGCGCGGCATGTTCGGCCGGGTGCAGGCCGTGGCCAGCGTCGATGGCGAGGTGGCGGTCGAGGGCAAGCTGTCGATCATCATCCCCCGCGACCAGTCGCTGTCGATGGGGCTCGACGGTGGCTGAGGGCGATCGCCGCGTCGTGGTCACCGGCATGGGGGCGATCACGCCGCTGGGCAACGACGTGGCCGCGACCTGGGAGGCCATGCTCGCCGGGCGCAGCGGCATCCGTCGCATCCAGTCCTTCGACCCGTCGAACGTCGACAGCAAGGTCGCCGGCGAGATCAGGGATTTCGACGCCGAAGGGCTCATGCCCAGGAAGGAAGTGCGCCGCAACGACCGCTACGTGCACTTCGGTTGGGCGGCCACGGCCGAAGCGCTGCGCGACGCCGGCCTCGCCAACCCCATCACCGATGAGGCGGAGGCCGATGGGACCGGCGTCATCATCGGCACCGGCATCGGTGGCATCAACACCATGATCCGCGACGTCATCGAGGCGCACGACCTGGGCGTCGACCGGGTCGGCCCGTTCCTGGTCACCGCCATGATCCCGGACATGGCGGCGGGCTACGTGGCGATCTATGCCAACGCACGGGGCCCGAACTACGCCACGGTCAGCGCGTGCAGCAGCAGCAACCACGCCATCGGCGATGCGCTGAACATCATCCGCCGCGGGGATGCCGAGGTCATGATCGCCGGCGGCGCAGAAGCCGGGATCGGCGAGATCCCGGTCGCGGCCTTCAGCGCCATGCGGGCGCTGTCGACCAAGCGCAACGACCAGCCGGAGAATGCCTCGCGACCGTTCGATGCCGATCGGGACGGCTTCGTCATTGCCGATGGCGCCGGCATCCTCGTCCTCGAGGAGCTGTCGCATGCGCTGGCGCGCGGCGCCCGGATCCACGCCGAGCTGGTCGGCTATGGCGCGACCGATGACGCCTCCCACATCACCCTCCCGGCGCCCGGAGGCCGTGGCGCCGCCGGCAGCATGAGCCGCGCCCTGGCCGACGCTGCGCTGGCGGCCGGGGACATCGACTACATCAACGCGCATGGCACCAGCACCGGCCCCAACGATCGCTCCGAAACGGCCGCCATCAAGACGGTCTTCGGCGAGCGAGCGTATGCCGTGCCGGTGTCGAGCACGAAGAGCATGACCGGTCACATGCTGGGGGCCGGCGGCGGCGTGGAGGCAATTGCCTGCATCCGCGCCATCGAGGATGGTTGTCTGCCGCCGACCATCAACTACGAGTTCCCGGATCCGGATTGCGACCTCGACTACGTGCCCAACACCGCCCGCCGTGCCGAGGTGCGCACGGCCATGAGCAACTCATTCGGGTTTGGCGGCCACAACGCCACGCTGATCTTCCGGCGGTATGACCCGTCATGAGCGGCCCCGACCCGATCCTGCGGGCCGTGGACCTGCTCGCGCCCGCCTTCGAGGCGAGCGGCCTGGACGAGCTGGAAGTGGAGGCCGGCGAGCTGACGGTGCGGCTGTCCCGTCACGCCGCGGTACCGGCGGCCCCAGCCGCGATCGCGCCCGCCGTGCCCACGCCGGAGGCGCCGCCCCCACCCACCAGCCCGTGGGGCGAACCCGCGGCGGGCCATCGCTTCGTCTCGGCTCCGCTGACCGGCGTCTGGTATTCGGCGCCGTCGCCGGGCGCCCGCGCGTACGTGCAGGAGGGCGACGAAATCGGGGTTGGCTCGGTCGTCGGGCTGATCGAGGCCATGAAGCTGTTCAACGAGATCAAATCGGACGTGGGCGGCCGGGTCACCCGCACCCTCGTCGAGAGCGGCACGCTGGTGAAGCGCCAGCAGCCGCTGCTGGAGGTCGACCCACGCGGATGAGGCACGGGATGGATCAGGCGATGGGGCATTCGAGCTGGAGGCAGGCATGACGGCCAACGCGGTCATCACCGGATGGGGGATGTACGCGCCGAAGCGCGTCATGACCAATGACGAGCTGGCGACCATGGTCGACACCTCCGACGAGTGGATCGTGACGCGGACCGGGATCAGGGAGCGGCGCATCGCTGCGCCCGACGAGACGACCACCACGCTCTCGGTCAACGCTGCCCGCGACGCCCTGGCGGTCGCGGGGCTGGATCCGGCCGACCTGGACCTGGTGATCGCGGCCACCTGCTCCCCGGACTACCCGCTGCCCGCCACGGCCGTGCTGGTCGCGACGGAGCTGGGGGCGACGCGGGCCGCCGGCTTCGACCTCCAGGCTGCCTGCTCCGGCTTCCTCTACGCCCTGGCGGCCGGGACCGGATTCATCCGCGGCGGGATGTACCGCAACGTGCTGGTCATCGGCGTCGAGATCCTCAGCCGGTTCATCAACTGGCGCGACCGCAGCACCTGCGTGCTGTTCGGGGACGGGGCGGGCGCCGTGCTGCTGTCGGCCTCGGACCAGCCCGGCGGGCTGCTGGGCTGGGAGCTGTTCAGCGACGGGACCGGCTGCAACGCCATCATCGTGCCCGGTGGCGGCAGCGCCCATCCGGCCTCGGCGGAGACGGTGGCCAAGGAGATGCACTACATCCAGATGCTGGGCAGCGACGTCTACAAGTACGCCACCCGACAGCTGGCCGATTCGGCGCAGGCGGCGCTGGCCAACGCGGGCCTCAGCGCCGCGGACATTGACCAGTTCGTCTTCCACCAGGCGAACCTGCGGATCATTCGCAGCGTGGAGAAGGCGCTGTCCATTCCGGAGGAGAAGGTCTTCGTCAACATCGAGAAGTACGGAAACACCTCGGCCGCCAGCGTGCCGATGGCGCTGGTCGAGGCCATCGCCGCCGGCAAGATCACTCCCGGCGACCGGCTGCTGATGGTCGCCTTCGGGGCGGGCTACACGGCGGGGGCGGCGGTGGTCGAATGGACGGCCGATCCGGCACGCGCCTTCCTGGCGCCCGGCGACCAGACCCGGCTCGGCAGGCCGCGCGTCGAGCCGGAGCTGGCGGCGGCGCGCTGATGTTCGACCTGACCGGCAAGGTGGCCCTCGTCACCGGGGGCAGCCGCGGCCTTGGCCGGGCCATCGCCGTCGCGTTCGGGCGCCAGGGTGCGGACGTGGCGGTCAACTACCGCGGCAACCAGGCGGCGGCCGACGAGGTCGTGGCCGAGATCCGTTCGGCCGGTCGCCAGGCCCAGGCCATCCAGGGCGACACGTCGGCTGGCCGGCAGGCCTGCGAGGCCATCGTCAAGGCCGCGCTCGACGCCTTCGGCAAGGTGGACATCCTGGTCAACAATGCCGGCATCACCCGCGACAACCTGCTGATGCGGATGGACGAGGAGGAGTGGGACGCCGTCCTCTCCACCAACCTGGACGGTCCCTTCTGGATGACGCGGGCCATCAGCCGGCCGATGATGAAGGCCCGATCCGGCCGCATCATCAACATGTCGTCGGCCGCCGGCCGGATGGGGAATGCGGGCCAGGCCAACTACTCCGCGGCCAAGGCGGGGCTCATCGGCCTGACCAAGACGACCGCTCGCGAGCTCGCCAGCCGCGGGATCACCTGCAATGTCATTGCGCCGGGGCTCATCCAGACGGATCTCACCGCCGACCTGCCCGAAGCGGCCACCCAGGCGCTCACCGACCTCACGCCGCTCGGCTACGTTGGCAGCGTGGACGACGTCGCCGCCGCCGCCGTGTACTTCGCTTCCGATGAGGCGCGCTACGTCACCGGCCAGGTGCTGGGCGTGGACGGCGGCATCGTGATGGGGGCCTGAGCCGCCCAATCGTCTTCCGGCAGGCTGCTTGCTGGATTCGTACGATGAGACGCACACCAGGTAACCGCTCGCTCACTTGAGCTCGCTCATTCGAAAGGAGACGGCATGATCACCCTTCGCTCGCTGCTGCGCCCGACGCGGCGCGTCCACGCCCACTGCGACATCCCGTGCGGGATCTATGACCCGGAGCAGGCCCGCATCGAGGCCGAGTCGTGCCTGCGCATCATCGAGAAGCACGACGCCAGCGACGACAAGCTCTTCCGGGCCCGCTGCATCCATGTCAAGGAGGAGCGGGCCGAGCTGGTCAAGCACCATCTCGACGTGCTCTGGCACGACTACTTCAAGCCGGAGCACCTGGAGAAGTACCCGGACCTGCACGAAACCTTCTGGAAGACCACCAAGCAGGCCTCGAAGGTGAAGCAGAGCATGGACGCGGCCGCCGCGCGCGATCTGCTGTCGATGATCGACACCGTCGACGAGATGTGGAAGTCAACCGGCGGGCCCGAGAAGACGCGCGTCAGCGGACGCCCCGCCTGACGGGCCGACGTTGAGCCGATGACCATCGGGAGGGGCCGCCCCTGGCCCCTCGTCGCGCTCGCGGGGGTCGTGGCCGGCGCGTGGCTGTCACGCGCCGCGCGAGGCTGGCTGGACGTGGTCGAGGTCCAGGGCCGTTCCATGGCCCCGACCCTGCTCCCCGGGGATCGGCTGTTGGTGGAGCGGCTGACCTACCGCCGCCATCCGCCACGGGCCGGGGACGTCGTGCTCGCCTTCGACCCCCGGACGCCGGAGCGCGAGCTGATCAAGCGCGTCCACGCCGCGGGTCCCCACCTCGATCTGCGCGGCGATGCGCCGGACGCGAGCACCGATTCACGAGCCTTCGGCGCCCTGCCGCGTTCGGCCGTGCAATGGCGGGCGGCGTTCCGCTACTGGCCCCCGGACCGGATCGGCGGGCTCCGCCGGTGACCCTCAGCCGGCCCGGGCGGTGGTGAAGGCGGCAACAGCCGTGACGCAGCCCTCCAGGTCGGCCGGCAGCATCCGGACGCTTGCACCCGCCTCGGCGGCGATCAGCCACTCGGTGCCGGCCGTGGGACGGACTGCCAGCTGCGCCTCCGGCGCCCGCTCGCGGAGGAAGCCGACCACCGGACCAAGCCCGGCGTCGCCGTACTCGACGCGGATGGCGCCGGTGTCGAGGATCACCAGGTCTGGCTGACGCAGGATCACAGCCTGGTTCAGGCGGGCCGCGTCGTTGTAGAAGAAGGCCAGGCATTCACCGCGTCGGTCATCGATGGCTGCCGCCAGCTCGTGGTCGCGGGTGAGGCAGTAGACGATGGTCTCCATGGCCACGCGGAAGGATAGTCGCGTAGGATCGGCGCATGCGGACGGTCCGGTGGCTGGTGGTCGCGGCGGGGATGGTCGGGTCGGTGGCCATCGGCGCCGTCGTCGACCGCACGTCGCACTCGGTCAGCGACACGCTGTATGGCGCGGCAGTTCCCGTGCTGCTGCTGTGGATGGGCGTAGCCCTGGTCCTGGTCTTCCTACGTCCGCGTCGGGCGTGAGATTTCGCCTGCGCCGCAGCCGCCCGTACAATGAGCGGTCCAGATGACCACCACCACGCCAGCTCGCCGCGATGCGGCACGCGACCTCACTGCGCCGCGCCACCAGGCGCTCGGCAGCCTGCTGGGGCGCGTGTGGGCCGTCGACCAGGTCGGCGCCGAGGAGCGCGCGGCCGCGCTCGCCAAGCGCAGCATCAAGCGCGACGCGAAGCTCTGGGCACTGGACATGATCATCCGCATGACGGACCTGACCACGCTCGAGGGCAAGGACACGCCCGGCAAGATCCGCGCGCTGGCCGGCAAGGCCCGGCGCCCGGATCCCACCGATCCTTCCATCCCCTCGGTGGCCGCGTTGTGCGTCTACCCGGCCATGATCTCCGCGGCCCGGCAGGCCCTGGAAGGCTCGAGCGTCAAGGTCGCGGCGGTGGCCACCTACTTCCCGTCGGGGCAGGCGTCGCTGGAGGTCAAGCTGGCCGATGTGCGGCAGGCCGTCGCGCTCGGCGCGGACGAGATCGACATGGTCATCGACCGCGGGGCGTTCCTGGCCGGGGAGTACGCCCGGGTCTACGACGAGATCGTGGCGGTCAAGGAGGCCTGCGGCGAGACGCACCTCAAGGTGATCCTGGAGACCGGCGAGCTGGAGACCTACGACAACGTGCGGAGGGCATCGGTGCTGGCCATGGCCGCCGGCGCCGACTTCATCAAGACCAGCACCGGCAAGGTCCAGCCGGCGGCGACGCTGCCGGTGACGCTGGTCATGCTGGAGGCGATTCGCGACTTCTACCAGCAGACCGGACGGGCGGTGGGCATGAAGCCGGCGGGTGGGATTCGGACAGCGAAGGAGGCCATTGGCTACCTGACGGTCCTCTACGAGACGCTGGGTCCGGACTGGATGACGCCCGACCGGTTCCGCTTCGGCGCCAGCAGCCTGGTGAACGACGTCCTGATGCAGATCCGCAAGGAGCGCTCCGGCCGCTATTCGGGCGGCGACTACTTCACGCTCGACTGACCGTCGCGACGTGATCACGGTCGCTCCCGGCACGGTCCAGGTCTGGTCGGACATCGGCTGCCCCTGGGCGCATGCCGCCGTCTGGCGGCTGTGGGACGCCCGCCGGCGCCTCGGGCTGGAAGAGCAGGTGCGGTTCGACCACCATGTCTTTCCACTGGAGCTGTTCAACTCGCAGGCCACCCCGCGCAACGAGCTCGAACCGGAGATGCCCGCCTGCGCCAGTCTGGCGCCGCGCGCTGGGTGGCAGGTGTGGTCCGCGCCCGAGTGGACCTACCCGCCGACGATGCTGCCCGCCATGGAGGCCGTGCAGGCGGCGAAGGAGCAGAGCCTGGCCGCCTCGGAGGCGCTGGACCGCGGTCTGCGCCGGGCGTTCTGGGGCGAGTCGCGCTGCGTCAGCATGCGCCACGTGATCCTGGAGGTCGCGTCGGAGACGGACGGGCTCGACCTCGCCCGGCTGGCCGAGGCGCTGGACACCGGCCGCGCCCGCCACGCCATCTTCGCCGACTGGGAGATCGCCAAGACGGACGCCGTCCAGGGCTCGCCCCACCTCTTCCTCCCGGACGGCACCAACGCCCAGAACCCCGGCCTCGAGGTGGACTGGAATGAAGGCGCCGATGGCGTCTGGCTGCCCACCATCGTCAGCGACGCGGCCTACGTGTACGACGACTACCTGCGCCGCGCAGCCGGCTGAGCCGATGGCGGATTGAGCCGATGCGCCGATCTCACGTCGGCGCGGGCCGCGGCGTTTCACCCGTTGTGAGCCTGCCACCCTTCCAGGCGCTGGTGGACGCGCACGCCGCGGAGCTGCATCGGTTCCTGGTTGCGTCCATCGGTCGGGACCTGGCCGAGGATTGCCTGCAGGAGACCTTCATCGCCGCGCTGCGCGCCTATCCGCGACTCCGCCACGGGGAGAACCTGCGTGCCTGGCTGTACACCATCGCCCATCGCAAGGCCACCGACGTGGTCCGCCGGCACTCGCGGCGGCCGGCGAGCATCGACCTGGATGGCATGCCGCGCGGACGCGAGCCGAGCCAGCCGCCACCCGAAGTGGCGGATGACGGCCTGTGGCGGAGGGTCCGCTCGCTTCCCGAGAAGCAGCGCGCGGCCGTCGTCCATCGGTTCGTCATGGACCGCGACTACCGCTCGATCGGCGAGCTGATGGGGATCAGCGAGGAAGCCGCCCGTCAGAACGTCAGCGCGGGGCTGAGGCGTCTGCGCCAGGAGCTCGATGCATGAACGATCTCGAACAGCGTCTTTCCCGTGCCGAGTCCGCTGCCTTCGATGCCGAGCGCACGGCGGCCGACCTGGCTCGTCGCGCGGCGGCAGCGGGGCTCGCGGACGTTGCCTACGGAACCATGGACTCGCCGGTGGGACCGCTGCTGGTGGCCGTCACCGACCGCGGGCTGGTACGGGTCGCCTTCAGCAGCGAGCGCAGCGAGGAGGTCCTGGCTGAGCTGGCGTCACGCGTGAGCCCGCGCGTGCTGCGCGACCCGGCCCGCACGGACGAGATCCGCCGGGAGCTGGACGAGTACTTCGCGGGGCAACGGCGCCGCTTCGATGTCCGGGTCGACTGGTCGCTCGTGCGGGGATTCGCCCAGGGGGTGCTGCGCGCCACCGCCCGGGTGCCGTTCGGCACGACGACGACCTACCGCCAGATGGCCGAGGCCGCCGGCTCGCCGCGCGCGTCACGGGCCGCCGGCAATGCGCTCGGCTCCAATCCGATTCCGATCGTGGTGCCGTGCCATCGGGTGCTCCACTCGGGCGGCGGCCTGGGCGGCTATGCCGGCGGGCTCGAGCGGAAGCGAACGCTGCTCACCCTGGAGGGCGCGCTCGGGACCTGAGCCGCGGTTGCTAGCCACCGGCGGCGAAACCCAGCAGGGCATCGCCACCGGCCAGGAGCCCCACGCCGGCCAGCGCGACCAGGGGGAGCAGCGCGCCAACGGTGCCCCACCGGTCACGCGACAGCAGCGCAACGGCCAGCACCGCGCCGACGACATCAGCCACGGCGACCTGCATGGAAGTGCGGTCCCACTCGATGCCGGTCCAGACCTGCAGCAGGATGAGCCGATGCGCGGCTTCGCCCAGCAGAAGGCCCCCGACGAGCGCCACCGCCGGTGCGCCCCAGCGCGGCCGATCATGGCGCCAGGCGCCCCCGGCCAGCCCGCACAAACCGCCGGCCAGCGCCGCGGCCACGGCCCAGACCGCCACGAACGGCAGCAGGAAGGTGGCGCCACCGACAAGGAAGCCAATGTAGTAGGTGAGCACCGCGACGAGCAGCGCCAGGGCCCCCGCAAGGCCGCCCACCCGGGCCGAGCCCTGGAGCGTTCCGGCCGCAAATGCCACCACGATCCACGGCGACGCGGCATTGGCCAGGCCGTTCACGACCATGACGTGCACGCCATCGCCACGTGCGCTGAAGAGGCCGAGGAGTGCACCGAGCACCATCGGCACCAGGACGGCTCGGATCGCCATGCGCATCACCCTGCGAGTTCGCCGAGTCTAGGTGGCGCCGGGCCGGTGCGATAATCGGGTGGTCATGACCATCACCAAGAAGCCGGAGGGCTCCCCAGCCGCCGCCTCGTGGGGCCTGGCGGCTGGCGGCAAGGTGCCGTGGGAATACGCATCGGCCCCGGAGTCGACGGACCACATCACGATCCAGCCGGAGTACGGGCTGTTCATCGACAACGAGTTCCGCCCGAGCCGGCCGCGCGCCACCTTCGACGTCATCAACCCGGCCACCGAGGAGCGCCTGGCCAGGGTTGCCAAGGCTTCGAAGGCCGATGTCAACCGGGCCGTGGCCGCCGCCCGCCGCGCGTATGACACCGCCTGGTCGCGGCTCCCCGGTGGCGAGCGCGCGAAGTACCTCTACCGCATCGCGCGGATCCTCCAGGAGCGCAGCCGCGAGTTCGCCGTGGTCGAGACGATGAACTCCGGCAAGCCGATCAAGGAGTCGCGCGACGTCGACGTGCCGCTGGCCGCGGCGCATTTCTTCTACTACGCCGGCTGGGCAGACAAGCTCGACTACGCCTTCCCTGGTCGCACGCCGCGCTCACTCGGCGTGGCGGCGCAAGTCATCCCCTGGAACTTCCCGCTGCTGATGCTGGCCTGGAAGATCGCCCCCGCGCTGGCGGCCGGCAACACCGTCGTCCTCAAGCCCGCCTCCACTACGCCGCTCACCGCCTACCTGTTCGCCGACGTGGTGCGTCAGGCGGACCTTCCGCCCGGCGTGGTCAACATCATCACCGGACCCGGCGAGATCGGCATGGAGCTGGTCAGCCATGCCGACGTGAACAAGGTCGCGTTCACCGGCTCCACCGCGGTTGGCAAGATGATCGCCCGGTCGGTCGCCGGGTCCAGCAAGAAGCTGACCCTCGAGCTCGGCGGCAAGGCGGCGAACATCGTCTTCGACGACGCGCCGCTGGACCAGGCCATCGAGGGCATCATCAATGGGATCTACTTCAACCAGGGCGAGGTGTGCTGTGCCGGCTCGCGGCTCTTCGCCCAGGAAAGCGTGTACGAGCCGCTGCTCGACAAGCTGAAGGACCGCCTCTCGACGCTGCGGGTCGGTGACCCGCTCGACAAGAACACGGACGTCGGCGCCATCAACTCGGCAGGACAGCTGGCCAAGGTGCAGGAGCTCGTCCAGTCGGGGATCGAGGAGGGCGCGGAGATCTTCCAGCCTGACTGCCAGCTGCCCGATCGCGGCTACTTCTTCCGGCCAACGCTGTTCACCGGCGTCAGCCAGTCACATCGCATCGCCCAGGAGGAGATCTTCGGGCCGGTGCTCAGCGTCCTGACCTTCCGCACGCCGGAGGAGGCGATCGAAAAGGCCAACAACACGCCATACGGGCTCTCCGCCGGGGTCTGGACCGAGAAGGGCAGCCGCATCTTCAAGATGGTCAGCGCCATGCGCGCCGGGGTGGTGTGGGCCAACACCTTCAACCGCTTTGACCCCACCAGCCCGTTCGGCGGGTACAAGGAGTCGGGCTACGGGCGCGAGGGCGGGCTGCACGGCCTGGCCGCCTATCTGGACGTCAGCCCGAACGGGTCCAACGGCCGATGAGCGAGAGGCAGGAGACGAAGCAGTACGGGGAGGGCGGCTGATGGCGGCCCGCCGGCCTCGCTCGGCGACGGCAACACGGGCTCGGCGACGGACATCCGTCCTCGAGGCCCGCACCTCGCAACCGCTGGTGACCACGGGCGGCCGAAATCCAGGTGACCGCCTGGACGTGCGCAAGACCTACAAGCTGTACATCGGCGGACAGTTCCCGCGCACCGAGTCCGGCCGCGCCTACGAGGTCTTCGACGCACGTGGGCGGCTGCTGGCGAACGCCTGCCGTGGCACGCGCAAGGACATCCGCGACGCGGTGCGCGCGGCCCGCAGGGCGCAGCTGGGTTGGGCCGCACGCACGGCGTTCAACCGCAGCCAGATCCTCTACCGCATCGCCGAGCTGATGGAGGGGCGGCGGGACCAGTTCATCGCCGAGGTGATGGCGGCCGAGGGCGTCGGCCGGCAGCGGGCCACGCGCCTGGTGAACGCGGCCATCGATCGCTGGGTGTGGTACGCGGGATGGGCCGACAAGTACACCCAGACGCTCGGCACGGTGAATCCGGTGAACGGCAGCTACTTCAATTTCAGCGTCCCGGAGCCGACCGGTGTGGTGGGCATGATCGCCCCGGAGGCATCGAGCCTGCTGGGCCTGGTCAGCCGGCTGGCGCCCATCATCGTGTCCGGCAATGCTGCCGTGGTGATCGCCTCCGAATCGCGCCCGCTGCCGGCGGTGACCCTGACCGAGGTGCTCGCCACGTCGGACGTGCCGGGCGGCGTCGTGAACCTGATCACCGGCCTGCGCCGCGAGCTGGTCCAGCACCTGGCCGCGCACATGGACGTCAACGCGCTGGACGCCTATGGCCTCGACCCGGCGCAGGGATCGGCCATCGAGGACCTGGCGGTGGAGAACGTGAAGCGCCTGGTGCGGCCCGCACCGGAGAATGGCGCGATCGACTGGCTGAGCGATCGGGCCCAGTCGCCGTACCTGATCGGCGAGTTCGTCGAGGTCAAGACGGTCTGGCACCCCATCGGCTCCTGAGCCGACGCGCAGCGCATCGTCCCGGGTATGCTCGCCCGGAGCAAAGCCGCGGACCAGCCGGGGCGGCTACATGTGGAGCACGACCCGCGCGATCTCGAAGTAGATGATCAGGCCCGTGCCGTCCACCAGGGTCGTGATCAGCGGAGCCGATACGACCGCGGGATCCACGCCGACGCGCCGCAGCACGAGGGGCAGCAGCGCGGCGACCGTCGCGGACCAGAGGCAGATGGCCAGGATGGTGAGCGCCACCACCAACCCGATGTCCGGTCCCACGTTGAGCAGCCAGGCGCGGCCGAAGGCGACGACCGCCATCACCGCGCCCAGGATGAGGCCGACCTGCATCTCCTTGAGCACAATCCAGCCGATGTCGCGGATCGTGACCTCACCGACCGCCATGGCCCGCACAATGAGCGTCACCGTCTGGCTGCCCATGTTGCCGCCGGTGCCGATCAGCAGCGGAATGAAGAACGCGAGCGCCACGACGCTGCTGAGCTCGCCCTGGAAGTCGCGCAGCACGGTGCCGGTATAGGCCTCGGCGGCAAACAGCAG
>DATBJR010000140.1:0-18540 GCA_036556325.1 Candidatus Limnocylindria bacterium | reverse complement strand
CGTCCGGCATCTCGGCCGTTTCCCCGCCGACCAGCGCCACGCCGGCGGCTGCGCACGCGTCGGCCACGCCCTGCACGATCTCGCCGGCCACCTCCGCCTGCAGCCGCCCGGTGGCCAGGTAGTCGAGGAAGAACAGCGGATCGGCGCCCTGCACCGCGATGTCGTTGATGCAGTGGTTGACGAGGTCGACGCCGATGGTGCCATGCCGGCCCAGCGCGATGGCCACCTTCAGCTTGGTGCCCACGCCATCGGTCGACGCGACGAGCACCGGATCCGGATAGGGGGCGGGGTCGAAGCGATACAGGCTGCCGAAGCCACCCACGCCGCCGAGGACCGCCCTCGTGGCCGTCGAGGCCGCCGCGCGCCCGATCAGCTCGACCGCGCGTCGCGCCTCGTCGACATCGACCCCCGCCTCGCGGTACGAGCGACCCATCGGCTCAGCCGCGCTCCAGCACGAACTTGTCAACCTCCATCGGAACGTCGATCGGGTAGCGGCCGTCGAAGCAGGCGGTGCAGTGGCGCCGTTCGCCGTCGCCTTCGCGCGCCACCGCGGCCAGCAACCCCTCCTCGGACAGGTACCCCAGCGAATCGGCATCGATCAGGCGCCGGATGCCATCCACCGAATGGGTGGCGGCGATCAGCTCCGAGCGCCGGCCGGTGTCGACCCCCATGTAGCACGGATGCGTCATCTGCGGGGAGTGGATGCGGACGTGGACCTCGCGCGCGCCCGCCCGGCGCAGCATCGCCACGATCGGCCCGGTGGTGGTGCCGCGCACGATCGAGTCGTCCACGACGACCACCCGCTTGCCGGACAGCACCTCGGGCAGCGGATTGAACTTCAGCCGAACCGCCTCCTCGCGCGAGCGCTGCGCCGGCTGGATGAAGGTGCGGCCCACGTAGCGGTTCTTGATCAGGCCCTCACGGAATGGCAGGCCCGACTCCTCCGCGTAGCCGATGGCGGCGGGGATGGCCGAATCCGGCACCGGGATGACGAGGTCGGCGTCGGCAGGCTGCTCCCGCGCCAGCTGGCGGCCCATCTCCAGTCGTGCCTCGTACAGCAGGCGCCCGCCGATGACGCTGTCCGGCCGCGCCAGGTACACGAACTCGAAGACGCACAGCCGTTCGCCCGCGGCGGCGACCGCGGGCCGGTGCGAGTGCACGCCCTCGTCGTCGATGGTGAGGATCTCGCCGGGTTCCACGTCCCGTACGAACTGCGCACCCATCGCGTCCAGCGCGGCGCTCTCCGAGGCCACCGCCCAGCCGGCCGGGCCGCCCTCCGGCGCCGGCAGCCGGCCGAGCGCCAGCGGCCGGAAGCCGAGCGGGTCGCGGGAGGCGACGAGCGCCCGCTCGGTGAGCATGGTGAAGGTGTAGGCCCCGATGGCCCGGTGGAAGGCCTGCTCGACGCGCTGCGCCCAGCCACGGCCGGGGGCGTGCGCGATGAGCTTGGCCAGCACCTCGGTGTCGCTGGCGGTGGCGAACTCCACGCCCTGCTCCACCAGGTCGTCGCGCAGCCAGGTGGCGTTCGTCAGGTTGCCGTTGTGGCCGAGCATCAGCTCACCGAGCTCGGAGGCGGCGTACACCGGCTGCACGTTGGGCAGCGAGTTGCTGCCAGTGGTCGAGTAGCGAGTGTGGCCGATGGCGATATAGGCCGTCTCCCCCGCCCCGTCCCGTTCCAGGCGGGCCAGCGTCTCCTCGTCGAAGACCTGGCTGACCAGGCCCAGCCGCTTATGGAGGCTCAGCCGCGCGCCATCGCTGGTCGCGATACCGGCCGACTCCTGGCCGCGGTGCTGCAGCGCGTGGAGCCCGACGTACGCCAGCCGCGCGACCGGCTGGCCGGGCGCATGCACGCCGACCACGCCGCACTCCTCGCGCGGGCCATGGGATTGGTGGATGACGGGAGCCGGCCCGCACCGCACGGCGGGCAGCTGGGAAGTCAACGGGCTCGTCGGCGTCCGGGGCGCGGGAGCGGCACGAGCCGATGATAGCCAGCCGTCGACGGCGCCGCGCCGCGCATCGGCATGCCCATCGGTCCTGGTGAACGTTGGTACCGCCGGGGTACTGCACCACACTCCACCAGTGCCCGATCAGCGATGGCGGCGCGGGTGCCGTGGCGCACCGCGTGACCATCGGGCCATGGTCGCCGGCCGTCGAGAACCCCATCCTCGCTGCAGCACTTCGGCCAATCGCTCAGCGGGGATTCATGCTCCGACTCGCACGTGCCCTCGGCTTCCTGGCTCCGATTGCCATGACCGCGTTCGTGCTGGTGGTGATCGGCGCATCGCCCACCGCCAGCGGTCCGGCACGCTCCATTCAACTGCTGATCGGCGGTCTGGCGCTGCTCGCCGGGATGACATCCATGGCGCTCGCGGCCTGGAGCTATGTGGGCTGGCGGCTGAACCGGATTGCCAGAGCCCTGGAGGACACGCTGGCTGCTGACCTGCCCGTGGAGCTGCGAGTCAGCGGCATTCCGGCCGAGCGACGCCTGGCCCGCGCCTTCAACGCCGCCACGGGCGCCTTCCTGCAGGTCGAGGCCCGGGCCAGCCATGATCGGCTGACGGGCATCGCCAACCGCGAGACGCTGCTGACGACCCTGGTGGCCGAAGTCGAGCGCGCGGCCCGCCACCACGCCTGGCTGTCGGTCGCCTTCATCGACATCGACCGCTTCAAGCCGATCAACGACTCCTACGGCCACAAGTCTGGCGACGCCATCCTGCGCCAGGTCGCTTCGCTCCTCGCCGACAACATTCGCGCCTCCGACCTGCTCGGCCGCTACGGTGGCGAGGAGTTCATGCTCATCCTGCCGGAGACGCAGCCGGACGAGGCGGTGGTGCTGGCCGAGAAGCTGCGCAACCTGGTCGCGCTGCATCCGCTGCTCATCGCCGGCCAGCAGCGGCTGCAGGTCACCATCAGCATCGGCGTTGCCGGCGACGTGGGCTCACAGCTGCAGATCGACGCGCTGGTCGACCAGGCCGATGCGGCCATGTACGCGGCGAAATCGCTCGGCCGCAACCGCACCTACCTGTACCGCGCCATCGACGAGAACGCCCCGGTCCGCCGTGCACCGATCAGCTCCGAGCACCGCCACGCGGCAACCGCCATCGGCCGCTGGGCCAACGACACCGCCACCGAGGCGCTCGCCAGCGTGCTGGCGCCGCAGCCGCATCACCGAGGGCGTCCGTCGGACATGATCGCTTCCCTGGCCACCGGCATCGCCCTCGAGATGGGCCTGCCGCTGGAGGAGATCGAGCGGATCCGCGTTGCCAGCCTGCTGCACGACCTCGGCAAGCTGGCCGTGCCCTCGGAGATCCTGGACAAGCCCAGCGCCCTCTCCGATGGCGAGTGGCAGGCCATCGGCGAGCATCCGCGCATCGGCCAGGTGATCCTCGAGCAGGCTTCCAGCCTGCGAGAGGCGATTCCCGTCGTGCTCCACCACCACGAGCGCTTCAACGGCGGCGGCTACCCCCATGGCCTGCGCGGCAACGAGATCCCGATCGGCGCCCGGATCGTGTCGGTGGCCGATGCGTACCACGCCATGGTCCACGACCGCCCCTACAAGACCGCCCTGGACCACGAGGCGGCACTGGCCGAGCTGCGCGCCAACGCCGGCACCCAGTTCGACCCCGACGTTGTCAACCTGTTCTGCGCGGTCTATGCCGATGGCGTGCCGCCCGATGGCCTGGAGGAGGTGTATCGCCTGCACGAGCGTGCGCGCGACGGCCTGCAGCGGCTGGATCCCCATGCCGCCGCCGCGGTGCTGACCGGGCACGGCCATGCGCCTCCCAAGAAGGAGGGGAAGCCGGCCCGGTCCACCCCACAGCGACCGCGGCGGCGGCGAGCGCCGGCCGAGGACGAGCCGGCGCCGCGGCGGATGCACGGAGCGACCGGCTGATGCTCCTCCGGCGATCCGCCCCGTTCCTGCTCGTCCTGACGGCGCTCGCGGTGGCGCCGTCGTCCGCATCGGCGTCAACGCCGCTGCCGACCACGGTGGTGATCGACGCCTCTCCGCCGGCCGCCACGAGCCAGCCGCCCATGACGACGGTGGACCCTCCCAGGGAACCGGCCCCGTCGCCCGTCGCGCCGGCGGCGATCGCCACGCCCCAGCCGAGCATGGCCCCGGCAGCCGAGGCCAAACCGGTGGCACGCCTGTCGAGCAGCACGGTTGACGGCGCACCGGTCCGCGAGCGTGGGAAGCCGCGCGACCGAACGCGCCCGCGGCCGAGCCGAACGAGCAGCGCGCAGCCATCCGGCACGCCGGCGACTGGCCCGAGCAGCGGGGCCCGGGGTTTGCCACCGGGCCATGCCGACGACAGCGGGCCGACCGGCCCGGAGCCGATCCTGCTGTGGAGCATCGGCGCGATCGGTGGCGCGGCCCTGGTCGGCAGCACCTGGCTGCTGGTCGTCCGTCGGCGAGCGCCGGTGGCGGATGCCCTTGGCGCGGACCGCGACGGCGCGTTCCGCGGGATTCCGAGCGCCGAGCAGCAGGCCCTGCGCCGCGCCCGGCTTCGGCAGGACGAGGATCCGATCCTGGCCGGGCTCGGCCTGGACGAGGACGCTACCCGAGCGCCGTCTCCCACGTCGCGGCGAGGCGGCCTACCCCGGCCCTGACCTCGGCCGCGCCGATCCCGATCCGCAGCTCCTCGCCCCCCGCCGTCCCCAGCTGCGCTGCCGGCACGTCGGCCGCGGCCGCCGCCGCCGCCAGGGCAGGTCCTCGACCAGGCGCCACGCCGACCACCACCCGCCCGACCCGCTCCCCGAACAGCGCGGCCGTCGGCTGGGCGGCGGCTTCGGGAGACAGCTGGACCTGCGCCCCGCAGCCGGAGGCGATCGCCAGGCGGGCGAGGGCCACGCCCAGACCGCCCACCGAAAGGTCGTGGGCGCCGCTCAGCAGCCGTCGTTCCACCAGGGATGGCAGCAGCCGCAGCAGCCGCACCGCCGCCTCCGTGTCGATGCCCGGCGCGCCGCCAAACCGGCCGCGGCGCCAGGCCAGCTCGGAGGCAGCCAGCGCGTCGGCGTCGAAGCCCGGCTCGCCAAGGAGCCACACCTCATCGCCCGCGCGCCACGCCATCGGCACCGCCAGCGAGCGGTCCTCCAGCAGGCCGACCGTGCCGATCACCGGGGTCGGCAGGATGCCACCGGCCGGGGTCCCGTTGTAGAGGCTCACGTTGCCGGAGGCGATGGGGATCGCCAGCGCACGACAGGCGGCGGCCATCCCGTCGACGGCCTCGGCCAGCTGCCAGTAGCCCGCGGGTTCCTCCGGCGAGGCGAAGTTGAGGCAGTTGGTGATGCCGATCGGCCGCGCGCCGGCACAGGCCACGTTGGCCGCACCCTCCAGCACCGCCGCGATGCCCGCCAGCCGTGGGTCCAGGGCGCCAAGGCGCCCGGGCCCGTCGAGCGCCAGCGCCAGGGCGCGGTTCGTGCCCTTGACCCTGAGCAGCGCCGCGTCACCGGCGCCCGGGCCGACCAGCGTGTTCGTGCCGTTCATGTGGTCGTAGCGGCGCCACACCGCGCGCCGACTGCGCACGTTCGGGGCGCCGAGCAGCTCCAGCAGCGCCTCGACCGTGGCCGGCGCCACCGCCAGGTCGTCCAGCGACGCCCGGCGCCGAGCGGCGAGCTCCGGTGGCGGCGCAGCGGCGGGCCGGTACCGCGGCGCATCGTCGACAAGCGCGCGGCCGCGCACCTCGCATACGAGGTCCCCCCGGTACCTGGCCCGCACGACCGGCTCGTCGATCACGCGTCCGATGGTGACGGCGTGCAGCTCGTAGCGCGCGAACGCCGCCTGGACCTCCGCCTCCCGACCGGCCCGCACCACCAGTAGCATCCGCTCCTGCGATTCGCTCAGCAGCAGCTCGTAGGCCGACATGCCGTCCTCCCGCGCCGGGACGAGGTCCAGGTCGACCTCGGCGCCGCACCCCCCGCGCGCCGAGAGCTCGGACAGCGCGCAGGTCAGGCCGGCCGCACCCAGGTCCTGCATGGCGATCACCGCCTCCGAGCCGGACAGCGCCAGGCAGGCTTCCATCAATAGCTTCTCCAGGAACGGATTACCGACCTGGACGGCCGGCCGCCGCTCTCCGCTCCGCTCGTCGAGGGCAGCGGAGGCAAAGCTGGCGCCCTGGATCCCGTCGCGCCCGGTGCTGGCACCGACCAAGAGGAGCGCGTTGCCGGCGCCGGCCGCGCGGGCCAGCGTCAGCTCGTCGTGGCGGGCAATGCCGACGCACATGGCATTCACCAGGGGGTTGCCGTTGTAGCTGGCATCGAACCCGATCTCTCCGCCGACGTCCGGGATGCCGATGCAGTTGCCGTAGCCCGCGATCCCGGCCACCACGCCGTCGAACAGGTAGCGGTTGCGCGCCGCGACCTCGGGGTCGGTGGCGCCGCTGGCGTCCTCGGCGGGATCGAGCGGTCCGAAGCGCAGCGAGTTGAGGAGTGCCATCGGCCGGGCGCCCATGGTGAAGACGTCGCGGATGATGCCGCCCACCCCGGTCGCGGCACCCTGGTACGGCTCCACTGCGCTGGGATGGTTGTGCGACTCGACCTTGAAGACCACGGCCAGCCCGTCACCGATGTCCAGCGCCCCGGCATTCTCGCCGGGACCGACAAGCATCCGGGGCGACGCGATGGGCAGGTTGGCCAGCAGCGGCCTGGAGTGCTTGTAGGCGCAGTGCTCCGACCACATGGCGCCGAACATGCCCAGCTCCACGGGGTTCGGTTCACGGCCGAGCGCCTCGACGACGAGCCGATACTCGGGCTCGGTCAGCCCGTGGCGGTCGGCGGGGGGCGCGGCGACGGTCACGCGGCGCCGCTCAGCCGCCAGAGCGGTCGGGCGGCGGGAACGGGCGATCGCGCTCGAGCTCGATCAGCAGCGCCCCGCCGGCGGCGGCCAGCATGGCGACCAGGAACAGCGTGTCGATGCCCTGGATGGTGAAGGCGGCACGGGCCAGCCCCACCCCCAGGCCGATGAGCGTCGTGCACAGCACGATGAGCCGCAGCCGAGGGATGGCCGGAACGTGATCGGCCAGGAAGATGGTGCCCGCGACGCCGAGCAGGGCCAGGAAGAGCAGCATGCTGACCAGGTAGCCGGCCCCCGCCAGCCGCGGGATGAGCGCCAGCGCACCGACCAACGCTCCCACGCCGATGAGCCAGCCGGAGAGCAGGGCCGGCCAGGTGAACGGCAGCTCGGCAGCGGGCGGGGTCTGACCCGAGCTCGGTGACTGGGCCGATGGGACGCCTGCCGGTGGCGGCGGCGGGGGCGGTTCGGCAACCGCGGGCTCGGGCTCCGCAGTCGGCGGCGGGGGCGGTTCGGGTTCGGGTGGGGGCGGCTCTTCGCTGACCGCCATGGTCGGCTCGTCGACGCCCGCCGCCGGGGGCTCGGTCACCCGCGGCGCGGTTGCGGCGACGTCCTCAGCGGTCGATGGTTCCGGCGGCGGCCAGGCAGGGGCGGCCGGAATCTCATCAGCCAGGTCCTGCCCGTTCAGCGTCGTGCCGCAGCTGGGGCAGAAGCGCGCATCGGCCTCGACCTCGGTCCCGCAGCTCGGGCAGAAGCGATCTGCCATCGGCTCAGGACCGCCCAAACCGCGTGAAGACGCCGATCATCACGATCAGCGAAGCGAGGGCCAGGATGATCCCGCCGGGGCTGAGGTCACGCAGGACCCCGAGCAGGTCCGTGCCGGTGCCGCCCAGGATCTCGACCACGACGAAGAGGACCAGCAGGCCCAGGGCCCAGACCAGCGCAACCACCAGCCCGACCAGCTGCAGCGGGCCCGGCCACGCGCGCAGCATGCCGGCGAGGGCGAGCACCACCAGCAGGACCACCAGGATCGGCGCGGGCGCGGCGAAGCCGAAGTACGCCTGGTCGGCGAGCCCCGAGATGCTGCCGTAGCCGGACCAGAACGCGATTCCGTACCCGGAGGGGGCGCCGAACGCGCGGTCAAACAGCGATCCGGTGCCCAGGGCGAAGGGCAGGAGCCAGCCGGCGACGATGCCGGCGGCGCCGACCAGCAGGACGATCGGGCCCAGCAACGCGCGTCGCTGGCCGACGTTTCCGGCGCGCGCGGTCGCGCCGGGCGATGCCGGGGGGGCGACGACATCCGACGGGGCCGTTGCCTGCAGGTTCGCCCCGCAGTTCTGGCAGAAGGCAGTCCCGGCCCGGTTGTGCGTGCCGCAGCGGGGGCAGGCCTGGGTGCCCTCGGGAGCTATCGGCCGGGCGACCGTGGCGGGCGCACCAGCGGCGACCAGCCGCTGGCCGCAGTTGCTGCAGAACGCGATGCCCGGCCGGTTCAACGTGCCGCAGCGCGGGCACTGGGTGCTCTCCCCCGGCTCGCCGGGCGGCACGCTGTGCGCGGCCATGGCGGGCGCGGCCGGCGGTTCGTGGGCCCCGTGCGCCTCGACCTCGGCGGGGGGCGGGGCGGCAGAGGGCGCCTCCATCGGCTCCGCCGGGCCGGTCTCGGCCTCCGCTTCGGCCCGTGTCGGCGCGACGTCCTGGGCGGGCCAGGGGGCCGTCTCGAACTCGTCGCCCTCGTCGGCGGGTGGCGATGACGGTTCGTCCGGGGGCAGGTGGCGGGTGTCCCGCTCGTCGTTGTCCATCGGGCGTTTCAGGCTCCTAGGGGCAGGGTGCCGGGCCGGCGACGACGCCGAGCATGATAGTCCACGCTACCTGCTCGGCTGGGGCTGGCGCTCGGCGGCGGCTGGCTGGCGCGCCAGCCAGCGCTCCAGCGAACGGAGCAGGCGCAGCCCGTCGGTGCCGCCCACCTCCGCCTCCGCGGCGCGCTCGGGATGCGGCATCAGACCCAGCACGTTGCCGCCCGCGTTGACGATCCCCGCGATGCCGCGCAGCGAGCCGTTCGGGTTCGCATCCGGCGAGACGGTGCCCGACGCGTCGGCATAGCGCAGGACCACGCGACCGTGGACCTCCAGCTCGTCGAGCGTCGCCTCATCGGCGTGGTAGCGGCCCTCGCCATGCGAGATGGGCAGCCGGATCACGTCGCCCGGCGCCACCTCCTCCCCGGAGAGCCAGGGTCCCACGGCGCGTTCGACGCGCAGCGTCTGCCAGTCGCAGCGGAACTGGAGGTGGTCGTTGCGCAGCAGCACGCCCGGCAGCATGCCCGCCTCGCACAGGATCTGGAAGCCGTTGCACGAGCCGATGACCGGGCCGCCGGCATCGGCAAAGGCGCGGACCGCCTCCATCACCGGCGAGAAGCGCGCGATGGCTCCCGTCCGCAGGTAGTCGCCGTGGGCGAAGCCGCCTGGCAGCACGACCGCATCGGGCTCGCCGAGGCTGCGCTCGGCGTGCCAGACCGTGGTCGCCTGCCAGCCCAGGACGCTCGCGACATGCACGAAGTCGCGCTCGGACCAGGTGCCCGGAAACACGACCACCGCGATGCGCGGGACGGCGCCGCTCACGCGATCTGCCCCGCCTGCGGCTCGGTCTCGGGGTGCAGCTCCCAGTCGGCCGTCTCCATCACCGGGTTGGCGAGCAGCCTGCGGCACATGCCGTCCACGGCGGCCTCGGCGGCGGCAGGGT
Source organism: Candidatus Limnocylindria bacterium (assembly GCA_036556325.1). GTDB lineage: Bacteria > Chloroflexota > Limnocylindria > QHBO01 > QHBO01 > DASSCW01. Next base: position 9,023 of record DATBJR010000140.1, on the reverse strand, counting down.
CGTCAGCTTCGAAGCTCAACCGCAGCAGCTTGCCGGCACGGACCTCGCTGACGGTCGTGTAGCCCAGCGCATGCAGGCCGCCGGCGATCGTCTGGCCCTCGGGATCGGCAATGCCCGGACGGAGCCGCACGTGCACGTCGGCCTGCCAGCGCACTAGGCCGATGCCTCCCCGTTGCTCCAGCGCTGCCCGGTGAGCCGCTCGTAGGCGGTCACATAGCGCTCCCGGGTGCCGGCGATCACGTCGTCAGGCAAGGCCGGGGCCGGCGGCTCCTTGTTCCAGCCAGAGGCCGACACGAAGTCGCGCACGTACTGCTTGTCGAAGCTCACCGGCGACGAGCCGACTTCGTAGCGGTCCCCGTCCCAGAAGCGGCTGCTGTCCGGGGTGAGCACCTCGTCGATCAGCGCCACGCGCCCGTCGATCCAGCCGAACTCGAACTTCGTGTCGGCCAGGATCAGCCCCACCCGCGCCGCCCGCTCCGCCCCGGCGCGGTACAGCGCCAGCGACCGCTCCTCGAGCTCCGCGGCCAGCTCGGCGCCGACCATGCCGGCCAGCTGCTCGCGCGTGATGTTCTCGTCGTGGCCGACCTCGGCCTTGGTCGACGGCGTGAAGATCGGCTCCGGCAGGCGATCGGCCTCGCGCAGCCCCTCGGGCAGCCGATGCCCCACCACCGCGCCGGTGCGCTGGTATTCGGCCCAGCCGGAGCCGGCCAGGTAGCCGCGCACCACGCACTCGGCGTCGATGCGCTGGGCGCGCCGCACCAGCATCACCCGCCCGTCGAGCTCCGGGCCCGTGGCGGCGGCCGGCAGCTCGGCCGGGTCATCGCTCAGGAAATGCGTCGGCCCCAGCGGAGCCAGCTCGCGGAACCACCAGGCGGAGAGCCGAGTCAGCACCCGTCCCTTGTCCGGGATCGGCTGGTCGAAGACGACGTCGAACGCCGACAGGCGGTCGGTGGCGACCAGGAGCAGCCGCTCATCGTCGACCTCGTACGTTTCGCGCACCTTGCCGCGGTGGATGAGGGGCAGGTCGTGGATCTCGCTGCGGAGCAGGGTCATGGCATGTCCTCGGTTCTCCCATCGGGCTTGTCCTGGGCAGTTGGCGCGGGGTCGGCGGCGAGGTGCCAGCGACGACGTGCGTAGCTCTCGAGCCGATCCAGCAGGACCAGGGTCACGACCACCAGCAGGGCGGCGCCGACCGCCACCACGTACAGTCCGGCGCCGGCCGCCATGCCGATCGCCGACACCGCCCACAACGACGCAGCGGTGGTCAGGCCGCGCACGTTGCCACGGTAATGGAGGATGGCGCCGCCACCCAGAAAGCCGACCCCGGTGACGATCTGGGCGGCGATTCGGGTGGGATCGGTCATCGGGCCGGGGAAGGCGAAGGCGCTCACCACGGTGAAGATCGCCGAGCCGAGGCCGACCAGGGCATGGGTCCGGAAGCCGGCCGGCATGCGCTGGACCTCGCGTTCCCACCCCACGGCGGCGCCGAGCACGAGGCCCGCGGTCAGCCGCAGGAGCGGCTCGAACTGGCTCGCGACGTCCGGCAGCTGGGTCAATGAGGCCCTCCCGCATCCGTGCCCGGCAACGGCCCGCCGGGTCCCGATGTGCCGCTGCGGATTCCGGCGGTGCCGCCCGAGACGGCGCCGGTCCCCACTTCCATCGCCCACCACGCGGAGATGGCCACGTGGAGCGCGCCGGCCGCCAGCAGGAGGCCCAGCCAGACCGCCACGAAGCCTAGCAGCAGCAGCACCGTCTCTGGACGGCTCCGGAGCCCGTCGCCCAGCCCAAGGCCGATGGGCGGCCACAGGAGGCGCAGCAGCCCGAAGGTGACCGCCGCGGCCACGCCGTCCGCCAGCAGGCCGGCGGTCGCCACGCCGACGGACCGCCACGGGCGCGCCAGGATCGACCGCAGCACCGCGCGGAGCGAGGTGATCGCGGGCTGCCCGGGATGGGTGAAGCCGAACCGGAGGGCAGCACCACCGACGGTCTGCATGGCCAGGAGCACGAGCAGCAGGACGCCAAGCTCCGGCAGGATCCGCAGCGCGATTCGCAGCAGGACGGGGGTGGCCAGGTCCGCCGAGAGGTATTCGGCCGGCGCCACGGCCAGCACGGCACCGAGGACGAGCCCCGCCGTGACGACGACCGGCACGGCGGTGATGAGCAGGATGCCGAAGGCGGAGAACGTCGCGCGTCCAGCCGGCGGATGGGCAGCGCGCGGATCCGCGGCGTGCTCGATGGCGACCTCGGCGGTGGCGGCGAGCAGGCATAAACCGACGAACCCGGCCACCGCCCCGGCCACGAGCAGCACCGCGTTCAGCGGGAACGACTGCGACAGGTACAGGGAAACGCCGATCGCCTCGATCCCCTCCCCGTCAGGCGGGGCGACGACCAGCAGCAACGGTAGCCAGCCCACGAACACGAGCCAGCCCAGGGCGCCGGCCAGCCACAGGTCGGATCGCTCGCCGGCAAGGCGGAACGCCCCACGACCGCGCGCCAGCCAGCCGCGCACGCTAGCCCTCCAGGTCGAGGGCGCGGTAGGTGGCCTCGATGCCCGCCAGGTGGTGGTCCAGGTCCATCGCGCTCGCCACCTCATCGGCGCTCAGCCACTCCGCGATACCCGGGTCGTCGAGCACCTCCTCGCGGAAGGCAGCGGGCCGGCCCCAGGCCCGCTTGGCGGCGCCCTGTACCAGCCGGTACGCCTCCTGGCGGCCGGCACCCTTGGCGATCATCGCCAGCAGAAGCGCCTCCGAGTAGACCATTCCGCCCAGGAGGTCCAGGTTGGCCGCCATGCGCTCGGCATCGACCTCCAGGCCGTCGAGCACGCCGGCCAGCGTGCGGGTGGCGTAGGCGGCCACGCCCAGCGCACGCTCGAAGACGAACCGCTCGGCGCTGGAGTGGCTGATGTCGCGCTCATGCCAGAGCGCCATGTTCTCGAGGCCGGTGAGCGCATCGGCGCGAAGCAGGCGTGCCAGGCCGGTGACCCGCTCGGTGAGGATCGGGTTGCGCTTGTGGGGCATGGCGCTGCTGCCCTGCTGGCCGCCGCCAAACGGCTCGAAGGCCTCGCTCACCTCGGTGCGCTGGAGGTGCCGCACCTCGACACTGATGCGCTCCAGCGTCCCGCCCAGGATGGCGAGCGCAGTCAGCAGCTCGGCATGGCGGTCGCGGCTGACAACCTGGGTGGCGGCCGGATCCGGGGCGAGGCCCAGCGCCTCGCAGACGTGGCGCTCGACCTCGGCGCCGATGTTGGCATGGGTGCCGACTGCGCCGGAGATCTTGCCGACGGCGATCCCCTCGCGCGCCCGCGCCAGCCGCGCGGCATCCCGCCGGAGCTCGGTGTACCAGCCGGCGGCCTTGAAGCCGAAGGTGATCGGCTCGGCATGAATCCCATGGCTGCGGCCGACCATGGGCGTCGACCGATGCTGCAGCGCCAGCCGCTGGACGACCTGGAGCAGCCGGGCCAGCTCCGCCTCGACCACCGCGGTCGCGTCGCGCAGCACCACGGCGGTGGCGGTATCGAGCACGTCCGAGCTGGTGAGCCCGTAGTGCAGCCACCGCCCCTCCGCCCCCATCCGCTCCGTGACGCTGCGCAGGAAGGCGATCACGTCGTGCTGGGACTCCTGCTCGATCTCGCGCGCCCGATCCGGGTCGACGTCGCCAGCCCCGAGCTCGCTGCGGATGCGCTCCCAGTCACCGGCCGGGATGACGCCAGCGGCCGCCAGGGCTTCGGCGGCCAGCAGCTCGATCCGCAACCACAGCTGGAGCTTGCGCCGCTCGCCGAAGAGCTCGCGCAGCTCCGGCAGCGCGTAGCGGTCGATCACCTCGACAGGATAGGCGGATCAGGGATTGACGCCCGGCCCTGGGCTGCCGACGATGCCGCCGTGACCGCCCGCGCCCGGGCCCGCCTCGCCATCCCGCCGCTGCCCCGCCTCGCCCTGGTCCTGCTCGCCGCCGCCGTGGTCCACGTCCTGATCGGCTTCGCCGCGCAGCGGATGACGGGCGGCTACCTCGACATCAGCGTCTCGCGCGTCGCCTTCGAGCTGCGCGACGCGATGCCGTTCGTCCTCGGCGCAGCCATCATCGTCGGCTGGGATCGCTGGCCGGCGGGCCGGCCCTGGCTGGTGGCCGCTGCCATTGCCTTCGCCATCGCCGCGACGCTCGACGCAGGCACCGAGCTCTGGCTCGGGCTGACGTGGCCCCCCGAACCGCCGGCGACCGCGGGCGCGTCGGTCAGCGCTGACGTGCTGCCGGTGCTGGCCACCCTGGCCCTGCCGTTCGGACCGCTGTTCGCGGCGGTCGGCATCTGGCGAGCGGCACCAGCTCCCGGCCACAGCGCACGACGGCTGGCCGCCATCGCCAGCGTGGCGATATTGGCGGCCGTCGTGATGACCGTGCGGCTGCTCCTCGCGATCGACGCGATACGAGTCACGTACGCCCTGGAGGTCACCGAGCCGTTTTCAGGCGCGCTGCTGGTCGCCAACTTCGCGTTCACGGTCGGCGCCGGCCTGATGGCCGTTCTGGCCCTCGCCGCAGTCTGGGCCGCTCCCCGGCACTACTTCGTCCCCGAATTCCTGATCGCGGGTGGCGCGCTGACAGTCGCGATCGCATCCATCGCCGGCGAGGGCGGCGCCCTGCTCGCATCACGGCAGGTCATCGGCATCGGCTGGATGGACTGGATCGGCTGGACGGGCTACGCCGAGCTGCTTGGCCTGCTGGGGGTTGCGCTCGGGTTCCTGAGCGCGCGGATCTCGACTCCGGGCGAGAGCTAGGCCCGGGGGTCGATCCCGACCTCGGCGCCGGCTGCCTGCTGCCCCCGGAAGCCGTCGATCCGTTCGGCCAGGTCCGCATCGGCCAGGCCGAGGATGCGCGCCGCCAGGTGGCCGGCGTTCTTGGCGCCGGCTGAGCCGATGGCCACCGCCGCCACCGGCACGCCGGGCGGCATCTGCACGATCGAGTAGAGGGCGTCGGCTCCGCCCAGGGCGCCGCCGTCGAGCGGAATCCCGATCACGGGCCTGGCGGTCATGCTGGCCAGCACGCCCGGCAGATGGGCGGCCAGGCCCGCGGCCCCGATGAACAGCTGCACGCCACGGCCCTCCGCCTCGGCGACGTAGGCGCGCAGCGCCTCCGGCTGACGGTGGGCGCTGATGACCGACGCCTCCCAGCCGATGGCGTAGCTGTCCAGCACGTCGAAGCAACCCTTCAGGGCGGGCAGGTCGGAACGGGAGCCGCAGATCACGGCCACCCGGGCTGGGTCGGTCACGTCGGGGAGTCTAGCCAGTGCGCGGGCGCGCATCATGCGCGCGTCCCGCCCCGTCGCCTTGGAGGGTCCCATGCCGCGCACGTCCCGCGATCCGGGCGCCTATCGCCATCCCGTCAACGTCAAGCTCGTGGCCGAGGCGCCTTTCGGCGCACGGATCGCCGACGCCATCACCGGCTTCATGGGCAGCTGGCGCTTCATCGTGCTGCAGACCCTGGTCGTGCTGGCCTGGATCGTGGGCAACGTCATCGTGCTGCTCCACTTCGACCCATACCCGTTCATCCTCCTCAACCTCGCCTTCTCGACCCAGGCCGCCTATGCGGCGCCGCTCATCCTGCTGGCCGGCAATCGCGCCGCCGTCCGTGACCGCCTCACGCTCGAGCACGCCGCCAGCGAGGCAGACGTCGAGGAGCGGCAGAACGAGGAGCTGCTGCGCGGCAACCGGCAGATCCTGGAGCACGTGGAGCGGCTGGAGGAACGGATCCTGGCCCTGGAGCAGCGGATCGTCGGGCGGCTGGAGTCCGGCGGCGAGCAGCCGGGCGCTTAGCCCCCGGCCAGGCGTCCGACCAGCGGCGCCAGCTCGTCCACCTCGCCGAGCATCAGCGACGTGACCCCCAGCTCGGCGCGGAGCCGCAGCGCCTTGTCGGTCAGCTCGTCCAACGAGCCGATCCAGATGTGCGGCGAGTCACGCAGCAGCGCCTCGTCCGGGCGGTCGCCGGCCCTGACCCCGATCTCGTCGGCGGCCTCGCGCAGCGCCGCCCGCGCATCGTCGGTGATCTGCGGCGCCACTCGCGACGGATAGACGTTCAGCTCGAGGCTGCCGAAGCGCTCGCCGGCCGCCTCGCGCACCCAGCCGATCTTCTCGACGGTCGCGGCCCAGGAGAGGGACGCGTTGTCCCCGCGTCCATCGCGGCCCGCCCGCGGCGCCAGGCCCACGATCTGGGCCTCGCGCGCGGCCAGCTGCAGCACGCGCTTCCCGCCGCCGCCGATCATGAACGGCGGGTGCGGGCGCTGGACGGGCTTGGGCCAGCCGTCGAGCTCGGTGATCGCGTAGTGCTCGCCCGCGAAGCTGAACGGCTCGTCGCCGAAGTAGCCCTTCAGCACCGTGACGGCTTCCGCCAGCCGGTCGATCCGCGTGCCCGGCGCGTCATAGGCGAGGCCCATGGCGTCGTACTCCGACCGATTCCAGCCGGCGCCGATGGCGACGTCCAGCCGCCCGTCCGACAGCAGGTCGACCGTCGCCAGGTCGTGGCCAAGCACGGCGGGATGGCGCAGGTCGTTGTTGATCACGAACGGCGCCACCCGCAGCCGATCCGACAGGGTCGCCACCATGGCCATGGCCGGTACTGGGGCCAGCTGCGGCACGACGTGATCGGGAAAGACGATGGTGTCGAAGCCGGCCGCCTCCGCACGTCGGATGCGCTCGGCGAAGTCGCGCGCCGCCATCGGCTCGGTGGCCCCGGCCAGGAAGCGGAACGGCCTGGGCGTCACTGTCCGACCTCGCGCAGGGCGATGTCGGCGCGGTACTGCCCGCCCTCCAGCTCGGCGCCGGCGATCCCCCGGTAGGCCACCTCGCGCGCGGCCGCCAGATCGTCGCCCAGGCCGACGAAGGTCACCACCCGACCGCCAGTCGTCTCGTGGCCCACGGCCGTGACGCGCGTGGCCGCGTGGAAGCAGAGGGACGGGCCGTCGTCGTCGCGGCCTGACGGGTCCACGCCGCGCAGTGGACGGCCGGTCACGACCGCATCGGGATACCCCTCCGCGGCAAGGACCACGCCCACCGCCGCGCCGGGCCGCATCGCCAGCATGCCATCCATCTGCCCGCGATCCCCGGTGGCGACACCGAGCATGGCGGTGGCCAGCTCGCCGTCCAGCATCGGCAGCAGCACCTGCGCCTCCGGGTCGCCGAAGCGTGCGTTGAACTCCAGCACCATCGGCCCCTGCGCCGTCAGCATCAGGCCGGCGTAAAGCACGCCGCGGTACGGGATGCCGTCGCGGGCCAGGCGCCAGGCGATCGGCTCGAACACGGTCGCGCTGACCTCCTCCAGCTCGCGCGGACCGAACCAAGGCACCGGCGTGTAGGCGCCCATGCCGCCGGTGTTGGGACCGACGTCCCCGTCCCCCCGCCGCTTGTAGTCACACGCCGCGGCCAGCGGCACCACGACCTGGCCCGACACCAGCCCAAAGGCCGATACCTCGCGCCCCGTCAGCCGCTCCTCCAGCATCACCGTCGCACCCGGCACGGCGCCGTCCAGCAGGGAGCGGATGGCGGCTTCCGCCTCTTCGACCGTCTCCGCCACCACCACGCCCTTGCCCGCGGCCAGCCAGTCGGCCTTGACGACCGGCGGCGCGTCGAGCGTCCGGAGGTACGTCAGCGCCGCGTCCGCATCAGCGAACGTGGCACTGGCCGCGGTCGGCACACCGGCCCGCCGCATCGCGTCCTTGGCAAACGCCTTCGACGACTCCAGCCGGGCAGCCGCGCGGCTGGGCCCGAAGGCCGGGATGGAGGCGGCGGCCAGGGCATCGGCCACGCCGGCGGCAAGCGGCGCCTCGGGACCGATCACCACCAGGTCGTAGCGCTCGCGGGCCGCATGCCGCGCCACCGCCGCCGGATCGGCCGGGTCCAGGTCGACGACGGTCTCGGCCACGGCCGGTGTGCCGCCGTTGCCCGGCGCAATCCGCACACGACGCACGCCATCGTCCCGGGCCAGGCGCCAGGCGAGCGCATGCTCGCGTGCGCCGGAGCCCAGGACCAGGATCTCCACCCGCTACGGTGTCGGGCTGGCGGCCGGCTCTGTCGGCGAGGGCTGAGGCGAGGCGCCGGTCAGCTCGGCCAGCCGCTCGAGGATCGGCGCCAGCTCGTTCAGCCGCGCCTGGTAGGTGCCCAGGTCGCCGCTGGCCAGCGCCTGCTGCGCCTCCGCGTACAGCTGCTGGGCTCGGGCCACCAGGCCCGGCACATCTGCCGGCAGCCCGCCACCGCCGCCACCGCCCTCGGGCGGCGGGGCACTGGTCTCGCCCAGGACCTGGCTGAGCGCCTGGTCGACCGTCTCGGCGAAGGCGATCCGGTTCTGCGAGGCGAGGATGACCCGCTTGAACTCGGGCTGGCTGGTCGACGTGGAGCGCAGGAAGATCGGCTCCATGTAGAGCAGCGAATCACCCATCGGCAGCACCAGCAGGTTGCCGCGCACCACCGACGAGCCGGCCTGCGACCACAGCGTGAACTGCGCGGAGACGGTGCTGTCCTGGTTGATGCGCGACTGGATCTGCGCCGGGCCGAAGGTGCTGGTGTCGCTCGGGAAGCGGAACGCGATGCGCTCGCCGTAGTGACCCGGATCCATGCGGGCCGCCACCCAGGCGATCATGTTGTTGCGCCCGGCGGTGACCATCGGCTGGATCAGGACGAACTCGGCGCTGTCCTGGCCGGGCAGCTTCATGATCACGTAGTACGGCTCGATGACCTGGGTCTGCCCGCCGACATCGGTCTGCTGCGAGGCCAGCGCCCAGCGATCCTGCTTGGAGTACAGCGTCTCGGCCCCGGCCTCGGTGGCGGGCACGTGGTAGAGCTGGTACTGCAGGTTCTGGGCGGTGAACAGGTCCTCGGGGTAGCGCAGGTGGGCGCGCAGGTCGGCGCTCATGGCCGACATCGGCGAGAACAGCTCGGGGAAGATCCTGGCCCAGGCGGCGATGATCGGGTCCTGGTCGTCAACGATGTACAACCGGATCGAGCCGTCGTACGCGTCGATGGTGACCTTGACGCTGTTGCGCACGT
>DATBJR010000139.1:0-2937 GCA_036556325.1 Candidatus Limnocylindria bacterium | reverse complement strand
CGCGTCATCCCCATGCCGGAGGACATCCTCATCACCCGGCCCGGGCCGCGGATCGTGGACGGCCTCCAAGCCCTGGCGCACGCCATCCACCCGGAGACGTTCGACTGATGCGCGCCGCGGTCAGCCAGCCGCTCGCCGGGGCCGAGCCGCGGCTCGTCGGCGGGCCGTCGCTGACCCGGACGACGCTCGTCCTGGGTGCCGGCGTCGCGATACTGGCCGCGGCCGTGGTGGCCGCCCTCGCCATCGGCTCGGTGGGAGTGGCGCCAGGCGACACGCTCGCCATCCTCGCCCGGCGTCTGCTGGGCCTGCCGCTGGCCGAGACGTGGCCGGCCACCGCCGAGACGATCGTCTTTGACCTGCGGCTGCCGCGGGTCCTCACCGCTGCGCTGGTCGGTGGCGGGCTGGCGATGTCCGGCGCGGTCTTCCAGGCGCTGCTCCGCAACCCGCTGGCCGACCCGTACATCATCGGCACCGCGGCCGGTGCCAGCCTGGGTGCCGTGCTCGGCATCGTGGGGCCGGCGCTGGTGCCCGGCCTGGTCATCGGCCTGGGAAGCGCATGGCTGGGGCTGGGGCTCATCCAGGTCCTGGCCTTCGCCGGCGGGCTGGCCACCGTGCTGCTCGTCTACGCCGTGGCGCGCACCGGCGGACGGGCGCCGGTCATCACGCTGCTGCTGACCGGCTACGGCGTGTCGGCCATCCTCGCCGCGGTGGTCGCTTTGCTGATGTTCCAGTCCGGCCGGGCGCTCGCCGCGGTCTACAGCTGGCTGATGGGATCCCTGGCCGATGCCTCCTGGATCGAGCTCGGCTTCGCCCTCCCCCTGCTGGTCCTATCCTTCGGGCTCCTGCTGGCCCGATGGCGCCCGTTGAACCTGCTGCTGCTCGGTGACGCCCAGGCCGCGACCCTGGGGGTGGACGTCGAGCGCGAGAAGCTGCGGCTCACGATGCTCGCCACGCTGGCCACGTCGGCGGTGGTGGCGATCTCGGGGACGATCGGATTCGTGGGGCTGGTGGTGCCGCACCTGCTGCGCCTGGCGGTGGGGCCGGACCATCGGCTCCTGCTGCCGGCGAGCCTCCTGTTCGGCGCGGCGCTGCTGGTCGTGGCGGACCTCGGCGCGCGCCTGGCGGGCGGGGTGCCGGTGGGGATCGTGACGGCGCTCATCGGGGCGCCGTTCTTCCTGTACCTGCTGCGGCGGGCGCGGATGGCGGTGGTCGCGTGACTGTTGTTGCGGGCGCGCTGGCGGCGGTGGCGAATGCGAGCTTCGGGTACGCGCTGCCGGGCGGCGGCCGGCGCGAGGTCCTCCGCGACGTATCCATGGAGCTGCGGCCGGGCGAGGTGGTGGGGCTGCTGGGACCGAACGGCAGCGGCAAGACGACCATGCTGCGCCTGCTCACCGGGCAGCTGGCGCCGGATCTTGGGTCGGTGGTGTTCGGCGGGCGTCCGGTAGGTTCGTGGCGACGGGATGCGCTCGCCCGACGCGTGGCGGTGCTCCCGCAGCAGCTCGACCTGCCGGCCGGCTTCCGGGTGGCGGAGCTGGTGGAGATGGGGCGCGCTCCGCACGCCCGCAGCCTGTTCGGCTCCACCGCCGAGGACGAACGCGCCGTGCGGCAGGCGCTGGTCGACGCCGAGGCGCTCGACCTGGCGCATCGGTTCGCGGACGAGCTGTCGGGCGGAGAGCGCCAGCGGGTGCTGGTGGCCATGGCGCTCGCCCAGGAGCCGGAGTTCCTGCTGCTCGACGAGCCGACGCTGCACCTGGACCTCGCCCACCAGGTCGCCCTGCTGCGCACGATCCGGCGCCTGGGCGCGCAGCGCTCGCTCACCGTGCTCGCCGTGCTTCACGACCTGAACCTGGCGGCGGCCTTCGCGCCGCGGGTCGTGGTCCTGGCCGATGGCAGTGTTGCCGCCGATGGCCCGGCCGGCGAGGTGCTCACTCCGGCGCTCGTGGGCCGCGTGTTCGGGGTGAGCGTGCGTGCCCTCGAGGTTGGGGACGGCGGGCGTCACCTGGCACTCGACCTGGATGGGTAGTGGCCGCGCGGGCGTGGCAGGTCGCCGTTTCAGCGTGGGGTAACTAACGGCGAAAGAAGAGCCCGAATCCGGCTGCCCGCGGGCCGTCAGTTATCGGGGGCGGAAAGAACGGGACCCAGAGCGGGGCCTCGCTGTCCGTTAACTACCTGTGGCCAAAAGGGGGATCCGGGTCCGGGCGCAGGGCCTAGATCCCCTCCTGCTGCTCGTGCGGGTCGACGACGAGGTCGATCTGCTCGCTGCCGTCCTCGCGGAGTGATCGGTGGACGTGGATGTGCGGGTGCGTCTCGTCGCTCATCTGTTCGCGCTCGACCTTCACCATGGTCGCCTCGGCCACGTCCTCGAGCTGCTCGTCCTCGGGGAGCGCCGCGTTCGGCAGCTCCGACCACAGGACGAGGTTGAGGAACACGTTCACCACCGCGATGAGCGGGATGCCGAACAGCGCGCCCCACACGCCCGCGACCTGGGCGCCCACGAGCAGGCCGACGAGCACGAGGATGGGGTGGATACCGAGCGCGTCCTGCATGAGCCGCGGCTGGAGCCAGTTGACGACCACGGTCTGGACGGCGACGAGGATGATGGCGATCGGCAGGAACCATTCGGGGACGTAGATCCAGGCCGCCACGATCGGCGGGATGAGCGCCAGCGGCGGCCCGAAGAAGGGGATGAGCATGGCCAGCGTCGAGAGCGTGCCGACCAGGAACAGGTACGGCATCCCGAAGGCCACGCCGATCACCGTCACGAGTACTGCCTGGATCGCGGCCAGGATGAGCTGTGCCCGCAGGAAGCCGCCGAAGGCGCGCGCCACGCTGCGCTCCAGGATGTCCAGCTCGTCCGAGTAGCGGCGCGGGACGGCGCGGTTGATCTTGGCCCAGATGCGCTCCGAGTCGAGGAGCATGTAGAGCGACAGGATGAGA
>DATBJR010000138.1:0-3620 GCA_036556325.1 Candidatus Limnocylindria bacterium | reverse complement strand
GGCCGGGAGCTCGTCGCCGTCGGCGAGGGGCGTCGCTGCGTGCGGGCCGCGGGTCAGGTAGGCGAGCAGCAGTCCCCGGTCGCGCGCGGTCCACGCCTCGCGCAGCGAGACCCGCAACGCGGCGATGTCGGCAGCATGCAGCATGACCTCGGCGCCGGTCTGCTCGGCGAGCTCGCGCGCGCCACCGATGTGGTCGGGGTGGGCATGGGTGCAGACGATCCGCCGCAGCTCCCCCAGCGAGCGGCCGATGGTCGCCAGGTAGCGCTCCAGCCGCCGCCCGGAGCCCGGCATGCCGGCGTCGATGAGGGTGATCTCGCGCTCGCAGGCGACGTAGCCGCGCGCGCCTCGCAGCTGGATCGCGTGCAGGCTGGGGGCGATCTCCATGGCCCGATCATACGGTCGCCGAACCGTGCGTCGCGGTTCAGTCCTCGTTGAGCAGCAGCCGCCGATAGGAGTCATGCCGTGCGGCGCTGATGTCGCCCGCCGCGACGGCGGCCAGCACTGCGCAGCGAGGCTCGGCCAGGTGCCGGCAGTCGTTGAAGGCGCAGCTGCCCAGCTGTGGCTGGAACTCAGGGAAGCACCAGGCCAGCTCGTTGGGCGGGATCTGCCACAGCCCGAGCTCGCGCAGCCCGGGCGTGTCGGCCACGAAGCCTCCCGTTCCCCGGCTGAGCCGATGGAGCTCGGCGGCCGTGGTCGTGTGCCGGCCCTTGTGAACCGCTTCCGACACGTCGCCGGTCTCGATCCGCAGCCCGGGCTGGATCGCGTTGAGCAGCGTCGACTTGCCAACGCCCGATGGGCCGGTCACCACGCTGACGCGACCGGCCAGGTCGTCGGCCAGCTCCTCGACCCCGATCCCCTCGCGGGCGGAGACGTAATGGACCGGGTAGCCGATGCGCTCGTAGGCGTCGAACACCTCGCGGGCGGCGTCCATGCCGACCAGGTCGATCTTGTTGGCCACGACCGTGGCCGGCACCTCGTTGTGCTCGGCGACGACCAGGAAGCGGTCGAGCATCCGGACGTGGGGCATGGGGTCGGCGCAGGCGAAGACGACCAGCACACGGTCGACGTTGGCGACCAGCAGGTCCTCCTTCCAGGTTCCCCGCGGACCGGGTTGGCGCCGGCTGAACTTGCTGCGGCGCTCCTCGACGTGCTCGATGGCGCCGGTGCCGTCAGCCTGCAGCGCGACCCGCACCCGATCGCCGATCACCGCCAGGTCGGTCGCCTGGCGCTCCTTCTTCAGCAGGCCGCGCAGCTGGGCGGTGAGGGTGCGGCCGTCATCGGCCAGGACCTCGTAGAAGCCGGACTGCGCGCGCAGGATGGTTCCGTTGATGGTCACGGGCGCGGCGACGCCCGCACGGGCGGACAGGATTGCCAAGGTTGGATCTCCACTCGAAGGGTCGGTCGATCGGGAGACGCGCGCCCGTCGAGTGCCGGGGACGATCCGTTGCCGGGTCAGGGCCGGGGACGTTCCTCGGGCAGATGCGGGCGCGGCGAAACGACGGTGGTCATCGGGCCTGCTCCTTTCATCTGCGTGCGGCCGTCGGGGGTGACGGCTGGCGCGGACGGTACCCACACCGGTTGCGGGTTGTCAATGCTCGCGCCGTAGGATGGCCCGATGGAGCCGCGACAGGTTGACGTGCTGCTCGTCGGCGGTGGAGTCGCCGCGGCGCGCTGCGCGCGCACGCTGCGCCGCCACGGCTTCGGCGGCTCGATCCTGCTCGTCTCCGACGAGGGCCTGCCTCCATACAACCGGCCGCCGCTCTCCAAGGAGCTGCTGCAGGCCGACATGCCGGTCGAGCTGGCGCTGGCCGAACCGCTGTCGTGGTACGAGCGCCATGCCGTCGACCTGCGCCTGCGATCGCCGGTGGCGGTGCTGGACCCTGGGCGACGGCAGGCCACGCTGGCGGATGGCGCGGTGCTGGAGTTCCGGCAGTGCCTGATCGCCACCGGCGCGGCACCCCGGCGTCCCGTGATGCCGGGGGCGGAACGGGTACTGCTGCTGCGCACGCTGGACGACACGGCGCGGATCCGGGAGCTGGCCGTGCCGTCGGGCCGCGCGGTCGTCATCGGCGGGGGATTCATCGGCGTCGAGGTCGCCGGCTCGCTCGCGGCGCGCGGCGTGGCCGTGACGGTGGTCGAGCTGGCCGCGGCGCTGTGGGGCGGGGCCTTCGGCGAGGAGGTCAGTGGCTGGGCGGCAGACCGGCTGGCCGCCGCCGGTGTCAGGCTGCGGCTAGGTGCGGCCGGCGAGGCGCTGGATGTGACGGGCGTGCGGCTGCGCGACGAGCAGCTGGCGGCCGACTTCGTGGTGGCCGGCGTCGGCGTGGTGCCGCGGGTCGAGCTGGCGGCCGCTGCCGGCCTGCCGGTGGACGACGGGATCGTGGTGGATGCGTCGCAGGCCACGGCCGTCGAGGGCATCTACGCCGCCGGCGATTGCGCCCGGCTGCGCGGTCGGCCGCGGGTCGAGCACTGGCACGCCGCGCGGGAGTCCGGCGAGCGGGCCGCGCTGGCGATGCTGGGCGAGCCGCTGCCCGCCCGGCGCGCGCCGTGGGTCTTCTCCGAGTTCGCCGGCGCGAAGCTGGACGTCGTGGGCTGGGCGCCGGAGTGGGATGACGTCGTGCCGCTGGCCGGCGGCTGGGCCTATCTCGTCGACGGCCGCCTGGCGCAGGTGGCGATCGCCGATTCGCAGCTGCCCGTCGAAGCGGTCCGCGCGCTGGTCGAGGCGGGCGCCGGCGTGGACCAGGTCCGGGCACTCGCCGCGGCTTCCCGCGCTTGACGCGCGTGACGAAGAGTCGGGCATGCGGCCGGGGACGGGTGGCCCCCGGTTGCTTCCTCGCGCAGAGGCCGGGATGTGCGAGGTCCGTCCCAGGCATTACCGGCCGCGTTGACCGTGACGGGCAATTGGGGCAGAATGTGAGCACAAAACCGACCCGTTGAGTCGGGATTTCCCGCCCGACCATCCGCACGACCACCACGCGAGGCGAAATGGCACTTCCCAACCCGGCCCTGCAGCAGATCCCGGACAGCTACAAGTACGGCTGGCACGACGCCGAGCAGCCGTTGCCCGTCTTCAAGAAGGGCCTGAACGCCGACGTCGTGGCCGAGATCAGCCGCATCAAGGGCGAACCGGAGTGGATGACCAAGCTCCGCCTCAAGGCCTACCGCCACTTCGAGTCGCGACCGCTGCCGACGTGGGGCGGCGACATGACCGGGATCGACTTCCAGGACATCTACTACTACGTCACCGGGACCGGGAAGTCGGTGCAGAGCTGGGACGACGTGCCGAACTACATCCGCCGCACCTACGACCGCCTGGGCATCCCCGAGGCGGAGAAGAAGTACCTGGCCGGCGTGGGCGGGCAATACGACTCCGAGGTCGTGTACCACAACATTCGCTCGGAGCTCGAGGCGCAGGGCGTGATCTTCATGGGCACCGACCAGGGGCTCAGGGAGCACGAGGACATCTTCCGCGAGTACTTCGGGACGGTCATCCCGGCCAATGACAACAAGCTGGCGGCGCTCAACACCGCGGTGTGGAGCGGCGGAAGCTTCATCTACGTGCCGAAGGGCGTGCATGTCGAGCTGCCGCTGCAGGCCTACTTCCGGATCAACACCGAGAACAT
>DATBJR010000137.1:0-13057 GCA_036556325.1 Candidatus Limnocylindria bacterium | reverse complement strand
TTCCAGTTCCCGAACCCGCCGCAGGGCCCGCGCGCCGAGCTGCTGAGCACGAACGCGCTGAAGCTGGCCGCCGGAACGCTGGTGGCGATCAGCGCGGCCGCGTTCGCGCTGTTCGGTCGACCGCTACTCGGCCCGCGGCCGCCGCATGGCGACCAGCAGCAGGACGAGCCCCAGGGCCACGAGCGCGACCGGCCAGACGAAGCGGCGGTCGAAGGCAGGCAGGTACTGGTCGATCAGGAACCAGACCCCCGCGCCGATGAGGATCAGCCCGAAGATCAGCGCGCCATTTGAGCTCCGGTGCCGATGGCGTGGCCACTCCGTGCCCCAGGCTGGGGCCGCCGCATCCGGCTCTGCCGGTGCGGCCGGTGGCGGTGTCTCGCCCGCCGCCGGTGGCGGCGGGGGAGGAACCGTGCCGGCCAGGCCTGGGCCTGGTGCCGGGCCGGCGTACGGGCTCTCCGGCACCACGATCCACATGACGATGTACAGCAGCAGGAAGAGGCCGCCGGTCACGATGGCCAGGATCGCCCAGATGATGCGGACGATCGACGGGTCGACGTCCAGGTACTCGGCCACGCCTCCCGCTACGCCGCCCAGGACGGAGTCATGGGGGGATCGGTAGAGGCGGCGGTTCATGAGCAACCCTCCTCGGGGTTCAGGTTGAAGCTGGCGGCATTGCCCTCGACCTCCAGCACGATCTTGTGCGCCGCCGATGAGAAGCCGGCGCTGACCCAGGTGTCGTCGCCCTGCCGATCGAGGCCGCGCGCTTCGAGGTTATGGGAGAACGCGACGCTCGACTTGACGGTGATCTGCAGGCCCACGCGATCCGGCACGCAGAGGTTGATCGACCCGGCGTTGGCCTGCAGGCTGCCTGCCAGATCTGACTCGGCATCGGCCACCACGTTGGCGGATCCGGCGTTCAGCTGCAGCCCGAGGTCGGCGACTTGCGCGCCGCCGAGCAGGACGTCGACCGAGCCCGCGTTCGTCTGCAGGTCAAGGCTGCCGAACGTCGCGTCACCGGCGTCGATCTTCGAGTCACCGGCATTCAGCGTGGCGCTGAAGTCGTAGGTGACGTCGCGCCCGAGCTGAATCGTCCAGGCCTGGTTGCCGTGGTCGAACGGCAGGCCCCGGTTGTCGGATCGAATCTCGAGCGAGCTCGGGCCGCCGCTGAGCGACGGCTGGTCCTCCCCGTTCTCGACGGCCGTCTCGGCGCGCCAGCCAGACCCATCGGCCATTGAGAGGTTGAGCGTGCCGCAGTTGAGCTCCAGGTCGACCTGCGCCTGCGACCCGGTGAAGCTCCCGGTGGAGATCTCGGGCGTGCCGGTCTCACCGCTGCAGTTGGCGACCACCGGCACGCCGGCGATCAGCGCCCCGCCGGCCACGCCCACCACCAGGCCGGCCGCCAGCGCCCCCAGCCAGGCGAATGGCGTGCGCCGCAGCACGATGGACAGGCCGATGGCAATCAGCACCAGCGGCCACAACCGCCAGGCGCCGGCGAGGATGGACGTGTCGAACCAGTTCTGCGACGCGGCCAGCGCCACGGCGCCGGCGGTGATCAGGGCAATGCCCCAGAACAGCAGCCCGCGGTTGATGTGCATCGGGGATCCCTCCGGTGTTCCCCCTTGCTGGGTGGCCATTGTCGCACTCGCGCTCCAGCCAGCCGACAGGGCCATTCGGCCCAACCTTGACATCGGCAAGCGGGCGGTCGTAGACTCCCGCGGCGGCCAGCCAAGACACTCGCTGTTTCGGCATGCCGTCCGGCCACTTCAACCAGCAAGCAAGAGGAATCGACCGAAGGCGATGAACCTCCCGACGAACGCCCCGCGCGTGTGCCGTCTGATCACGCCACCCAGTGGCGCCGACGACGGGAGATCTGCGCCCGCCTCGAGCTGACGAGACGGCGGCAAGGCCGCCAATCAGACGCCACGAGCCGTGGGCCAGACAGGGTCCACGGTTTTTTGATGCCCCTCCGGCATCAGCGAAGAGCCGCGGACCCGACCGGGACCGCGGCTCGTTCCATTTCATCGGGGTAGTGCATGGCCCAACACGGAGAACCAGACATGACCGGCGTCGCAGAACAACTGAAGACCGATGCGCTGGCGGCCGAGCGTCGGCCCAGCCAGGCGCCTCAGCCCGCCGCGACGCGGTTGGACGGAGCCCCGACGGCGGTCGTCGTCGAGCACCTGACCAAGCGGTTCGTGGTGGGTCGCCGGAAGAAGCCGGTGGTGGCGGTCGACGACGTGTCGCTGACCATCCGCCGCGGCGAGATCTACGGCGTACTTGGCGCCAATGGCTCGGGCAAGTCGACCCTCATCCGCCTGATGAGCACCCTGCTCACCCTGGACGAGGGCCGGGTGGAAGTCTTTGGCCATGACATCGTGCGGGACGAGATGGCTGTCAAGCGGCTGATCAACCGCGTGAGCGTGGACGCCGCCTTCTTCAAGAAGCTCAGCCCTCACGAGAACCTGACCTACGCCGCACGGCTGTACGGGCTGAACGCCCGCGAGGCCAAGGCGGATGCGATCAGGATCCTGGCCCGGCTGGGCATCGGCGAGAAGCGGCTCAACCGTCCTCTGGAGCAGATGAGCCGGGGCATGCAGCAGAAGGTCGCCATCGCGCGCGCCCTGCTGACCAGCCCGGTGCTGATGCTCCTGGACGAGCCGACGACCGGCCTCGACCCACGGTCGAAGCTGGAGGTGCAGACCTTCATCGAGGAGCTGCGGGACACGCACGACGCCACGATCGTGCTGACGACCCACGACCTCGACGAGGCCGAGCGCCTCTGCGACCGGATCGCCCTCCTGAACGACGGGCGGATCGTCGAGGAGGACACGCCGGCCGGGCTGAAGGCCATGGTCGCCGAGCGCTACGGCATGGAGCCAACCCTGGAGAGCGCCTTCATGCGCTTCACCGGTCGCTCGCTGGACGAGGACCTGGAGGAAGACGAGAAGGACGACGACGAATGAGCCACAACCTGACACGAACTGACAAGAAAGGAGGTGAGAACACCGTGTGGATGAACCATCCGACCGCAAGGGAGGTACGCGCACATCACGAGGCTCGCGTGGCGCAGATGCGCCGCGAGATCCACGGGACCCGTGGCGTGCATCCCAAGCCGCACCCGATGCGGCGCTGGGTCGGTCGTCAGCTGGTCCGAGCAGGGACCGCGCTGGCGGCGGATCCGTCTCGCAGGCCGGCCCGGTCCCGATAGGGGCTGGGTCGGCCAACCCACCGTCGACAGGAGCAAACCAAGCAATGGCACTCATGACCCGCGAAGTGAGGGCGTCGTTCGCCTTCGTCGAGCGGAACTTCAATCTTTCGAAGCGGTACTGGGGCTGGGAAGTGGCCTGGCTCGTGTACTCCGTGGCCGGGGCGCTCGCCGTGAGCCTCATCGGCCGCAGCGAGGGCAACGAGCGGCTGCTGCTCACCCTGGTCATCGGCGCCATCTTCTGGAGCTACCTGTCGATCGTCTTCGAGTTCATCGCCGATGCGGTCCAGTGGGAGCGCTGGGAAGGGACCCTGGAGTACACCTTCATGGCCCCGGTCCGACGCTACGCCCAGCTCCTGGGAGCGGCCGCCTACGCGGTGATCTTCGGCCTGGTGCACACGACCTTCGTGCTGCTGGTCCTGACGCTCTTCTTCGAGCTGGACCTGTCCGGCGCGAACTTCGTGACGGCAGTGGTCTTCACGCTGCTGGGCACGGTCAGCTTCGCGGGCATCGGGATCGCCGCGTCGATCCTGCCGCTGGTCTACGTCGAGCGCGGGGCGCAGATGGTGTTCGTCATCCAGTCGGTGCTGCTGCTGGTCAGCGGCGTCTACTACGACGTCTCCGTCCTGCCCGGCTGGATGCAGACCATCAGCGCCATCTCCCCGGCGACCTACGTGCTGGACGGCGTGCGCGCCGGCCTGATCGAGGGTGCCGGCGTGGGCGAGCTGCTGCGCGATGTCTGGCCGCTGCTGGTGATGGGCGTGGTGCTCATCCCGGCCGGCACCTGGCTGTTCGGCCGCGCCGAGCGCTACGCGAAGCGCACCGGCAAGCTGAAGCGAGTGGGCTGATGACGGATTCGACATCCACACGGAGCTCTCGCATGGCACTGCCCCTGACCGATGACCTGGCGGCGCCGGCGGCAACCCTGCCGGCCGGCGTCAGCCTGCGCCCATTCGAGGGCGACCACGACCTGGCCGCCTTCGTGGAGATCTTCACCGCGGCCAACGAGGCCGATGGCATCGACGAGCGCACCACGCTGCAGGGGATGCGGAGCTGGGCCGGCCACCCGTCGCGCCGGTTTGACGCGTCGCGTGACGTGGTCGTGGCGGAGGACGCCGGCAAGCCGGTGGCCTATGGCTGGACGAGCTGGGTCGACACCACGGATGGCGTGCGCGACTACAGCACCCGCGGTCACGTCCATCCGGCCTGGCGGCGACAGGGCGTCGGCACAGCCATCCTGCGCCACAACGAGGCACATCTCCGCGAGCTCGCGGCGGCGCACGACGTGCAAACGCCGCGCGTCTACGGCGCGTATGCCCCGGAGCGACGTCCCGGCGCGATCGCGCTGCTGGAGGGCAATGGCTATCGGCCGGTGCGCTGGTTCTTCGACATGGTGCGGCCGACACTGGACGACGTCGTGGTCCCGGCGTTGCCTCCTGGCCTCGAGCTGCGTCCGGTCAGCGGTCGCGAGCAGCTCAGGCAGCTCTTCGACGCGGACCGCGAGGCGTTCCGCGACCACTGGGGCGGCGCCGACGGCAGCGATGAGCTGTTCGAGGCGTGGCTGGCCGACCCCGACTACGACCCGGCCCTGTTCGTGGTCGCCTGGGACGGCGACGAGATCGCCGGCGCCGTCTGGAACGTGATCCTGGTCGCCGAGAACGAGGCCTTCGGCCGCCGCCGCGGCCTGCTGGACAGCGTCTACGTGCGGCGTCCGTGGCGCGGCCGCGGGCTGGCATCGGCCCTGGTGGGTCGCAGCCTGCAGCTGCTGCGTGAGCGCGGCATGACGAGTGCGACGCTGGGCGTCGACGCCGACAACCCGAATGGCGCGCTGCGCCTGTACATGAACGCCGGCTTTCGGGTGGATGTCCGTTCGACCGGCTACCGGAAGCCGATGGAGGTGATGGATTGAGAGCCGATGTTGGGGCGGTCTCGACCGCCCCGCCGATCGACAACCTGGGGTTGCGCACCTATCGGCCTGGCGATGCGCCGGCCATGGTGGAGCTCTGGAACCGTTCCAACACGGCCGATGGCGTGCCGTGGCGGACGGATACGGCGGAGCTGGAGGCGTGGTTCTCGCAGGCGAACGACAAGTTCGATCCGGCGCGCGACCTGTTCCTCGTCGAGCTCGACGGCAGGCTGGTGGCGACCGCCGACAGCGAGTGGGTGGACACCACGGACGGGCTGCGCGAGTTCCGGATGGGCGGCATCGTGGATCCCGAGTGGCGGCGGCGGGGTATCGGCACCTGGCTGCAGCGACAGCTGGAGGCCCACGCCCATCGGCTCTGGGAGACCTACCCGTCCGCTGACCGGCGGCCGATGCTGGGCGCCTGGGCCATGAGCTCCGAGGTGGCCAAGATCGCGTTGCTGGAGCGCTTCGGCTTCGAGCAGGCGCGGTTCTTCTTCGACATGGTCCGGCCGTCGATGGACGAGATCGACCAGCCGCTGCTGCCCGACGGCCTGGAGTTCCGGCCGGTGGGCGAGGATCAGCTGAAGCAGATGTGGGACGCGGACATGGAGGCGTTCCGCGATCACTGGGGCGGCTTCGACGGTTCCGACGAGAGCTTCCAGCGCTGGTTGCACGACCCGAAGTTCGACCGCGACCTGCTGGTCGTGGCCTGGGACGGTGACGAGATCGCGGGTGGCGTGGTGAACGAGATCAACGAGGTCGAGAACGCCGCCTTCAACCGCAAGCGGGGCTGGCTGCAGTCGGTCTTCGTGCGACGGCGGTGGCGCCGACGCGGCGTGGGCCGGGCCATCGTCCTGCGCTCGCTCCAGGCGCTGCGCGACCGTGGCATGACCAGCGCCGGGCTGGGCGTGGACGCCGACAACCCGACCGGTGCGCTGGGCCTCTACACCGGCACCGGCTTCGAGGTCGAGATCCGCTCGGCGGCGTACCGCAAGCCGCTGGAGGCGGACGCATGATCGAGACCGATGCGGAGCTCGCGCAGCTGACCGCGGAGGCGCCGGCCATCCCCGGCCTGCGCTTCCGGCGGCTGCGCCTGCCCGATGACCTGCCTCAGCTGGCCGAGATGCACGCCCGGGCGGCCGTGGTGGACGAGATCGACGAGATCGAGTCCGTCGAGGACTGGGAGCGCTGGTTCGCCAACCCGTGGGGCTTCGATCCCGAGCGCGACATCGTGATCGGCGAGGTCGACGGGCAGGTGGTGGCCTATGGCCAGGCGCGGGCGGTCGACGACAACGACGGCGGGCGGGACTACACCGTTGGTGGCGAGGTCGACCCCGACTGGCGCCACCGCGGCATCGGCCGCGCCGTCCTGCGGCACAACGTTCGCCATCAGCGGGAGCTGGCTCGGCAGGAGGCCGCGACAGAAGCGGGTGGAGCGAGCCGCGAGCGGCGGCTGGAGAGTGGAGCGCGGGAGACGGCGGTGCCCCGCGTGCGGCTGCTCGAGTCGGAGGGGTTCACGGCGGTGCGCTGGTTCTTCGAGATGCTGCGTCCGGACCTCCAGGACATCGCGGACCTGCCCATGCCCGACGGCCTCGAGGTCCGTCCAGTGGAGCCGGAGGATTACCGCGCGATCTGGAGCGCCGACCAGGAGGCGTTCCGCGATCACTGGGGCGCGCAACCCGAAGGCGAGGTTGGGTTCGAGCTCTTCTTCTCGGGACCCGACTTCCGACCGGAGCTGTGGCGCGTCGCGTGGGACGGTGACCAGGTGGCCGGCGTGGTGATGAACCGGATCATGACCGCCTTCAACGAGCAGTCCGGCGAGCGGCGGGGGGAGCTGGCCGGGGTCAGCGTGCGGCGGCCGTGGCGCCGGCGCGGGCTGGCGCGCGCCCTCGTGGCCCAATCGCTGCGCGCGCTGCGCGACGCCGGGATGAGCAGCGCGGCGCTGGGCGTGGATGCGGAGAATCCGACCGGCGCGCTCAGCGTGTACGAGGCGAACGGCTTCGTGGTGCATCGCCGGGGAATGAACTTCCGGAGGCCGCTCATCGACTGAGGCGGCACCTAGCCGCGGGGGGCGAGCTTCCGCTCCCGGACCTCGTGGTAGAAGTCGACGACCCGTTCCGTGACGCGGTCCCAGCTGTACTCCGGGGCCCGCTCGCGTCCCGCCTCGCCCATCCGGTGCCGCAGCTCGGCGTCGTTGGACAGCGCGTAGAGGGCGGCGGCCAGGGCGCGGTAGCTGCGCGGCTCCACCAGCAGCCCCTGGACGCCGCGCTGGAGGACCCGCTTGTAGCCGTGGATGTCGCTGGCCACGATCGGCACGCCGGCGGCCATCGCCTCCAGCAGCACGATCCCGAAGCTCTCCTGGCCGGTGGCGGGCGCGCAGAAGATGTCGGCGCTGGCGAAGTAGCGCGCCTTGTCCTCGTCGCTGACCCGGCCCAGGAACTCAACGTCGCGGATCTGGCGCAGGCCGACGTAGCGCCGATACTCGCGTGCCTTGGGCCCCGCACCGATCACGAGCAGCCGTGCGTCGACCCTGCGCTTCCGCAAGCGGTGATACGCCTTCAGGAGGTGGATGAGGCCCTTGCGCTCCTCGAACCGGCCGACGAAGAGGATGTTGATGGTGCCGTCGCGCAGCTCCTCGAACGGCTCGGCATCGGCATAGCGGTCGATCTCCACCCCGTTGGGGATGATCGTGTACTCGCCGGGGAAGTAGCGGCTGATGAAGTGACGCGCGGCGCCGCTGACCGCGATGCGGCCGTCGAGCTTCTCGACCAGCCGATGCGCGAAGAACTTGCCGACCCAGTACGACGGTGAGAAGCCGCCGAAGGCGTGGAAGGTGGCGACGTTCACGGTGTCCGACTGGTCCAGCACGGTGGGGGACAGGAACGGCACCAGCGGCTCATGGAAGTGGAGCACGTCGAACCGGTGCTCGGCCAGCAGGTCGCGAGCGCGCTCCTTGAAGCGCCAGCTCAGCGTCACACGGCCCATGCTGCCGTTGGCGGGGAAGGCGTAGCCGGTGCCCAGGCGGATGACGTGGCCCTCGGTCGTCCGCTCCTTGCCGTACTTGCTGGTGATGATCCAGACGTCGTGGCCCAGCGCCCGCATGGCGTCGTACTGGTGGCGAACGTGCTCGTTCACGCCGCCGGGGTGCGGGTAGCCGTACGGGGTGACGATGCCGACCTTGAGCGGGCCGCGCACGGGTGCGGGCGTCTGGACCGATACCTTGGCGGCACCACGCTGCTCGGCGACGTTGGCTCGCGTCATCGCCACTCTCCTGTGGGACGGAGAGTATGCCGCAGGTGCCGGCCCTTGGCGACCAGCTGACGGCCGTACACGGTCACGTTGTGCCAATGGCTCCAGTGCTCGCCGGCGGCCTCGGTCGTCCGCGCCTCGATGGCCCGCCGGTAGTCCTCGGCCGATGTCCCCGCGAACCAGGTCCAGCCAGTGGCGACGTGCTCCAGGACGTGGGCATCCGAGTTGCCCACCGCGGCCAGCTGCAGCACCCGCTCGTTCAGCTCCCGCCGTGGGCGGCGCCGCGCTCGACCTGCGGCGCTGGGATTCATGACCTCGATGGCGTCCAGGTGGTGCCGTGGGTCGGGATCGGCGTGGAGGGCGAGCAGGCTGCGTCGCCCAAGGCTGGGGGTGAGCGGCGCCATCGGGTGGGCGGCAATCGCCAGGCCGCCCTGGTCGTGGATCCGCTCGAGCGTCTCGGGCAGCGGCCGCAGAGCGGGGATCTGCTTCTTGATGAACAGCGCCAGCACATGCCCGCGTCGGGTGGTGACCTCCTCGCCCACCACCAGCTCGAACGAGTAGTCGCCCGCGGCGTGCAGCTCGCGGGCGCGGAGGGCGCCGTCCAGCCGCTCGTGATCGGTGATCGCGATCAGGTCCAGGTCCGTCCTGCGCTCGACGTGATCCAGCAGCGCCTGGACCCCGTGCACCCCGTCCGAGTAGAGCGTGTGCAGGTGCATGTCCGCCTTGCCGCGCGTGCCGCCGTTGCGCGTCATCAGTCGGCTTCCGGCCTGGCCGGCTCGGCCGCGCGCTGGCGCTGGTCGGTCCAGAAGGGCTGGAACGCCGCCCACCATTGCTCCGGCGCCTCGCCGATGGCCCGTTCGAAGCTCGCCGCCAGCGCCGTGGTCAGGCCGACCACGTCGGCCTCTGCCTGGCCAGTTCGCGGCGCCTCCACCAGCTCGGCCCGAACCTGGAACCGCTCGGGCGCCGTGCGCAGGACGCGGGCCATGAGCAGCGGCTTGCCGGTGCGCAGCGCCAGGGTCGCCGGGCCGGCGGGCAGGGTGGTGGGATGGCCGAACATCGTGACCGGCACGCCGTCGCCGGACAGGTCGCGGTCCGCCACCAGGGCCACGAAGTCGTTGCGCCGCAGCGCGGCGAGCATCGGCCGGAAGGCGTGCCGCAGCGGGACGATCTCCACGCCCTGGCCGCTCGCCCGGCGGGCCATGAGAAATTCGAACAGCTCCGGTGGCTCCGTCTCCTCGACGGGCGCCACGCCGCGCAGCCCGGCGGCGGCGACGAAGTGGCCGTATGGCTCGAAGTTGCCCAGGTGCGGGACCGCCACCACCGCTCCATCGCGCAGCAGCGGCTCCCAGCGCTCCCACTCGTCGACGTGAAGGATGTGCGCCAGCGCGCGATCGGTGTAGTGCGGGGCGCGGAGAAACTCGAGCCAGTAGCGGGCGTGGCCAATGAACGCATCCTTGACCATCCGGCGCAGCGCACCACCGGAGGCGGGGCGACCGGTGGCCACCGCGATCCGGCGCATCGTGTCCGTCACGAGCGCGCGGCGATCCGGGGCCAATCGGTACCAGGCACGTCCCGCCAGATCGGCAACCCCGTAGGCCACGCCGACCGGCAGGGAGCGGGCGACGAGATCGGCCAGCCGCAGGCCGATGCGCACCAGGCGTCCGCGCATCCGTCAGGCGCTGTCCGGGCGGGTCCAGTCCTCGCCGCGGCGCGCCCGGTCGAGCGCGACGCGGGCCCGCGTCCGGGCGGCGTCGGTCTGCGGCCAGATCGGACGGAACATGTACCACTGCCCGGGGTCGCCGGCGATGACCGTGGCGAGCTCATCGGCCAGCTGCTGCGTGGCGCGGAAGATCTCCGCCGGCTCGTCGCTGGCGGCACGGATGAGTGGCAAGCCGCGCGCGGTGAACCTGTCGCCACGGGTACGCTGGCAGGCCACGGGCAGCATCGGCGCACCCGACCGCGCCGACAGCGTGGCCGGACCGGCGGGGAACGTCGTCGCCTCGCCCATGAACTCGACCGGCACGTCACCCGCCCGGTAGCCACCGTCACAGAACAGGACCAGGTTCTCGCCGGCGCGCAGCGCCTTGATCAGGGCGCGCAGGTTGCGCCAGCCGATGAGCGTCAGGCCGTGCCTGGCGCGCACCTGCTTGAGATGGTCGTAGAGTCGGCCGTAGGTCGTGTCGTCGGCCACCACGTGCAGCGCCTGGTCATAGACCTTGAGCGCCGGCGCGATCAGGTCCATGCCGCCGACGTGCACCGTGCACAGCAGCACCCCCTTCCGGTCGGCCTGCGCTTCCCACAGGATCTCGATGTTGGCGATGTCGACCAGCGCACCGACATCCTGGGGCTCCTCGCTCGCCAGGCGCATGACGTCGGCCAGGTAGCGCGCGTAGTTGCGGAACGCGCGCCTGGCCGCGCGCGCCACCCGCGCGTCGTCGGCGGGCAGGCCCATGACGTGCGCCAGGTTGTCGCGGACGACGTCGCCCTTGTCGCCCGCCAGGTCGTAGGCGGCGTTGCCGGCGGCGGCGGACACCGGCAGGACCAGGCCACGCGGCAGCGCACCCATGGCCGTCTCGCCGGCGCGGTAGGCCCAGAAGGCAAGCCGCTCACGCGTCCGCTCGCCGGGCGCCGCCGCGCCGCCGCCTCGCACCGTGGCCGTCAGGCCAGTGGTGCCGCTCGCCGGGCTGCTGGCCGGCATCGGCTCAGCCGACGCTCGCAGCCGTCTTGGTGGTGTGGGCCTCGGCCAGCTTGCGGAGCTTGCGCTTGGCCGGTGCCTGCGAGCCGTCGAGCGTCTCGTTGTCCTCCCCGCGGATGAAGGCCTCCACCCGGTTGTAGGCCACGTCGTCGTGGATCTGGATCGGCGGCGACTTCATGAAGTAGCTCGAGGGTGCGACCAGCGTGCCCGCCAGGCCGCGGTCGAGGCCGAGCTTCGCGCAACGGATGGCGTCGGTGATGACGCCGGCCGAGTTCGGCGAGTCCCAGACCTCCAGCTTCAGCTCCAGGTTCAGCGGCACGTCGCCGTAGGTGGTGCCCTCCATCCGGATGTGGCACCACTTGCGGTCCTTCAGCCACGGCACGTAGTCGGACGGGCCGACGTGGACGTCGTCGTCGCCGATCTCGTAGTCGAGCATGGAGGTCACGGCGTTGGTCTTGCTGATCTTCTTCGACTCCAGGCGCTCCCGCTCCAGCATGTTCAGGAAGTCGGTGTTGCCCCCGAAGTTGAGCTGGTAGGTGCGGTCGATCCGGACACCGCGGTCCATGAACAGCCGGGTCAGCACGCGGTGGGTGATGGTGGCGCCGACCTGCGACTTGATGTCGTCGCCGATGATCGGCAGCCCCCGCTCGGCGAAGCGCCGCTGCCAGTACGGCTCGCGGCCAATGAAGACCGGGATGGCGTTCACGAAGGCCACGCCGGCCTGCAGGGCCTGCTCGACGTACCACTTGGTGGCCTCCTCGCTGCCCACCGGCAGGTAGGAGACCATCACGTCGACCTTGCGCTCCTTGAGGATGCCGACCACGTCGGCCGTGGGTCCGGGGGCCTTCTCGATGATCTCACTGAGGTACTTGCCCAGGCCGTCATGCGTCATGCCGCGCTCGACGGTGACGCCGGTGTTCGGCACGTCGGCGAACTGGTAGGTGTTGTTCTGGCCGGAGAAGATCGCCTGCGACAGGTCCTTGCCGACCTTCTCCTTGTCCACGTCGAAGGCCGCCACGAACTCGATGTCGCGGATGTGGTAGCCGCCCAGGTTCACGTGCATCAGGCCGGGGACGAAGTCGGTCTCCTTGGCGTCGGCGTAGTAGTACCGGCCCTGGACCAGGCTCGAGGCGCAGTTGCCCACCCCCACGATGGCGACCCGAATCTTGCCGTCCGTGCCGTGCTTGCCGTTGGTTGCGCTCTTGCCGTTGGTGTCAGCCACCCTGCTCACTTCTCCCTTGTCGTTGCGTTGGTTGCCACAGCCGGACCTGCCGAGCTGAGCCGATGGACGTGCCAGATGCGCTGGACGGTGGTGGCCACCGAGAGGACCGCCACGATGCCCAGCGCCGCGATGAGTGCGAATGCGAATCCCAGTCCCGCAAGGCCGATGCCCGCGAAGGTCAGCACCAGCCGCTCCATGCGCGGTGCCAGCCCGACGGAGGCGGTCAGGCCGATGCCCTCCGCCCGGGCGCGGGTGTAGCTCACCATGAAGGAGCCGCCCAGGGCGACCAGCGTCAGCAGCACGGGCGCCGTGGGAGCGCTGCTGCTGCCCAGGAAGTAGGCCACGATGCCGCCGTACAGCACCGCCTCGGCTGCGCGGTCGAGGGTCGAGTCCAGGAAGCTGCCGAACGAGCTGCCGGCGCCGGTGGCCCGCGCGAGCGCGCCGTCGACCGCATCCAGCAGCGAGCCGGCGGTGAGGATGATGGCCCCGGCCAGCAGGTTGCCCGTCCCGACCAGGACGGCGGCGCCCGCCACGATGACGAAGCCGATGACCGTGATGGTGTTCGGCGTCAGATGGAGCGCCATCGCCAGGCGCACGACCGGCGCCAGCAGCGCGCGCCCGGCCTCCTTGGCACGCGCCGACAGCAGCGAGTCGCCTCGCCGCAGGTCATGGGCGCGTGACTGGCTAGCCGACATCCGGCACCTCGCCATGGACCGCGGCCGCCGGGCTGGCGCTGCGCACGCCGGCGGTGCCGCCGATCAGGCGCGCCTCCGCCTCGTG
>DATBJR010000136.1:0-19700 GCA_036556325.1 Candidatus Limnocylindria bacterium | reverse complement strand
CCGCACCGCGTAGTTCCGAGGACCCAGCACGACCAGTTCGCCTCGTACCGCCGATGGTCACGGCTCTGAGCTCCTGGCAGGCGCATTCCGTGAAGCGCATGGGTCGCGTCTGCACGGCTTCGCGTTGCTGCTGGCGCTCGGCGATCGGCAGCTTGCTGCAACGACGGCCAGCAGAGCCCTGGCCGCTGGCATGAGCGAGGCCGCGCGGATGCATCACCCCGAGCGTGCCGCGGTGTGGCTTCGCCGGCGCGTGATCCGCGAGCTGCCAGCGGCGAAACGGTTCCGGCCGAGGCGCACGCCGCCCGACGCGGCCGCCCTTGCTGAACTCGGTGCGGCGCCCGCTGTGCTCGAAGCGCTGGCCCAGCTTCCGTTCGAGCAACGCGCGATCTTCATCGCCGGCGAAGTCGAACGACTGGACGAGCGCGACGTTGCCTGGATGCTCGGCCAGCCCCTGTCCACGACGCGCCGGGCATTGCGCGATGCGCGAGCGCGCTACCTGGCTGCGACAATCAGCGCGCTGCGGGCCTCCCCATCACCAGCGCCGCGCCCGGGTCCGATCGCTCGTCGCGTGGAGGAAGCGACGGCGCGCACCATCGGAATCGCGCCTGCGATGCGCCCCAGGTGAACCTGCCGAGGATCGGCCGCCACCCTCCATCGCGCGATCGACACCGCCCGGTGGAACAGTGGCTCATCGACGGGACCATGGGTGAGCTGCCTCGCGACGTGCTCATCCACGCCTGGATGTGCCCCGACTGCCGGATGCGGATCGACGCCTTCGACCTGCTCGCCGCCATCGACCTGGAGCGGGCGGGCGCGCCGGCCCCAGCCGTGGCTCCAGCTCCCGGCTGGGATGGCCCACGCACTCCCCGCCGGATTGCAGTCGGAATTGCGGCGGCAGGGTCCGTGGCGGCGGTCGCCGTCGGTGCGGCTCTTGCGGGATGGATGCCTGCGCTGAATGGCATCGGCGAAGCGTCCGTCTCACCAACCCAGGCGGTACTGGGAAATACGGGTCGGCCGAGCGCCAGCTCCAAGTTCGGGCTGTCGCCGACCGCCGATCCCTCCCCTACTCCCAGCCCGACAACGTCGGCGCCGGCGTCAGTGGCCGCGCCGACACCAGGCCCATCGCCGGGGTTGCCCACCCCGACGCAAGGCGCGCATCGCCCCACGCCAGGTCCCGCATCGGCCACGCCGCGCGTTTCGCCAACGTCAAGCGCAGAACCCACCGTGACGTCAACACCGACGACTTCGCCAACCGCCAGCGAAACGGCGAGCGAGACCTCGAGCGGCGACGCGTCGCCGTGAGCGGACGGCCATCGACGGCCGCTAGCGGTCGCGAACCTCCGTCTGGCTGATTGCGGCCTGCGCAGCCGCCAGCCGTGCGACCGGCACGCGGAATGGCGAGCAGGACACGTAGTCCAGCCCCACCTCGTGGCAGAAGGCGATGCTCGACGGGTCGCCGCCGTGCTCGCCGCAGATGCCGACCTTCAGGCCCTTGCGGGCGGCGCGGCCACGCTCGGTGGCTAGGCGCACCAGCTGCCCGACCCCATCGCGGTCCAGGACCTGGAACGGGTTCTCCGGCAGGATCTTGCGGTCGACGTACTGCAGCAGGAACTTGCCTTCCGCGTCGTCGCGGCTGAAGCCGAACGTCATCTGGGTCAGGTCGTTGGTGCCGAAGCTGAAGAACTCGGCATGCTCGGCGATCTCGCCCGCGGTCAGGGCGCCGCGCGGGACCTCGATCATCGTCCCGAACTTGTAGTCCACCTGCTGCCCCGAGGCCTCGACGATCTTGGCCACCTCGGCCTCGAGCACCCGGCGCGTTTCGGCCAGCTCGTTCACGTGGCCGACCAGCGGGATCATGATCTCCGGCAGCGGCGTCTTGCCCTCCGCGGCCACCCGCGCCGCCCCGGCCAGGATGGCGCGGGTCTGCATCCGGACGATATCGGGGATCAGCAGCCCCAGCCGGCAGCCGCGCATGCCCAGCATGGGGTTGACCTCGCGCATCTGCTCCACCGCGGCCAGCAATTCCTCTGCGTCCGCCAGCTCGGCCTGCATGGCGCCGCGGTCGCCATCGGTGCCGTCCGTCGATGCCCGTCCCTGGCGGCCGATGAGCTTCATGGCCCGCGCCGCGTCCTTCTCTCCGAAGATGCGGGTCAGGCCCTTCTCCAGGGCGGGCGTCGCTCGATCGGCCACCGCATCGGTCTGGCCCGATGGTGCCTCCAGCAGGGTGCGCAGCCTGGTTACCTTCTCCAGCAGCTCGTCGTGCGACGGCAGGAACTCGTGCAGCGGCGGGTCGATGAGGCGAATGACCACCGGCAGGCCGTCCATGGCCCGGAAGAGGCCGGCGAAATCATCGGTCTGCAGGGCCTCGAGCTCCGCCAGCGCCGCATCGAAGACGCTGATCGCCTCGCGGTCATCGTCCGACAGCTCGCTGCCAGCATCACGACGGTGCTTGGCCTCCGTCGCGCGGGTGGCGTTGAGGATCATGCGCTGCACGGTCGGCAGCCGCTCCTCCTCGAAGAACATGTGCTCGGTGCGGCACAGGCCGATGCCCTGCGCGCCGAAGGCGCGCGCGCGCTCCGCATCGCGCGGGTAGTCGGCATTGGCCCAGACCTGCAGGCGGCGGATCTCATCGGCCCATGACAGGAGGGTGGCCAGGTCGTGCTCGTCCTCGAAGCGCGCCTCGATGGTCGGCAGCTCGCCAGCGTAGATCTCGCCGGTGGTGCCGTCGATGCTGATCATGTCGCCCTCGCGCACCGTCACGGCGCCGGCGTGCACCTCGCGCCTGGCGTAGTCGATGCGCAGCGTCTCGGCCCCGGCCACGCACGGCAGGCCCATCGAGCGCGCCACCACGGCGGCATGCGAGGTTGCGCCGCCGCGGGCCGTCAGCACGCCCAGGGCGGCCAGCATGCCGTGCACGTCATCGGGGCTGGTCTCGATCCGCACCAGGATGACCGGGTCACCGGCAGCCTTGGCCTCGACCGCCCGATCCGGATCGAGGATCGCCTTGCCGGTGGCGGCCCCCGGGGAGGCGTTCAGGCCCTTGGCCAGGAACCGATCGCCGGCGGTGGCCTTGGCCGCCTCGTCGAAGCGCGGGAGCAGCAGTTGGACGATCTGGTGCGGGTCGACGCGCTGCACCGCCTCTTCACGAGACAGGATGCCCTCGCCCGCCATGTCGACCGCGACCTTCACCGCCGCCGGCGCCGTGCGCTTGGCGGACCGGGTCTGGAGCATGTACAGCTTGCCGCGTTCGATGGTGAACTCCAGATCCTGGACGTCGCGGTAATGGCGTTCCAGCCGCTCGGCGATCGACTCGAACTCGGCGTAGACCTCAGGCAGCTCGTCGCGCATGTGGCTGATTTTCTCCGGCGTGCGCACGCCCGCCACCACGTCCTCGCCCTGCGCGTTGGTCAGGTACTCGCCGTAGAGCACCTTCTCGCCGGTGTTCGGGTCGCGGGTAAAGGCGACGCCAGTGCCCGAGTCGCTGCCCATGTTGCCGAACACCATGGTCACCACGTTCACGGCGGTGCCCAGGTCGTGCGGGATCTTGTTGAACTCGCGGTAGTCGTGCGCCCGCTTGCCGAACCAGCTGTCGAAGACGGCGCGCACGGCCAGCTCCAGCTGCCGATACGGGTCGGTCGGGAAGGGCTCGCCGGTCTTCTCGCGCACGATCTCGCGGTAGCGCTCGGCGATCTGGCGCAGGTCGTCGGCGGTGAGCTCCGTGTCCTGCCTGACGCCGCGCTCCTCCTTGAGCGCGTCGAACGGCTCGTCGAACTCCGTGGCCGGGATGTCAAGCACGATCCGGCCGAACATGGCCACGAAGCGTCGCCAGGCGTCATAGCCGAAGCGCTCGTTGTCGGTGAGCTTGATCAGGCCCTCGACCGTGTGCTCGTTGAGCCCCAGGTTGAGGACGGTGTCCATCATGCCGGGCATGCTGAACGCCGCGCCGGAGCGCACGCTGACGAGCAGCGGATTGGCCGGATCGCCGAAGCCCTTGCCGGTCTCCTGCTCCAGCGCGTGCATGTGGGCCAGCACGTCGTCCCACAGGCCCGGCGGCAGCTGCTTGCCAGCCGCGTAGTACGCGTTGCAGGCCTCGGTGGTGATCGTGAAGCCCGGCGGCACCGGCAGCCCGGCGTTGGTCATCTCGGCCAGCCCGGCGCCCTTGCCGCCGAGGAGGCTGCGCATGGTGGCATTGCCCTCGGGGAAGGTGTAGATCAGCTTGCCCGGCGTGCCGCTGCTGGCGGCGGTCTTGGCGGTGCGCTTGCGAGTGGTGGTGCTGGCCATGCGCCGGAAGGGCCTCCGTGATCCGTGGCTGGGGAAGGGTCAGATTGTACCGGTGTGCCCGGCGGAGCCGGTCACCACACCTCGCCCGGCCGCCAGTCGACGGCGATCGGCGCGTCCAGGTCGACCGCCGCCGGCGTCCAGCGCGTGCGCCTGACCATGATCCCGCCGTCCTCGTCGGCGGAGCGCTCGCGGCTGCCGTCGCGGCGGCGGACCCAGGTCGGACCGCGCCAGACTTCCCAGCCCAGCCGCGCGTAGAACGGCTGTGATCCGGTGCCCAGCGCGCCAAGCTGGTAGCGCTCGTCGATGAGGTCGTTGATGGTCCGCATCACGGCGCTGCCGAGCCCGCTGCGCTGCCGATCCGGCAGCACGGCCACGGCCTCGACGTAAGCTGCCGGCACGACGAGTTCGCCGGAATAGAGGACGCGGTCGACGATGGCGCCGTGGGCTGCAATCCGTCCGGACGCGTCCTGCGCGATGACGTGCCGACCGGGCCCGATGGACTCCCAGTACCCGTCCCATGGCTCGGCGAAGGCCGCGATGCAGAGGGCCGTGAGCTCGTCCCACTCGGCGGCGCTCAGCGCTGCCGACGGCACGATGCGCAGGTCGCTCACCGGCGGGGGCGCAGGCGCCGGCGGCCGGGCTCGCGGTAGCGGGCCTCCAGGAACGGCCACAGCTCGTCGAGCGCAATCCGGTAGTCGCCACCGACCCGGCGGGCGCGCAGCCGGGCGGAACGGATGAGCCGGCGCACGTGCTCCGGATGGAAGCCGAGCACCACGGCCGCGTCGCGGACCGTCAGCTCGAGGCTGGTCACCGGCACGCGCGCCTCGTCGGGCAGGCCGGCGAGCGCCACGGCCATGGCCTTGGTCCGATCGGCGGTCAGGGCGATGGCCTCGGAGTCCGGCCGGCGCATGGCGGCGTGGAGGGCCGCGGCCAGCCGCTCGCGCAGCTCGCCGGCAGTGGCCGAAGCGGCGCCCGGTGGCCTGGAGGGCGGCCTGGCGCTCACCTGATGTGCAGCCACCCGTTGCGGAGCGCCAGGCCGAACAGCCACGGCCAGGCCGCCACGAACCGGCCGAGCGCCCCCGCCCGCGAGCGGTAGAGGCGGCGGGCCTTGTCGGTCAGCCGCGTCCGCTCCGCGCCCGGAGACCGCGCGGCGAGGTCGCGGAAGGCGGCCAACGCGCCGGCCGCGTTACCGGTCAACCAGCTGGCGTCCGCCGCGGCCTCGCGGGCGGCAGGGTCGTCCGGCGCCAGCTGGAGCGCGGCTGCCGAGGCGGCCATGGCGCCGGCCGCGTCCCCCGTGCGGACCAGGGCTCGTGCCAGGGCAACCTGAGCCGACGGGTCAGCCCGATCGAGGCGGACGGCACGCCGCGCGGCCTCCACGGCCTCGTCAGCCTCGGCCGCGCTCAGGCGCTCCCCCGCCTCGGCCAGCGCCCAATCTCGCTGCCGCGGATCATTTCGTGCCAAGCGTCGGTATTCGGTCGCCGCGTCGTGGTGGGCGCCGCCGGCGGCGAGCACCTGGGCCAGCAGCTCGCGGTATCGGATCTCCTCTGGATCCAGGCGCACTGCATCCTGCGCGTCGCGCTCTGCCTCCGCAGTGCGACCCAGGGCGAGCTCGGCGCGAGCCCGGAGCTCGTGAGCGGCATCGTCGCCGGGCCGCTCGTCGAGCAGCTGCGTCACCAGCCGCACGGCCGCCTCGTGGTCGCCGCGCTCGAACGCCGCGCGGGCCGCGGCCAGGGCGGTGGGCGTGGTCATTCGGCCGCGGTCTCGCGCGGCACGCCGGCCCAGGTGCCCGACCCGGCGAGCAGGGATGCCAGCCGATCAGGAATCTCCCCGAGCGTCACGCGCTCCTGGGTCATCGAGTCGCGCTCGCGGATGGTGGCGGCACCATCCGTCAGCGAGTCGACGTCCAGCGTCACGCAGAACGGCGTGCCGATCTCGTCCTGGCGTCGGTAGAGCTTGCCGATCGAGGCGGTGTCGTCGTAGGTCGCCGCCATCCGCCGCTTCAGGTCCGCGGTCAGCGCCCGCGCGCGCTCGACCAGCTCCGGCCGATTGCGCAGCAGCGGCAGGACCGCCGCCTTGACCGGCGCCAGGCCGGGGCGCAGGCGCAGCACCACCCGTTTCTCCTTGGCCAGCTGCTCCTCCTCGTAGCCGTCCAGCAGCACGGTCAGCACCGCCCGGTCGACGCCCATGGCCGGCTCGATGACATACGGCACGACGTGCTCGCCGGATGCCTCGTCGAAGATCGCCAGGCTCTTGCCGGATCCGGCGGCATGGGCGCGCAGGTCGTAGTCAGTGCGGTCCGCTACGCCCTCCAGCTCCGACCAGCCCATCGGGAAGGCGTACTCGATGTCCGTCGTCTGCCTGGAGTAGTGGCTGAGCTCGTCGGCGTCGTGCGGACGCAGGCGGAGGCGGTCGGCGCCGACGCCGAGCTCATCGGTCCACCAGCGCAGGCGCTCCTGCACCCAGTAGGCGAACCAGCGCTCCTCCTCGCGGGGATGGACGAAGTACTCCATCTCCATCTGCTCGAGCTCGCGATCGCGAAAGATGAAGTTGCCCGGCGTGATCTCGTTGCGGAAGCTCTTGCCGATCTGGGCGATTCCGAACGGCAGCTTCTTGCGCGTGGTGGTGGCCACGTTGTCGAAGTTCACGAAGATGCCCTGGGCCGTCTCGGGCCGCAGGTAGGCAACGCTCGCGCTCTCTTCCACCGGCCCCACGTGCGTCTTGAACATGAGGTTGAACTGCCGCGCCTCGGTGAGCGTGCCGCGCTGCCCGCAGTTCGGGCAGGCGATCTCGGACGGCGGGCCCTTCAGATCATCGGCCCGGAAGCGCAGCTTGCAGTTGCGACAGTCGACCATGGGATCGCTGAAGCCGCCGACATGGCCCGATACCTCCCACACCCGGGGGTTCATCACGATCGCCGCGTCGAGGCCCACGATGTCGTCCCGCGCCTGGACCATCGAACGCCACCAGGCGGCCTTGATGTTGTTCTTCAGCTCCACGCCCAGCGGGCCGTAGTCCCAGAAGCCGCCCATGCCGCCATAGATCTCGCTCGACGGGAACACGAACCCCCGACGCTTGGCGAGCGAGACGATGGTTTCCATGTTCGGCGCAGGCACGGTCGTCGGCGCTCCTCGGGTTGCAGCAGGTGGTGGACCGATGGTCCCGGCGCTTCGGGCTCCGAGTCTAGCCTAGCCGCCGACCGGCACCCCGGTGGCGCGGCGGACCAGGCGGGCGATGGGCACGGGGCCTGCGTCCTCAGCCGCCAGCTCACGGCGAGCCGACGGGCTCCGCTGCCGGCGAACCCTGGACGGGCACCGCCACGGTGCCGTGCCGAGCGGCGACCTCCTCGAAGAAGTCACGGCTCCGCAGCTCGCGCTCCAGGACGGCCGATACGGTGGCGTGCAGCAGCCGTTCGACCTCGCGCGCCGTGGCCGAGGGCAGGCGCAGCCGCAGCACGTCGCCGAGGCCGGAGCGCTGGAGGTGACGCAGGACCTTGAGCGCGTCAGCGTCGATCGGCCGTGCCCCGAGCGCCGCGTGGCGGCATTCGGGGCCCAGCACCCCGCCGGCCGCCGCGGAGAAGCTGTTGTCGACCGGGCCGATCTCCGCGCCGCACTCGAGGCAGCGGGCCAGCTCCGGGCGAAAGCCCATGACGTCGAGCAGGTGCAGCTCGAACCAGCGAGCGATCACCTCGCGCGAGACTTCGGCCGGCGCGGCGTCGAGCGCAGCCAGGCCCTGCGCCAGCAGCACGAAGGCATCATGCGAGTCGGCCGATCCCTCGCAGAAGCGGTCGGCCAGCTCGACCAGGTACCAGGCCGCGGCCGTGGAGTGCAGGTCATTCCGCAGGCCGAGGTGGGGATCCTCGAGGGCCACCTGGGTGACGACGTCGAAGGTGCGGCCGATGGCCAGCACCAGGTGCACGTCGCTGAACGGCTCCAGGCCGCCACCCAGCCGCGAGCGTGGCCGCCGGATGCCCTTGGCGATGACGCGCAGCTTGCCGAGCCGCGGGGTAAGGACGGTGAGCACCCGATCGGCCTCGCCCAGGTCCATGCTGCGCAGGACGATCGCCTCGGTCTTGTAGAGGCGGGCGCGGCTCACCGACGGCTGCTCGGGTACGCTTCGGGCGTGGAGAGCATGGAGAAGGCCGTCGAAGCGACGCGGCTGCTGGACATCAGGACCGAGTTTAACGACCTGCTGGTCCAGATCGAGGACGAGATGCGGGCGGTGCTGGACGGCCACGAAGGGCCGGCCAAGCCGCTCTACGAGATGCTCGCCTATCACCTGGGGCTCGACCAGCCCGACGGGCCGCGCGGCAAGCGCATGCGGCCGCTCCTCGGCCTGCTGGCCTACGAAGCGCTGACCGGCGAGCACGATTCGGCCCTGCCCGGGGCCGCCGCGGTGGAGCTGGGCCACAACTTCAGCCTCGTCCATGACGACATCGAGGACGCCGACGCGGAGCGGCGGCATCGGCCCACCCTGTGGGCGATCTGGGGCGTGCCGCTG
This sequence comes from Candidatus Limnocylindria bacterium, assembly GCA_036556325.1. Classification (GTDB taxonomy): domain Bacteria; phylum Chloroflexota; class Limnocylindria; order QHBO01; family QHBO01; genus DASSCW01. The sequence goes on along the minus strand of DATBJR010000136.1, from coordinate 10,922 downwards.
GCCATCAACGCCGGCGACGCGCTGTTCGCCCTGTCGCGCCTGGCGCTGTACCGCGCGCTGGATGCCGGGCAGATCAGCGAGCATCGGCTCCTGCAGCTGATGCGCCGCTACGACCAGACCTGCCTGGCGCTGTGCGAGGGCCAGTTCCTGGACATCAGCTTCGAGCGGCGGACGGACGTCACGGTGGACGAGTACATGGAGATGATCGGCCGCAAGACCGCCGCCCTCATCAGCGCCTCGCTCGAAGCGGGCGCCATCCTGGCGGTGGACGACGGCGAGGTCGTCGAGCGCTTCAAGCAGTTCGGCTACGACCTGGGCCTGGCCTTCCAGATGGCCGATGACGTCAAGGGCTCGTTCTGGACGTCCGCCGAGTCGGGCAAGCCGGAAGCCGGCGACATCCGGAAGCGCAAGAAGACGCTGCCGCTCGTCTGGGCGCTGCAGCACGCCGCCGAGCCGGACGCGACCCGCCTGCGCGAGATCTACGGCGCCGACGCCACCGGGCCGATGCCGCAGCCCGAGGTTGACGAGGTGCTGGGCATCCTGGAGCGCTGCGGCGCCCGGCAGGTCGCCGAGACAGAGGCACGCCGCTGGCGCGACGTCGCGCTGGAGGGGCTGTTCGCCCTGCCGATCCCTCCGGAGCGTCGGGCCGAGCTGCAGTCGGTGGTCGACTCGGTGATCGCACCGTGAGCCGCCGTGCGCGGTTCGGGGGATGGCTGGCGCTCAGCTTCGTGCCGGCACTCATCGGCCTGCCGTTTCCGGCTCCCGCCTGGTACCGACAGCTCGCCAAGCCGCGCTGGAGCCCACCGCCGGCCGCCTTCGGTCCCGCCTGGACGCTGCTGTACACGCTGATGGGCATCGCGGCGGCGCTGGTCGCCGGCCGGCCGCAGGCTGGCAGCCGGAACCGGGCCCTGGGGGCGTTCGGCGTCCAGCTGGCCCTGAATGCGGCCTGGACCCCGATCTTCTTCGGCCTGCGGCGGCCAGGGCTGGCGCTGGCCGAGATCGTGGCGATGTGGGTCGCGGTGGCGGCGACGACGGTCCTCTTTGCCCGCCAGCGCCTGGCGGCCGGCCTGCTCTTGCTCCCCTACCTGGCGTGGGTGAGCTTTGCCACGGCGCTGAACGCCGCCATCTGGCGGCGGAACCGGGGAATCGGCGGCTAGGTCGTCCCGTCTACGGTGTCGCCGTTCGGGCCTGCGTCCTGCGGATTCGGTCGACTGGCGATGACCTTGGCCACCCGGCGCGGTTCCGCGGCGTCGACGGTGAGGGTCAGGTCCCGGAACTTCACCGTCGCGCCCGGCAGCGGGATGCGACCCACCCGGTGCACGATGAGGCCGCCGAGGGTGTCGTAGGCGTCCTCGTCCTCCTCCTCCTCATCCGGGAGCCCGAACAGGTCCCGCAGGTCGTCCATGCTGAGCCGGCCGTCCAGGCGGTAGCTGAGCTCACCATCGTTCGACAGCGGCTCGACCAGGGACTCCTCGCGGTCGTACTCGTCCTGGATCTCGCCCACGATCTCCTCGACCACGTCCTCCAGGGTGATCAGGCCGGCGGTCCCGCCGTACTCGTCGACCACGATGGCGATGTGGCGCTTGGTGACCTGCATCTCGTGCAGGAGCTCGTCCACGGCCTTGCTCTCCGGCACGTAGACCGGCGGCCGCACCAGCTTGCGGATGTCGATCTGCGGCGGCTTCGTTCCGTTGCGCTTGAGATACGGCAGCAGGTCCTTGGCGTAGAGCACCCCGACGATGTTGTCGAGGCTCTCCTCGAACACGGGCACCCGCGAGTGGCCGGCCCGGATGATGAGGTCCAGCACCTCGTCCATGGGATCGTTGACGTCGACGGCCCGGATGCCAATGCGCGGCACCATGACCTCGTGGACCCGGCGCTCGCCGAGCTCGATGACCCCGTGGATCATCTCCTTCTCGTCCTCTTCGATGCCGCCCTGCTCGCTGCCCGTCTCGACCAGCAGCTTCAGCTCCTCCGTCGAGAGATAGCCGGCCTGCGGCTTCTCCCGGCCGCCGAAGGCGCGCACCAGCAGCCCCGACACCAGCGTCACGAGCCACACGAAGGGGCTCAGCACGCGCTCCATGAAGGCGATGGGGCGCGCCACGAAGAGGGCGAAGTTCTCGGTGAACGACAGCGCGAGGGTCTTGGGCGCCAGCTCGCCGACGACGATGGTGACGAGGGCGATCAGCAGCGTGGTCAGCAGGAAGGCGATGGTCGGCGCCGCGCCCTGGATCGGACCCCAGGGGATGAGCTCGATGACATCGGCGATCGATCCCGAGAACGAGACGGCGCCCACTGCCGAGGCCAGGAAGCCCAGGAACGTGAGTGCCACCTGGATGGTGGCCAGGAAGCGCGATGGATCCTCCACCAGCCGCTCGGCCGTCGCCGCGGCGCGGTTGCCCTCGCTGGCCAGCTGCGCCAACCGGTGGCGCTTGACGGTGATCAGCGACAGTTCCGACGCGGCGAAGAAGCCGCTGACCACGATCAGGAGCGCAACGATCAGCAGGTCGAGGAGCGGGTTGCCGGTGGCACTGCCGCCGGCGCCTGGTTCAGGCATCTCGAGGAGGTGTGCCGCCTCCCTGCTGCGGGTTCCGGTCGGCGACCAGCTCGGCGCGGCGGCGCCGGGCGTCGATCGGCCGGGCCGGCATGCCGACCACGGTCTTGCCCGGCGCAACGTCGCGGGTCACCACTGCGCCGGCACCGGTGCGCGCTCCCTCGCCGATGGTGACCGGTGCCCGGAGCATGGTGTCGACGCCGATGAACGCGCCCCTGCCGATGACCGTCCGCTGCTTGCGCTCGCCGTCGAAGTTGGCGGTGATCGCACCGGCGCCGATGTTCACGTCCTCGCCGACCTCGGCGTCACCCAGGTAGCTGAAGTGGTGCTGCTGGGTGCCGGCGCCCAGCGAGGTGTTCTTGAGCTCGGCGAAATTGCCGATCCTGCAGCGCGGGCCGATCTGGCATCCGGGTCGCACATGGCTGTATGGGCCGATCTGCACGTCCTCTGCCACGCTCGAGCCCTCGACGATGCTGGCCCACACTCGGCTCCGCGGGCCGATGCGCGAGTCGTGGATCTCCGACCGCGGCCCGATCACCGCGTCCTGGGCGATGACCGTGCTGCCTGATAGGATCGTGAACGGCTCGATGCGTGCGTCCTGGCCGATCTCCACGCCGGCATCGATCCGGGTCGTGGCCGGGTCGATGATCGTCACCCCGTTGCGGAGGTGCTCGGCGGCGATGGCCTCGCGCAGCAGCCGGTCAGCCGCCGCCAGCTGGGCGCGGTCGTTGATGCCGGTCGTCAGCTCGGCGCGCGGGGCCGTCACCACCGCCACCCGCCGGCCGCCGGCGGCGGCCACCGCGACCAGGTCGGTCAGGTAGTACTCACCGGATGCCGAGGCCGGCACGCTGCCGGCATTGGCCCGCAGCCAGCCGGCGTCGAAGCAGTAGGTGCCGACGTTGACCTCGCGGCCCGCGCGGATCGCGTCGTCGGCGTCGCGCTCCTCCACGATGGCCCGGGCGGCGCCATCGGCCTGGCGCACGATGCGCCCGTAGCCCTGCGGGTCATCCAGGGTGGCCGCCAGCAGCGCGATCGTGGCCTCGCCCTCGGCCTGCTCGCGCAGCAGGCGCTGGAACAGGTCCGGCGGCAGCAGCGGAACGTCGCCCATGGTGACCAGGACGTGGCGCGTCTCGGCCGGCACGCGCTCCAGGCCGCGCCGCACGGCGTCGGCCGTGCCGAGCTGCGGTTCCTGGCGCACGGTCGGGACCCGATCGCCCAGGGCGGCTTCGAGCTGGTCCGCGCCGAAGCCGATGACCACGACGGGATGCTCGATCCCGGCCGCCGCCAGGGAGGAGAGGACGTGCTCGATCATCGGCCGGCCGGCCAGCGGGTGAAGGACCTTGGGGATCCGCGATCGCATGCGGGTCCCCTGGCCGGCGGCCAGGACGATGGCCGCGGTCGCTACCAAGGGCGTAGTGGCTCCAACGTCACGGAAGGCGCCGATGGTATCCGTCAGCCGCCGTCCATGGCAACGGCGACCGCCTCGATCTCGACCAGCGCCCCCTTCGGGAGCTCCTTGACCGCGAACGTCGACCGCGCCGGGAACGGGTTCGAGAAGTGGCTGGCGTAAACCTTATTCATCGCCGCGAAGTCCGCCATATCGGCCAGCAGGACGGTCGTCTTCACCACGCGGTCGAGCGAGACGCCGGCCGCGTCCAGGACAGCCGTCACGTTGCGCAGCGCCCGGTCGGTCTGCTCGGCGACCCCGCCCGCGACCAGGTTGCCGCTGGCCGGATCCAGCCCGAGCTGGCCGGCCGTGTAGACCAGCGCGCCCGCGCGGATGGCCTGGCTGTAGGGACCGATCGCGGCTGGTGCGCCGCCCGTCTCGACCTGCTGGGGCACGCTGCCCTCACGCCTCCCTTTCGTTGCGCGCTGCGGGGCCATCCATCGGCGTCACCGCCTCGATGCTAGCCGGTTCGGATCGGATTCGCGTCTGCGTCGCGCGCAGGCCGGCGCGGATCAGTCGCGCCGCCACGGCCGCCGCCCGCTCGGGATCGTCGGTCAGCGAGTAGACGGTGGGGCCGCTGCCGGTGAGGCGCGGCTCGCCGCCGGCCCCCGCCATCAGCCTGAAGACCTCGTCGAGCTCCGGCCGCAGACGTCGCGCGGGCGCCAGCAGGTCATTGACGCCGGGTCGTCCCTCGCCGGACCACTCCTCCGGCTGCAGCTCCCCGAACACCGCCGCCGTCGACAGCGAGAACGGCGGATGGGCGAGCACGACGTGCCGCGTTGCTTCGAGCGCAACGGCGGCCACCCGCTCGCCGATGCCCGTCACCCGGGCGGCAGCCACCTGCGCGGCGAAGAACGGCACGTCGGCGCCGATGCGCCCCAGGTCCACGAGGGCCTCGGCATCGGGCGCTTCGGACCGGCCCTGCCAGCGGCGGCCCAGGCGCCAGGCGGCCGCGGCGTCGGACGAGCCACCGCCGAGCCCGGCGGCGACGGGCACGCGCTTGTCAAGCGCCAGGCAGGCGAGCTCCGGTGTGGTCGCCATCCCGGCGACCAGTCCGCGCCACGCCAGGTTGTCGGGTCCCGGCGGCATCGCCCCGAACTCGCCTTCGATGCGCAGCCCGGAAGCGCCTGGCATGAGCAGCAGCCGATCCGCGAGCTCCAGCAGGACCATCTCGGTGGCGAGCAGGTGCATGCCGTCGTCACGACGCCCGGTCACCGCCAGCCACAGGTTGAGCTTGGCCGGGGCCTCCAGGCGCAGCGCCATCTCCGGCCTCACGGGGCGGCTTCCAGCCATGGCGCCAAGCGGTCGGTGAGGCACGCCCACTCATCGACACTGAGCGTCTGCGGCCGGCGGTCCGGCGCGACGCCACAGGCGCCCAGCGCCTCATCCAGCGTCTCACGCGAGATCGGCAGCTCCCTCGTCAGGGCGTTGTGCAGCTGCTTGCGGCGCTGGCGGAAGGCCGCCTGGACCAGGCGGTAGAACGGCTCCCGTTCCCCGGGCGGGATCCGGGGCACCGGGCGGCGGCGCAGCCGCAGCACCGCGGAGTCGACCTTCGGCGCGGGCTCGAAGGCGGCGGCCTCGACGCGGGCCACCACGCTCGCCTCCGCCACGTTCTGGGCGAAGACCGACAGGTAGCTCATCTGCCCTGGCGGCGCCGCCACGCGGTCGGCGACCTCGGCCTGGACCAGCACGACCATGAGCTCGGGCGGACGTGCGCCCTCCAGGAAGGCGTGCAGCAGGGGGCTGGTGATGTGGTACGGGATGTTCGCGACCACTTTGAACGGCTGGCCGGGGAACGCCCGCCGCGGGTCGAAATCGAGCACGTCGCCCTCCACCAGCTCGAACGCCGGCACGTCGACCAGCTCGCGGCGCAGCCACTCGGCCAGCCGGTGGTCGAGCTCCACCGCCAGGACCGATGCGCCGCTCGCCAGCAGCCGCCGGGTCAGCACGCCGAGGCCGGGGCCGATCTCCACCACCCGATCGCCGGGCTGCAGCTCCGCCGCCTCGACGATGGCGTCCAGCGCGGCGGGGTCGGTCAGGAAGTTCTGGCTCAGGGCACGCCTGGGTCGAAGGTGCTCGGCGCCCATCAGCCGCCGCAGCTGCCCCGGCGTCGGCGGCGCCAGCCGCTCGGGCGCCAGCGGGTCGCTCATGCCGGCAGCCAGGGCAGGGCAAGGTTAGGGATGGCCTCCAGCGCCTCCGGCGCCAGGTCTCCGACTGCCAGGTGAAAGCCGGCCGCGGCACCGATCATCGCCCCGTTGTCCGTGCACCATGCCGGCGGCGGCACGAGGAGCGGCAGGCCGTGCCCGGACAGCCGCTCGCGCAGCTCCGCCCGCAAAGCTCGGTTGGCGGCCACGCCGCCCCCGAGCGCCACCGCCGCCGCCCCGTGATCGGTGGCGGCCGCGACCGTCTTGCGCGCCAGCGCGTCGACGACTGCCTCCTCGAACGCGGCGGCCAGGCCGTCGACCGGAATCGGCTCACCGCGCCCTCGGTAACCTTCCACCTCGCGCAGGACCGCGGTCTTCAGGCCCGAGAAGCTGAAGTCATAGCGGCCATCGGTCCTGGCCCGCGGGAACCGCAGCGCCGGCTGGGCACCCTCGGCCGCGGCCGAGATGGCCGGGCCACCGGGGTACGGCAGGCCCAGCAGCCGGCCGACCTTGTCGAACGCTTCGCCAGCCGCATCGTCGGCGGTCTGCCCGAGGAGCCGATACCGCCCGTGGTCCTCCATCAGCACCAGCTGGGTATGGCCGCCCGACACCACCAGGCACACGAGCGGGAAGGGCGGCTCGGGTGGCAGCGGCTCACCGGCCGGCGCATCGGTCAGCCAGTTGGCATAGATATGGCCCTCGATGTGGTTGACGCCCACCAGCGGCAGCCCGGTGGCTGCCGCCAGCGCCCGGGCCACGTTCACCCCGACCAGCAGCGAGCCGATCAGCCCCGGGCCGTAAGTCACGGCGATCGCGTCCACGCTGGTCCAGCCGCCCGCCTCGTCCAGTGCGGCGCGCAGCGTCGGCACCATCCAGCGCAGCTGCTGGCGCGCGGCCACCTCCGGGACGATGCCGCCGGTCTCGGCGTGGATCGCGATCTGAGTGGCGACCTGGTTGGTCACGATCCGCCGCCCGCCCTCGACCACCGCCACGCCCGTCTCGTCGCAGCTCGTCTCGATGGCCAGGATGCGCGCGGCAGTCACTCAGTCGTCCCCCTGGGCACGCCGCTCGTCGGCGATGATCGACTGCATCGACGGGCGCACCAGGTCCGGGGTGGTCATCACGAACGCATCCTCGCCGTCGTCGGTGTAGTAACGCGGACGGGTCCCGCTGACGGTGAAGCCGAAGCGCCGGTAGAGCGCCTGCGCGGCCGTGTTGCTGACCCGCACCTCCAGCGTCAGGCGGCGCGCCCGCAGCTCCATCGCCAGGTCCGCCAGCCGCAGCAGGAGCCGGCGGCCGACGCCCTGCCGACGATAGTCGGGATGCACGCCGAAGGTCGTGATGTGGGCCTCGTCGACCATGAGCCACACGCCGGCGAAGCCGACCACGCGCTCCTCACCGCCCACGGTGGTCCGTGCGACCACGTAGCGCGCCAGCCGGTTGCCGCGCAGCTCCTGCTCGAAGGCATGCGGCGGCCATGGCGTGGCAAAGCTGAGCCGCTCCACCTCGTGGACCTGCGGAATGTCGGCCACGCGCATCTCGTCGACGCTCACCGGCAGGCCGATCGCCATCCTCAACGTCCCTCCGCGAGGGCCGGCGGCACGCCGCGGGGCAGGCGCAGGTAGCCAGGCTCCAGGCGTTCGAGATCATCGCCGCCAGGCTTGGCCCGCAACCGGCGCGCCGCTGCGGCGGCCACGCTCCCCGCGGCACGCACCGGACTGAGGCTGTCCTCGAGCTCGAACGCCGCTGCCAGCTCGACCGGCGCGACGAGTCGCCCGTGCCGAGGCAGGTCCTCGCGGTCGACGATGCGTGGCTCGGCGGCGTCACGCGCGAGCAGGTATGCCTCTCGCGCCCCCGCGCGTGAGGCCGCACCCACCGCAGCGGGCTCGGCAGCGAGCCAGGCCTCCAGGCTCGGGACCCCGACGATCGGGACGCCGAGCGCGAACGCGAGCCCTTTGGCGAGGCTCATCGCGACGCGCAGCCCGGTGAACGACCCCGGCCCGGTGCCGACCGCGATCGCCGTGATCCGCGTGACACTGCCGCCACACCCCACCAGCAGGGCCATGAGGCGTGGCAAGAGCTCGTGGGCCTGGCGGGGCGTCGAGCTCCAGCCATCGAGTCCCAGCAGCGCACCGTCCGGCGCAGCGACCGCCACCGACGGGTCGGTGGAGGCCGCCTCGATGGCCAGGATCACGGCGCCCCCCGCAGGCTGGCAGCCAGCCGCGCGTGCACGCTGCCGTGCGGCTCGAGCTCGAGCAGCCGAGCCCGGTCGTCATCGGGCACACGCCAGATCCGGACGTCCAGCCGCTCGGCCGGCAGCCAGCCCGCCAGCCGATCGGCCCATTCGATCACGGTGACGCCGGCCGCCTCGCGCTCGTCGAGCAGGCCGGCCGCGAATGCCTCCTCCGGGTCATCCAGCCGATACGCGTCGATGTGGAACAGCCGCAGGCGCCCTTCGTGCTCGTTCATCAGGACGAAGGTGGGGCTGTTGACCACCGATTCGACCTCGAGTCCCTGCGCCACGCCCTTGGCGAGCTGCGTCTTGCCGGCCCCCAGGGGGCCCGTCAGGGCCACCACCGTCCCGGGCGCGGCGATTTCACCCAGCGCCCGACCCAGCGCGCGCGTTTCCGCGGCGCCGTGGGTGCGGCGGATGATGCCGGGCTCGACCGCGACGCCATCGTGCTCCATGGCCCAAGGATACGCAGCCTAGGCGGGCGGCACCGGCACGGTGGCTTCCAGGTTGGCGAGCGGCACGGCCGCCAGCCGCCCGTCCTCGAAGCGGACGAGGCCCATGCGGGCGACGATGCCCGATGGCATGGCGTGCAGGTCATCGAGCTCGGCCACGAGCACGCCCGCGCGACCCTGGAACGGTCGGCGGTGGGCAATCACCCGCTCCCCGACGCGTGGCAGCGTTCGGCGCCCGGGAGCCAGCGGCGCGTCGTAGACGTAGAGGAGGCCATCGGCCCCGAAGAGGCTGGCCATGCTGCCGGCATGGGCCTTGAACCAGGCGTAGCGCTCCGGATCGATGCCGACCTTGCCAAAGCCCTCCAGCAGCAGCACCCCGAACGAGCCGACCAGGCCACCGACCTCCCGGCGTCGGCGCTGGATCGCCTCGAAGTCGCGCAGCTCCTTGTCGAGCACCCCGCCGAGCACGATGCCGGCGACACCCATGGCCCGTGCCCGAGTCAGCGTCTCGGCCGACGCCCGCGACCCGCCCACCAGGATCTTGCCGGTGGCGCCGGCATCGATCGCGCCGGCGCGCAGCTCCTCGCCGGGGTCGTGGACGGCCACCGCCAGCTCGCCGTGGACCGCGGCGCCCGTTCCGCCGACGCCCCGCACCAGTGCACCCGGGACCTCCACCGTGACGGCCCCCGGTTCGACCGAACGGACCCGCCCGCGCACGTGGCCGATGACCGGCTCCTCCGGGCCAAGCGGCGCGAGCAGGGCGCTCCCGTCGGAGGCCGACAGGCCCAGCAGCAGTGCCCGCGACGGGGAGCGGACCTCGCGGCCGCTGGCCGCGCGGGCGATGGCATCGCCCTCCTCCAGGAGCGCGCCCGGCCGCGCCACGAGCAGACCGGCGACCTCGTGCGGCGCCGCGCGGAGGGGACCCGCCAGCGCAACGCGGAACGGGTGCTCGGGCCGTCGATGGTGGGCGAGCACCTGGTCGGGCAGCACCTCGCTGCCGCTCGACACGGCCGGCGTGGCGCCGCGCGGCACCCGGACGCGGTGCAGCGTCGGTTCCATCATCGGACCGAGGCCGTCGTGCTCGGCTCGCGCAGGAAGGTGTCTCGCCAGGCCGCGAGCACGGCGCGGCGATCGTCGGTGCGGCGCGGCGCGGCGAGCGGCACGTCGCGCGCGTCGAGCAGCAGACCCACGCTGCCGCCGGTGACGCTGGCCTGGATCCGCCGGCCGGCGCGCGCGCCGCCCAGTGTCACGCCCGGCATGAGCTCGATGTCGAGCTCGGCCGACTGGCCGCGGCCCAGCGGCAGCACCTGCAGCTGGCCGTTGCGCACCTCCAGCGGGCCTTCGTGCGGCCAGCCGACGCGATGCACGCTGACCTGCATGGCCACCTGGCCGGCACGGCCGCCGCGGGTCACCACCGCCGCGCCCAGCGGGACCAGCAGGTCGTCGCGCAGCACACCCATGCCCTCGCCGATCTCCCCGTCCTCCAGCGCGCCGAGCGGCGGCAGGACGCCGGCGCTGTCGATCGCCAGCTGGGTCACGCCGAGCGGCCGCACGCCGTCGAGCAGCAGCTGCGCCGCCTGCTGCGGGCGCGGCGCCGCCGCGATGGTCCGTCCGCACCCGATCAGCAGGTCCAGCCCTTCGGTGGTGGCCGAGCCCTCCCCTGCCGCCTGGGCCAGCAGGTAGCGAGCCGCGGCGTGACTGATCGCCAGCTCGTCGTCGGTCTGTGGCAGGGTGGCCGGCCGCGCGTGCAGGTTGCGCAGCGCGTCGGCGACGGCCAGCTCGTCGATGGCCATCGGCAGCAGCCGCGCCAGACGCCCGGGACCGCCGGAGGCGACCAGGGCCGGCGCGGAGAGGCCACCGTTGGCGAACACCCGGCTGTCGGCCGCGCCAAGCTCGTCGGACCGCACCAGGGTCAGATACCGCGCGCCGAGGTCGACGCCCAGCACGCTGCGCATGGTCGACCGTCCGAGCTCGGAGATGGCGCGGCGGAACGAGACGGGCGTGAGCTGGCGCACGCCACCCGGCTCCACCATGCGCTGCAGCAGCTCTTCCAGAGCATGCCGCAGCGGCACGGGGTTCTCGGTGCGGGCAT
>DATBJR010000135.1:0-12774 GCA_036556325.1 Candidatus Limnocylindria bacterium | reverse complement strand
GCAGGTAGGCGAGCAGCGCGGCCCTGTTGATGGGCTGGCCCTCGCGGAAGGCGATGATCCGGCCGGTCTCGTTCTCGTGTCCGCCGGTCACGATCCCGTCCGGATCGGGCACCAGCCCGCCGTCGTAGGTGAAGACGTTGACATGGTCCCTGGCCGCGAGCAGCGCGATGACGTTGCCCTGCAGCACGAAGTAGGGCTGCACGCTGCGCTTGATGGTCTCCTGGACCTCGGGATCGGCCTCGTGCACGAGGTCCCGCACCTGCCGGCAGATCTCCTGCTGCCAGGGTGGAAGCGTTTCGATGTAGGCGTCCACGCGTGGATCCCGCAGGTCATCCATGGTGGCCGATGGTATCTCCCGAGGCGTCAAGCGTGGGCTCGCCCGCAGCCTCGGCGCCCAGATGGGAATGGCGGATGGCGCGCGCCGGCAGCCCCAGCGACACCGCTGCCACGACAACGGCGACGACGGCCAGCAGCCCGAACCCCAGCGCGACGGAGCCGCGGCTGACCGCATCGCCCAGCACCAGGCCCGCCAGGCTGGCCCCCAGCACGCCGCCCAGGTACCGGCCGCTGTAGTAGGTCGACGCGGCCATGCCCACCTCGTGATGCGCGACCGCATCCATGGCCGCTGCCTGACGTGGCGATCCGGCGGCCCCGAACCCCGCCCCTACCACCGCCAGCAGCGCGGCCACCACCACCGCGGCGGCGATGCCGGCCGGCACGATCGGGACGGCCAGCCACAGGCTCGTCAGGCCCACCGCGGTGAGCGCGGAGCCGATGACCACCGGCGAGCGGCGACCCACGCGGTCCGAGGCGCGTCCGCCGAATGGCGCGGCGACGGCGGAGACGCCCGAGACGCCCAGCAGCACCAGCCCGGCGATCACCGGCGAGGCGAGCAGCACCCGTTCCACGAGGAGCGGGACGAGGATGAAGGTGCCATGCAGGATCACGGTGGCTCCGAGCACGCCGGCCACCGCGGCGGCGTAGCCCGGCCGGCGAAAGAGCTGCGGGTCGATGGCCGGGTGCGCGGTCCGGCCCTCCACCACGGCGAGCGCCACCGCCAGCAGCGGGAGCGCGGCCACGCCGGCCAGGCCGACGACGCTGCCGCGATCCAGGAGGACCGCCAGCAGGGCGGCAAGCACCCCGGCGAAGAGGACGAGCCCGGGCACGTCAATCGGTCGCTCCACGGACGGCGCGTCCGATGGGCCCTCCGATGGGTGCCAGAAGCCGACGCTGAGCGCCGCGGCGGTTGCCACCGGAACGGCGAGCAGGAACATCCAGCGCCAGTCGAGGGCACCGACGATCACGCCGCCGACGAACGGGCCCACGGCCGCCGGGACGCTGACGAGCATGTCGAAGAATCCGAACGCAGCTCCGCGCCGCTCCGGCGGCGCCGCGGCGCGGACCAGGGCCACCGCGCCGGTCGAGATGAATGACCCACAGGCGGCCTGCAGGATCCGTGCGACCAGCAGCACGACGAACGCCGAGGCGGTGGCGGCCAGCAGCGAGGCGAGCGCAAAGCCGATCACGCCGAACAGGAAGGTGCGCCGATGGCCGTATCGGTCGCCAACGGCGCCGGCCAGCGGCAGGGCCACCACCACCGCGCCGAGGTAGATGGTCACCAGGCTGGCCACGGTTGACGCGGACACATCGAAATCGCCCATGACGCTGGGGAGCGCCACGGCCAGCATCGTCGAGTTGAGCGGGACGAGGATGGCGCCCGAGGCCACGCCCAGCAGGTGGCCGCGGTTCACAGCAGGCGGACGATGCCGGCCACGCCGTCCAGCTCAAGAAGCTGGCCGTCGCTGATGCGGCGGGTCGCGTCGCGCGTACCCACCACCGCCGGCAGGCCGAGTTCGCGGGCCACGACCGCGGCGTGGGAGAGGACGCCGCCGGTATCGGTCACCAGGCCGGCCGCGATGGAGAAGAGCGGCACCCACGAGGGGTTCGAGGAAGGGCAGACGATGATGTCGCCGGGCTGGATGCGGTCGAAGTCGTCCTGGCCGCGGGCCACGCGCGCGGGACCGCGAACGACCCCGGCGGATGCCCCGGCGCCTCGCACCTCCGCCCGCGGCTGCTCCTGCCGTTCAGGAGTGTCGAACCGGTTTCCACCACCCTCGTCCGGTGGCTGGCCGACCCACGGCAGGGGAGTGAGTCGCCGCTGTCGGGCATGCTCCGTTCTGCGTTCCTGCACCAGGGCGCGGCGGTCGCGCGGGGCGAGGATCAGGTCGCGGATCTCGTCGCGACGCAGGTAGAAGATGTCCTCGGCATCGCCTAGGGCGCCGGCGTCGACCAGTCGTCCGCCGACACGCACCGCCAGGCGGCGGAGCGTTGCCTGCGCCATGCGGTCGATCCAGTAGTTGTGCGTCTCGCTGATGTGGCCGATCTCACGCGCCGCGGCCAGCGTGCCCTCGAAGGCCGCGAGCTCGTCGGGCCGGCCGGCGGCCCGCTGCCGCAGCCTGGCGAGCTGCTGGTCTGCCTCGGAGGCCAGGCGACGCTGCCGCTCCGCAACTGCTTCGCTCGGGGCGTCGAGGCGCTTGGCGACGTCGCGCAGCAGCTTGTGCGGCTCCTCGGCCCACGAGGCGATCTGCAGGTCGTCCCAGCTCTGGCCCAGGTGACCGTGACGACGCAGGAAGTCACCCAGCGCCCCATCGAAACCATGGCCGACGGGCTGCGGCGCATCGGCCCCGGCGCGCAGCCAGGCACTGACCGCCGGGTCGTCGCGCGCGAGGTCAACGAGCTGCTCGAGGTCCTCGGCCACCTCCTGGACTTCGGAGACCGAGCCCTGGATGAGGCGCAGCGCTTCGCCCGGCGACGCATCTGGCACGAGCGCTTCGTACCGGGCAGCCAGGTCGTCCAGCGCCTGGTAGACGCCGGTGATCGCGTAGAAGTGGATGCGCCAGGCGCGGCCGATGCGGGCCCACGACTCGTCCCAGGCGACGGCCAGGTCCTCCGGCGCCATGCTCCCAGCGTCGACCGCGTCGACCCCGGCGTATGCCGCCCGCAGCTCGGGGATCGCCCGCTCGTTCCAGTAGCTCGCCGTGGTCGGGATCTCGCGGCGGCGGAGCTCCGGCATGCGGTCCCAGAGGGCGTCCAGCGCCGCCTTGTCCAGCGGCGCCGATACGCCGTAGTACGCGTAGCCGTGCCACACCCGGGCCAGCACCCGCACCGGCACGCCGATTCGTTCGTAGCGGTAGGCGAAGCCCTGCGCGATCAGCTGGCAGTAGTCTCCGCCCAGCGGCGAGAGCGGCTCGGGCATGTGCATGTCGTCCCACTCCCACGAGATCTCCGCGTCCGCGGGCTCGGCCCACTCGAAGCGAAAGGCCTGCGGGCCCGGTGGCAGGATGGGCTGCCGTGCCTCGGAGTTGGGCATCAGGCGGTGATCGGCCTCGCCTGGAGCACGTACCACCGTCCCTCGGCGTAGGCGGCTTCGACATCGATCGGTCCGCCGAACCGGCGTTCGAGATCGATGCTCAGCGTCACGAGGGCATGCAACTGACCGTCGGTCAGCACGCGTTCGGCGTCACCCGGCACGAGGTCGACAATGGCCAGGTCGGCCTTGCGGATGACCGCCTCGTCGGGCGTGACCGTCCCGGAGACGAGCGCCTCGCCGAGCCCCCGGACGGCGTTGAGGTACACGACGTCGTCACCCGCGCTGACCGGGTGCCGAGTGAAGACGACAGCCGCAGCCTCGGCAGGAATCAAGAGCTGGACGACCACCGCCATGGCGCCGTCGAGCGGAATTCCGCGTGTTGACCGGTAGGCGAGCGCCCGCTCGCTCCACAACGACGCCCAGCAGCGTCGGACCGCGGACTCCACCTGGTGGCCCTCCAGGTCGAGTTCGGTCTCGTGAATGCCGGCGAACGAGGCGTTCCGCCCGTCCTCGCCGACTGCCGATGACCGAACGGCATAGCGCGCCGCCGGAATTCCCGCTCCTAACCGGCCGAGGCCGGCAGCGAGCTCCGCCGTCAGCGGATCGGGCAGGGGCGCGTTCGTCAGGAGGTCCAGCAGCTCGTGGGCCGCCGCCCGCTGTGGGAGGGCGGCAATCGCGGTGGCGGCCTCGCGGGCATGCGACGGGGCGCGCAAGTGGGCGCGAAACGCCTCGGTGGTGAAGCAGAAGGCCGGCGGGGTCGGGGCGCCGATGCGCAGCAGGCGCTCGAGGCTGGCTCCCTTGCCACCCAGCAGGGCGTCCCACTCATCGGCCGGGGCCGCCGTGGCACCCAGCCAGGCGACGAGCGGCAATCCCGCAGCGATGTTCATCGCGAAGGCTCCAGGCGAGGGAGTCGCGAGTGTAATCCGGCAGCTGCGCCGCCGGAGCCTGTGGCTTCCTGGTTGCCTTCGCCTAGATCCCTGTTTGCACGTCCGGGTTGTCGCGAGGCAGGCGCACTGGCGGCTCGTCCTGGCCCGGCGCGCTCAGCGGCGGAGCCTCGGTTCCGGGCACCGGTCCGCCCGGCTCGGGATCAGGTTCCGGATTCGGTGCCGGCTCGGGTAGGTCCGGATCGTCGATACCGCCGGGTGGTGGGCTGATGGTCATGTGTCACCTCCGCGGGCGCGTGGGGTGCACGCTCCATGCCGGATGGCGGGCTGGTGTGAGCGCGAGTGGCAGAATGGAGGCCAGGAGGGACGACGTGACCGCCACTTCCCAGCCAGACATCCTCGCGGCCGCCCGATCAGCCATGGAGCGCCACGAGTGGCGTACGGCCTACGACGCACTCTCCGCGGCCGATGCGGCGCAGCCCCTCGCGCCGGACGGCCTGGAGCTGCTGGCCGAGGCGGCCTGGTGGACAGGCCAGCTGCCGGTGGCGATCGAGGTCCGCGAGCGGGCTTTTGCGACGGCCACGCGCCTCGCCGACCCGCAGTCGGCCGTCCTGGCGGCGATCAGCCTGGCGCGGGACAACCTGCTGCGCATGGCGCTGCCAGTCGCCCGTGGCTGGATCAAGCGCGCCGAAGCGATGCTGGAGGGCGTGCCAGAGAACGAGGCGCATGGGTGGCTGGCGGCGGCACGCTCGTTCTACGGCGCACTGGCCGGTGACACCGATGATGCGCTCGCCCAGGCATCGATTGCCCAGGACATCGGCGAACGGTTGGGACTCCCCGACCTGGCGCTGTTCGCGATGGGCTCGAAAGCCGCGCTCCTCGTATCCCGCGGTGACGTGGACGAGGGGCTGGCACTGGCGGACGAGGCCACCCTGGCCGCCGTGAGCGGCGGGCTGGATCCGCAGACCGCCGGTGGGGTGTGCTGCGCGACGATCGAGGCCTGCTCGGTGATCGGCGACGTCAAGCGCGCGGCGGAATGGACCGAGGCGCAGGATCGCTGGTGCCGCCGCGAGGGAATCAACGGCTTTCCGGGCATGTGCCGCCTCTTCCGCTCGAGCGTGAAGACCCTCCGCGGGAGCTGGCCCGAGGCCGAGGCCGAAGCGCGGGTTGCGTCCACCGAGCTCCAGGGCTACATCCCTGCGGCGGCGGGCCTGGCGCTCTACCAGATCGCCGAGATTCGCCTCTACCGAGGTGACCTACCCGCCGCGGAAGACGCGCTGCGCGGCGCGAACCGCGCCGGCCAGGACATCGAGCCGACGAACGCCCTGCTGCTGCTGGCCCAGGGCAAACTCGACGCCGCGGCGGCCGCCATCCAGCAGGCCCTTGACAATCCGCATCCCGAGCCCTCGTGGCTGGTGCCGCCCGGAAGCGAGGCACATCGCCTGCGGCTGCTGCCGGCCGCAGCCCGGATCGCCGTGGCGCGCGGCGACCTGCAGGCGGCAACCGCAGCCGCCGATGAGCTGGACCGGCTGGCCGAGCGTTTCAGCACCCTGCCGGCACGAGCCTCGGCCCGGACGGCCCGTGGTGCGTTGGAGGTCGCCCGTGGCGACGCCGCTGCTGGCGCCCAGCTGCTGCGCGAGGCCGTCAGCCTGTGGAGCGAGCTGAACGCCCCGTTCGAGACGGCCCGCGCCCGCGCACTGCTCGCCGATGCCTACTCGGCGCAGGACGCCCGGGATCGCGCGGCGCTCGAGCTGCGCACGGCTCGCGACGTGTTCGAGGAGCTGGGTGCGGCCCTGGACCTGCGGCGAGCCGACGCGGCCCTCGCCGCCCTTGGCGAGACCGCGACATCGGCCGGGACGGCCCCCAGCCGGACGACCCGCGCCTTCATGTTCACCGACATCGTCGACTCCACGCGGCTGGCGGAGACGCTTGGCGACGAGGCCTGGGACAAGCTTCAGCGCTGGCACGACCGCGTCATCCGCGCGGCGGCCGCCGAGCAGGGCGGCGAGGAGGTCAAGGCGACCGGCGACGGCTTCTTCCTCGCCTTTGCCGATGCCGACGGTGCCGTCGAGGCCGCCATCACCATGCAACGCCGCCTGGCCGCGCATCGCGACACCGAGGGGTTCGCGCCCGAGGTGCGGATCGGCATCCACCTGGCCGAGGCCAACCGGATCGGGCTGGACTATGCCGGGAGTGGGGTCAACCAGGCGGCACGCATCGGTGCTGCGGCCACCGGAGGCGAGATTCTCGTGTCGGCGCCCACCCTGGCCCGTGCACGGCGCTCGTTCGGGGAGTCCGCGCCACGCACCATCGAGCTCAAGGGCATCTCGGCCCCGGTTGAGGTCGCCAGCGTCCCCTGGCGCTAGAACCTTCGGCGTCTCACGTCGCGCAACTCGCGACCAACGAGCGCCCGTCGGCGCGTGCTTCGCGACGCGATTTCTCGGGCCGTGATAATCCAGAGCGATTCTGGCGGCCTGCTTCTCCGTTAGGTTCGCTGGGTGAGAATCCGCGCGCTCGGGCCGCGGGCGGCCCCTTCGAGGCCGCGGTGCGCATCGACACGTCGCAGGCACGACGAAAGAGCCTGGCCCGAAGGCCAGGCTCCTCGAGGAAGCTCGGGAGGTGTCAGGCCGGCATTGCGACCGGACGAAGCTCCGGAACCGGGACCCGCTCCGGGCGAGTGGCCCACACCAGGCCCGCGCCGGCGAAGATGAGCGTGGCGCCCAGGCCGGCGAACAGCGCCGCGATGGCGAGGCCCAGCTGCAGGGCGGAGGCAGTGGCGGTGCCGACGCCGAGCTCGGCGATCAGGGCATGTGCCGTGTCACTCCAGATCGCTGCCCGCGCCGGGCCGTCGATCGGCGACATCCGGTCGAAACCGGTCCAGTAGCGGCCGTTCGCCGCGACCTCGTAGTCACCGGCCTTGATCAGCTTGCCGTTGTAGTCCACGTCGGCCGGCACGTTGACGGTCACCGTGCTGTGCAGCGTGTGGTAGGCGATGGTGGCCATCTGGAACATGTACTCGGACGCCGTGTTGACGACCGGGTCGCTCGGGTTCAGGTCGCCGGCCACGACCGGGTAGCCCCAGTCGTTCTTCAGCAGCGACATGATGCCCTCGGCCTCGGCGACCTCGCCGCCGCTCACCAGCTGGCCCTGCTCGTTGTAGGTCAGCCGGACGTTCTGCGCCGCGCTGAACTTGTTGAGGGAGGTGTAGCCCTCCTGGGTCTTCAGGAAGGTGAACCCACCGGCGGCGACGAATCCCAGGCCGATGAGCGCCAGGACGATGCCAATCGTCCGCAACCGCTTGAACATTTCCGTAAAACCTCGACTTTCGGGAACTAAGGCGTTGCGTTTGTTGGGCCCCACTGTCGGGGAGCGAACCGCCAGGCGAAATGTCCCGGATGGCCCGTAATGACGACCAAATGGCACGGTCGCGCAGGGACCGGATGGCCCCTCGGGCGCGAACCGAAACCTGACGATGGGCGGCAGCGATGACCGCTACCCTCTGAACGCGGGGCGATCTCACAGCCCGGCGGGATCGGCCGTTTCATCCACGTCGACAGGGACTCCGGAGGCCGTCACTCGAGACCATGAATTCCCACGCCCGCACCTCGCCCATCGATTGGCTGCTGTTCGTGATGCTCGGCTTCTTCTGGGGCAGCAGCTACCTGTTCATCAAGATCGGCGTCGACGCCGGGCTGCAGCCGTTCACCCTGGTCGCCCTGCGCCTCCTCATCGGCTTCACCCTGCTGGCGATCGTGGTGGGCGTCGCGCGCGAGTCGCTCCCACGGCGACCGCGGCTCTACGGACACCTGCTGGTGATGGCGGTCTTCAGCGTGGCGCTGCCGTTCTCGCTGATCACCTACGCCGAGCAGAGCACCGATTCGACGCTGGCCGCCATCCTCAACGCCAGCGTGCCGCTGTTCACCATCCTGATCGCCGCCGCGGCGCTGGCCGACGAGCGCATCACCGCGCCGCGGCTGGGCGGCCTCCTCATCGGCTTCGTGGGCGTCGCCATCCTGGTCGGCTTCGATCCCGGCGTGGTGGCCGGCACGGATGTCGTACCGGCTTTGGCCCTGGTGGGCTCATCCATCTCGTATGCGCTCGGGGCGGTATATGCCCGCCGCTACGCGCATGGCCTCAGGCCGATGATCCCCGCCGTGTTCCAGGTCGGCTTCGCGCTGCTGATCACCGGCGGGATGGCCCTGCTCTTCGAGCGCCCGCTCGAGATCCCGGCGCGCTTCGATGCCGTCCTGGCCGTGGTCTGGCTGGGACTGCTCGGATCCGGCACCGCCTACCTGGTCTTCTTCCGGCTCCTCGGTCGCTGGGGAGCGACCCGCACGTCGCTGGTCGCCTACCTGCTGCCGGTCTTCGGAATCGTGCTCGGTGCGGCAGTCCTGCACGAGCCGGTCGACGCCCGGACGCTGCTGGGGACCGCGCTCGTGATCGGCGGCATCGCGCTGGTCAATGCCCGCTTCCTGCCATGGCGTCGGAACGTGGCTGCCGCCACGGCCGAGGAGCGCGCCGCCTGACGGTGGTGGGGGCCGCCCGACGCGGAGCTAGCCGGTTAGCGCGTCAAACTCCCCACGGAGGCGTTCGAGGTCCGGATCCTCCTGCGCGGTGACGAGCAGGTCCTGGCGTTGCGCGAACGCCTGGCGCAACAGGCGTCGGGCGTCGTCGAGATCTCCCGCGAGCGTGAAGTGACAGGCGAGGTTGTAGAGGAGCACGCTGGAGTCGCGCGGCGGCAGATGGCCGCGGGCGAGCACGCGCTCGATCTCGCGGCCGTACGCCCGGTAGCGATCCATCGCGCCGCCGAGGCTTGCGACGTCCGAGAGGTGGGCCATCGCATGGTTGGCGCCGTTTGCGCCGATGCCCACGATGTCGTCCTGGCAGTCACACAGGATGTCCGCGCTGCTTTCGCCGATCTCGCGGACCAGCGCGGCCACGCTCTCGTCGGCCCGCAGCTCGACCTCCTCCCAGCTGGATCCGGCGAAGTCGGCGTGGATCTGCGCGTTGGACTCGTCCACCGGCGCGCCGAGGGGCGGATCCTCGAGCGGATTCGGTTCACCCTTGCGGGAAGCCGCGATCCGGCGGGCCTCGACGGCTCGCCAGGCTCCGAGGTGCGCGAGCACGTCCTTCGGCGACCAGGCGCCGATGGTCTCCGGGCGGTCGCGAACCTCGTGGGGGAGCGTCGCGAAGAGGTCGCGCTCCGCGTCGCGAGAGGCGCGCAGCAGTGCCACCAGATCCGCCTGCAGGGGAGTCAGCAGCAGGTCAGCCGTCATGCGGGCACTCTACGAGCGCGAGGGTCCCGGAACAAGGACCGGGACGGTTCAGGACAGCAGCAGCAGTGAGGTGACGTTCGTCGCCAGCCCCAGCATGCCGAGGCCGGTGGCTGCGGCAGCGCCCCACACGAAGAGCCGCGGAAATCGGGTCGACGTGCTGGCCAGCAGGCCGATGGTCAACACGATGGCCGCGCCCTTGACGAGCAGCACGCCATCAACGCCATGCCAGCGGTAGGCAAGCCCGGCGAACGAGTTGCTCTCCAGGCCAATGCCATGCATCGCGACGCCGGCCGCGAACGTCGCGGCATCGGCCAGCTGACAGACCAGGATCCCGGCGAGCATGACGCGCCTTTCCACACCGGTCACGAATGCATGCGCCGCGCCAGATCACGGCGCCGGGGCGTCGCAGACCCCCGCGGGCCAGCAGCCCGCGGCCTCGGTTCTCCAGAAGGAAGGCCGCATGCCATCTTCGAAAGCTGACGCCTCCTAGTCCGGGAAGCTGTCGTGCCCGGTGACCTTGAAAGAGTCGAGCACCAGGCGCTCGCGGCAGAACACCTGCACCGCCACCGGGTCGTACTCGTATCGCGCAGAGGTGCTGTCCGAGGGTGGGTCGAACGCACAGGTGGCGGCGGCCGGGTCATCGACGTGCAACGTCGCGCGCACCACGTCGTGGTCCTTCGGCACCTTGCCGTCAGGCGGAACGGCAAAGCCGACCGCGGGGTAGGAGTTGCCCTCCGCGGTTACGTACTCCAGCTGCGTCAGATCGGCCAGCCAGGTCGGGCTCGCGCCGGCGACCACGCCGCCGCACCCATCGCAGCCGGCCCGGCCCTCGATGGTGACCGATCGGGTGCCGATGCAGACCAGCCGCTCCCACGGCGTGAGCCTGCTCGCCAGCGTGTCGAGGTCGAGCGGGCCCTGCGGGCAGCTCACGTCGGCCAGCGTCACGTACGGCCCCGCCGCGTCGCCCGCGGCCATCCAGCCCGTGACGTAGCCGCCCGGGGCCACGTCCTGGAATGGCCACACGTCACGCCCGTGTGCGTAGGCGACCTGGTACCACGCGAAGCCATCGGCCGACACCGGGCCGGCGTCGATGGCATTCTCGATGTAGGCGGCGTCGCCGGCGGACATCGTC
Organism: Candidatus Limnocylindria bacterium; assembly: GCA_036556325.1. Classification (GTDB taxonomy): domain Bacteria; phylum Chloroflexota; class Limnocylindria; order QHBO01; family QHBO01; genus DASSCW01. Next base: position 2,112 of record DATBJR010000135.1, on the reverse strand, counting down.
TCGACCACCTTGCCGTCCAGGCCGGGCTCGGATCGGATTCGGAGCATCTCGGTGGTGACGGTCACGACCGCGCCCGCGGGCAGCAGGCCCTCTGGCAGCTCCGGCGCCGTCGGCGCAGCAACGGCCGTGGCGGTGGGGGAGACCGTTGGTGCGGTAGAGGTGCTGGCCGCAGCCGATGACGGCGGGGCCTGGCTCGCCGAAGGCGTCGCGCTTGCGGCTGCGTCGGCAGCCGGGTTGCCGAGCAGGAGGACGGCGATGATCACGGCGCTCAGCACGGTGATCAGCGCCAGGCCAACGATCATGGCCCATGGCGGGCGCTGCTCCCTCCGCGCGGGCGCTCGGCTCATCCGCTTGCCTCCAGCCTCCCTGCGTCAATGATGCGCTGCAGGAACTCTCGCGTGCGCGGCTCTTTGGGATGCCGAAAGATCTGGTCCGGCGGTCCCTGCTCCAGGATGCGGCCACCGTCCAGGAACACGACCCGTGAGGCGATGTCACGGGCAAACCCCATCTCGTGGGTCGCGATGATCATGGTCATGCCTGCCGCGGCCAGCTCCCGGATGACATTCAGGACCTCGGCCACCAGCTCCGGGTCGAGCGCCGAGGTGACTTCGTCCAGCAGCAGCAGGTCCGGCTGCATGGCCAGTGCCCGGACGATCGCCACCCGCTGCTGCTGGCCGCCGGAGAGCCGGTCCGGGAAGTCGTCACGCTTGTCGGCCAGGCCGAAGCGTTCCAGGAGCCCCGTGGCGCGGGCCACTGCGTCGGCGGGGGAGAGGCGCAGGACCTTGCGCGGGGCAAGCGTCACGTTGTCGAGCACCGACATGTGCGGGAACAGGTTAAACGCCTGGAACACGATGCCAATCCGGCGGCGGATGCGGTCAACGTCCACGCCGTCGGCGGTGATCTCCTGCCCCTCGACCACGATCCGACCGGCGTCAATCGGCTCGGTCAGGTTGATGCAGCGCAGCAGGGTCGACTTGCCGGATCCGGAGGCGCCGATGACGGCCACGATCTCGTGTTCGGCCATCTCCAGGTCGATCCCGCGCAGCACGGGCAGGGCCCCGAACGACTTCCACAAGCCCTCCACCCGGAGGGCCGCCCCGTTGGGCTGGCCACCCATCGGCCCGGTCATCGGCCGAACCCGAGCAGCCGTCCGCGGCGTGCGCGTCGGGCGCCGGCCTGCACCGTGGCGGCGTAGCGCCGGTCACGCTCACGGGCGACGAGCCAGTCGGTCAGCCGCGCCAACGGAATCGTGACCGCCAGGAAGACGAGCGCCGTGACCAGGTACGGCGTGAAGTTGAACGTCGCCTGCTGGCGAATCTGGGTCTGGCGGAAGATCTCCACCACGCCGATGAACGACACCAGCACGGTGTCCTTCTGGAGGCCGATGAAGTCGTTGAGCAGCGGCGGCACCACGCGGCGAATGGCCTGCGGCAGCACCACGTAGCGCAGTGCCTGCAGCTGGCTGAGGCCCAGCGAGCGGGCCGCTGCCGCCTGCGATGGGTGCACGGACTCGATGCCTGCCCGGTACACCTCCGACACGTAGGCGGAGTAGAGCAGCGTCAGGGCCACGACGCCCCAGAAGAACGGGTCGTTGGGCACGCCGGGCATCCGCAGGCCGGGAATGCCGAAGCCCAGGACGTAGATGACGAGCACGCCGGGCAGGGCCCGGAACAAGTCGGCGTAGATGGTGGCCAGCAGCCGCAGCGGGAAGAAGACCGGCCCGGGCAGGCTGCGCAGCACGGCGATCACCAGGGCCAACGCCAGGATCAGCACCTCGGCGATCAGGAAGAGCGCGATGTTTGTGCCGAACTTGGCGACGATCCCGGGCGCCGAAACTGCAAAGTTGTCGCCGTCCAGGAAGGCGTTCCGCACCCGCTCCCAGCCCGGCGAGTTGACGACCAGGAAGCCCAGCGCCGTGAAGACGACGATCGTCGAGGCCGCGGCGACCACCAGGGAGCGGCGGCTGCCACCTGCGCCGCGCGTCCGCCCCGGCGGCGGGCCGACCTCGTCGACGACCCGTTGCGGGCCACTCACCGCCGCATGCCGCTGCCCGGGACGGGCCTACGGCTTGATGAACGGCGCGTCCAGGAAATCCTTCATCCAGTCGTTGGC
>DATBJR010000134.1:0-4080 GCA_036556325.1 Candidatus Limnocylindria bacterium | reverse complement strand
ATTCCTACGCGGTCGAGCGGCGCGCGGCGGCGCAAGACAACCTGGCCATCACCGACGCCAGCATGCGTTTCATGGTCCCCCGCGGCCCGCTGCGACGGCTGGCCCGCAACGCGATTCTGCGGGGGAGCGTGCGCTCCGGCTTCCTGCGCCGCCGCGTGAATTCGGGGAAGCTGTCGCAGCCGTTCAGCTATGCCGCCTCGCCGGTCATCGCCGCGGCGCACGGCGACGAACGGCTTCCGCTGCATGGGGACGTGGCGCCCGACGCCAGCTGCAGTGCATTTGACGGGTCGCCGGTCGCCCGACTGCGCGACCTGCTGGGCGAGGCGTTCGTGGTGCTACTGATCTGCCGCACCCTGCCCGACCTCGCGGCCGCCATGGCCATTCGCGCCGCCGGCCTGAGCTGGCCGGCCCCGACGCGCATCGCGGCGATCGGGCCCGGCACGCCCCTCAAGGGTGTCACCGTCCTGCGCGATGCCGCCGGCGACCTCACGCGGATCTACGGGGCGGCGGGTTCGCGGGCCTGGCTGATCCGCCCGGACGGCCATCTTGCCGGCAGCGTGGCGCTGGCGACGCGGGACGCGGTCGACGGCTTGCCCGCGCTCCAGGCCATGGCCATCGGGGAGCGGCGCGCCGACCTGCCCGCGCCCTCGGCCGAGCGGCGGGAACGCGCGCGGGGCTTCCTTCGGCAGCGGGCGCGCCGCGCCGGCTGAGAACTCCACACGGTGGATACGGTGTGGATAAGTCCTGGATTCTCCACCGAAGACGTGGACAAGCCACTTGCCAGGACGCACCACCCCTGCCATGCTTCTCTCGTCCCGAAGGGGCAGCTGGCCGACTGGAGATCACATCAACGGTCGCCGCGGTTCCTTCGGGACATTTCCATGCCCGCCACAGTTCGGCAGCGCCACCCCATCGGGCATGGCAGCGCCGGAGCTCAGAAGGCCCAGGCGCCCGTGGCGAAGCGTGACGCGAAGTAGATGAAGCCGGCGAGCGAGATGGCCGACACGCCGGCCAGGGCCCACACCCGGCGCGTCGGCAGCGCCAGCGTCACAAACAGTGGGAACAGGGTCAGCGCGTAGCGCGGCGTCGACAGCAGGAACGAGGTCGACACGAAGAGGACCAGGTTGCCGAGCATCCAGGCGAACCACGATGGCCGGAAGCGGAACGCCGCCACCACCGTTCCCACCGCGCCGATTCCCACGAACAGGAGCTCCATGAAGCCGTACATCAGGCGGTCATCCGGGTTCGGTGAGCTGAACCAGCCGATGGCGCCGTTGATGGCGTCCAGCGGCGAGGCCAGCGACTTGAACCAGTGGTCGTGCTGCACGATCAGGAACTGGAACGGCGTGCCGTACAGCGCCCAGTTCAGCGCCAGGTAGACCCCGAAGCCAACCGCCACCAGCCCTACGGCCAGCCATTCCGGACGGAAGCGGCGTGCCTCCGGCGGCGTCATGTACCACTGCGTGAGCGCCTCCACGGGGAGCGCCAGCAGCAGCACCAGCCCGTTGATGCGCGTCAGCGCCGCCAGCCCGCCCACCAGCCCGGCCAGCCACCAGCGGTCCGTCCGGGCGGCCAGGAACGAGCCGACCACGAGGCCCAGGAAGAGCGCCTCGGTGTAGCCGATGTGCAGGAAATAGGCGGTCGGGAAGATCAGCAGGAACCACGTCGCGCGCAGCGCCACAGCGGGCGACTCGTCGTGCTTCACCAGCCGGTAGAAGAGCGGGCCGAGCACCACGGAGGCGACACCCGCGACGATGAACGCGCTGAGGACCGGCGCGTGCATCACGGCATTCAGGGCACCACCCAGCCACGGGAAGAGGGGGTAGAAGACGATGTACAGCCCCAGGTCCCCGGGGTACACCTGCTGGTAGCCGTACGGGTTGGTCAGGTTGCCGGGGTCATCGGCGCGGTAGCCGTAGACCATGAGATCGGTGTAGTGCGGCGCATCCCATCGGTCCCAGAGGCCGAGGCCCGGAAAGTCGACAGGGGTACCGTGCACCAGCTGCCAGGCCAGGACGCCCAGGACCAGCACGCCGAGCTTGATGCCCAGCGTGAGGCCGATGATCAGGCGTTCGTTCGAGTCCAGCCGCGGCATCGGCGGCAGTGTAGGTGAGCCGGTGCGTCCTGCCGCCCGGCGGCGCCGGGTGGCCCGCCGGCGGATCGGCTGGTAGACTCGGGCCTCCCTCGGTCGGGGCGTGGCGCAGCCTGGTAGCGCGCATCGTTCGGGACGATGAAGTCGGAGGTTCAAATCCTCTCGCCCCGACCAGTCCAAATTCCCTCTCGTTCTGCTGCCATGCCGAGCACCCGGGCAACCGCTCGATTTGCGCCGCGCGATCTCGACGAGCTGCGGCGAGGCTGCGCGCAGGTCCTCAGTCCGGATGACGCGGGCTATGACGATGGGCGCCGCCTCTGGAACGCCATGCACGATCGGCGGCCGGCGGTCATCGCTCGCCCCGCATCGGCGGCCGAGGTCGTGGTGGCCGTCCTGTTTGCCCGCGATCGCGGGCTCGAGATCACCGTCCGCTCCGGCGGCCACAGCGCAGCTGGCTTCGGCGGAGCGCCCGGCGGGCTGCTGGTCGACATGTCGGCGATGCGCGGCGTACAGGTCGATCCGCGCGTCCGCACGGCAGGCGCGAATGGTGGGGCGCTCCTCGGTGAGCTGGACGTTGCCGCCCAGGCCCACGGCCTGGTCTGCCCGGTCGGCGTGGTCGGCCACACCGGCGTTGCCGGGCTGACACTCGGCGGCGGCGTGGGCCGCCTGCAGCGGCACTTCGGCCTGACGATCGACAACCTGGCTGCCGTCGAGCTCGTCACCGCCGACGGTCGGCTCGTCCGCGCGACCGAGCACGATGAGCCGGAGCTGTTCTGGGGCCTGCGTGGCGCCGGCTGGAACTTCGGGATCGCGACCGCCTTCGAGTTCCGGCTCCTGCCGTTCGGGCCGGACCTGCATCGCGGTGTGCTGACGTTCCCCGCAGCCGATGTCCACGAGCTGTGGGGTCGGTTCCACGAGTACGCGTTGACCGCACCGGAATCTGTGTCGTGCATCTTCGGGCTTGATCGGGCGGGGCCGGACGCCGGCTTTGCCGATGCCATGATCGGCAAGCCGATCGTGTACTTCGCCTGGAACCACAGCGGCGCGGCCCAGGACGTCGAGCGCGATACGGCGGGCCTCCGCGATGGCCTGTCGCCGCTGACCGCCACCATCGACAGCGCGCCATATCTCGAGGTGCAGACGGCGCATGACCTTGCGTTCGCCTGGGGGACGCGGTCGTACATCAAGAGCCACAACGCGGACGGCATCCGGCCCGCGGCCCTTGACGAGCTGGTGGGGCTCCTGGAGAAGCCGGGAGATGGGGCATTCTCGATCACGGCCCTGGGCGGGGCCATCAGCCGCGTGCCCGAGGATGCGACCGCGTATGCCGGCCGCGCGGCCGCCTTCGACCTGAGCGCGGACGCCTCATGGACCGACGCGGCGGCTGATGCAGCGAACGTCGACTGGTGCCGTCGCGCCATGGCAGTCGTCGAGCCCGATCACACGCTTGGTGCGTACCCCAACGGCAACAGCGACGCGGGGCCGGAGGAGACGCGCCGGCTGTATGGCGACGCCAAGCTGGCGCGGCTGACCGTCCTCAAGCGGACGTGGGACCCGGACAACGTCTTCCACGTGAACCCGAACGTGGCGCCGGCCACGTCGGGATAGGCCCTTCGACTGGGCGTGGACTCCGTACATCCATGGGCGGTAGCGGTAGTCCGGCTCTGCCTTCCGTATCCGGCTCAGCAACGTCCGCCCAATCCATCGTGGACGGCGACGTCAGCTCGAGGCGGCAGCCACCACGGAGTAGAAGCTCAGGACCGCCACCGACAGCTGAACGCAGAGCGCCAGGGCGTATACCGCGACGGATGCGAAGGCGATCGCATTCGCGGCGAACAGGATCCAGGCCAGGGGCCCGAGCACGAACAGGAGTTGGCCGCTGCGGGTGCGGAAGGCATCGGTCTTGAGGAATTGGCGCGCCCGCGCGAGAACCACCCAGCCGGCATATACGGCAACCACGGCGCTCGCGAGGATGAGGGCCGTGCGGG
>DATBJR010000133.1:0-16432 GCA_036556325.1 Candidatus Limnocylindria bacterium | reverse complement strand
ATGGCGACCCGGTCGCACACCCGCTCGACCTCCGACAGCACGTGCGACGAGAAGAACACCGTCCGGCCGCGCGCCTTCAGGCTGTCGAGGATCTCGTAGAAGGCGCGCTGCATCAGCGGGTCGAGCCCCTCGCTCGGCTCGTCGAGGATGGCCAGCTCGGGATCGTGCTGAAGGGCCTGGACGATGCCGATCTTCTGCCGCATCCCGCGCGAGTAGTCGCGCACTCGGCGGCGGAGGACGTCGGCGGGCATCTGCAGCCGTTCGCACAGCTCGTCGCGCCGCGTTGGCGGCCGCCCCTGGAGATCGTTCAGGTAATCGAGCGCATCGGCTCCGGACAGCGAATCGTAGAGGGCGATCCCGCCCGGCAGGTAGCCGACCCGGCGCCGGATCTCGACCGATCGCTCCACGATGTCCATGCCCAGCACCGTGGCTGACCCGGCGGTCGGGTGGAGGAAGCCGAGCAAGGTACGGATCATGGTCGACTTGCCGGCACCGTTGGGCCCCAGGAAGCCGAAGATCTCGCCGGGCTGGACGTCCAGCGTGAGCGATTCGAGCGCGCGGATGCGCCCGTAATGCTTCGTCAGCGCCTCCGTCCGGATCGCGGCCTCGCCTTTCATGCGCGCGGAATCTACTCCAGCTCCCCGAGGGCGACCCCAAAGGCGTCCCAGGTCGCCGGGCGCAGCACGAACCGCACGAGCTCCAGGACCGATGCCGCTGCCAGCCCGTCGGCTACCGTGCGCACCGCGATCGCGGCGGCTTCATCCGCCGGGTACCCGTAGATCCCCATGCTGATCGCCGGCAGTGCCAGGCTCCGCGCGCCAAGCCCGTCGGCCAGGCTGAGGCTGGCCCGATACGCACCGGTGAGCTGCTCGGCCTCGCCGTGCCCGCCGCCCCGCCAGACGGGTCCCACGGCATGAATCACCCATCGTGCCGGCAGGCGATGGCCGGAGGTCTCGACCGTGGTGCCGGTCGGCGTGCCGTCGGGATAGCGGCGGCGCAGCTCATCCAGCAGGCCGGGGCCGGCAGCCGCGTGGATGGCGCCATCTACCCCGCCGCCGCCGCGCAACCGCGCATTGGCCGCGTTGCCGATGGCATCGACCCCTTCCGTGGTGATGTCGCCGAGCGCGAGCTCCAGGCGGCGAGCGCCGACCGATCGCGCCAGGGTAGTCACCGGTTCACGCGAACGGCGCGCCAGATGCTGCGCAGGTTCGACCGCTGCCCGTACATCAGGACACCGGCCGAGTAGATGCGCGCCGCCAGCCAGAGAGCGCCGGCCAGGAAGAGGAGCATGAGGACGGCAGCGACTGCCCACTCCCAGGGCTGGACATTGCGGGCCAGCACGGTGCGGGCGGTCAGCAGGTACGGGCTGAAGAACGGGATGAGGGAGAGCACCTTGACCCAGGTCGCGGCGGGCGTGGCCATCGCCACGAACGAGGCGAAATAGCCGCCCATGCCCACGAACAGCATCGGCCCGGTCACCTGGTTCACGTCCTCCTGGCGGCTGGCCATGGATCCGAGGCCCGCGTAGAGGATGCAGTAGAGCAGGAAGCCCGGGACGAAGAAGGCGGTGAACGGAAGCAGGACGCTGAAGTCGACGCCCTCCAGCAGGTCGGTGCCGCCTTCGCCCAGCAACCGCTCGGCGATGGTCGACTGCAGCGCCAGGCCCACCAGGCCTGCCCCAAGGACCACGGCGTACTGGGTGAGGCCGGCAGCGCCGGCCCCCAGGACCTTGCCGGCCATCAGCTGGCGCGGCGTGGCGGCCGTGATCAGCAGCTCCATGACCCGGCTGCTCTTCTCCTCCGCCACGCTGTTGGCGACCCAGGTGCCGTAGGTGATCACCGCCATGAAGGTGAGGATCACCAGGGCGTAGGCCAAGATCCCGTTGCCGCCCTCCATGAAGCCGGTCGCATTCGGATCCACCGCCTGCGTCTGGAAGTGCGTGGGCGCGAAGATGGCGCCGGCCCTGCCCGGCTCCACGCCCGCCTGCTCGAGCCGATCGGCCACGGTCAGCTGGGTCGCCGCCGAACGGACGGCGAGGAGGCGTTGATCGGTCGGCGCGGCATCGGTGAAGGCCTGGAACGACAGGTCCCCCGCGTCGGTGCGCGTCACGCTGAGCAGCCCGTCAAGCTCTCCGGATCGCACCCGGTCGCGCCCGGCGGCGGGGTCGTTGACCGGCACGACCTGCCAGCGGTCGCCGGCCTGCTGGCTCGCCGAGAGGATCGATTCGAGGGTCGCGGCCTGCACGGTGCCGGGCGCGGCATCCAGGCCGATGCGGGTCTGCGTGTCACCTTCGATGGCGCGGATGAGGACCGGTGCCAGCGCAAGCCCCAGGCCCACGATCGCCAGCACCGCGGTGACGATCACGAACGTCCGCGTCCGGACCCGGGTGGCGTACTCGCGGCGGGCGACGTGCCAGGCGTTCGGGAAGAGGTCCATCACGCGTCGGCTCCCCGGCGGGCGCGGCCCTCGGCCAGGTGGCGCTCCTCGGCATCGGCCCGTCGGCCGACATGCTCGATGAAGACCTCCTCCAGTGACGGTTCACCGATCTCGAAGCGAGTCACCCGCTCGCCGCGGTCGAGCGCGGCGCGCAGGATGCGCTCCGGGTCGGTGCCGGCGGGGACGGCCAGCTCGACGTAGTCCTGGCGGTCGGCGGTGACCGTCACGCCATCCAGCCCGGACAGCCACTCGGTTCCGTTGCCGTCGCCATCGGTTGCCAGGCGCACGACCTGCCGGCCCATGGCGCGGCGCACGTCGCGGACGGAACCGCTCACCACCACGCGGCCGCGGTCGATGATGGCGATCGCCTCGCACAGCTCCTCGACCGTCTCCATCTGGTGCGTGCTGAAGATCAGCGTCTTCCCACGGTCGCGCATCTCCAGGAACGCCTCCTTGAGGAGCTGCGAGTTGACCGGATCCAGCCCGCTGAACGGCTCGTCCATGATCAGGACCTCCGGATCGTGGAGGATGGCCGCAATGAACTGGATCTTCTGCTGGTTGCCCTTCGACAGCTCCTCGACCTTGCGATCGCGGTACTCGGGGATCCGGAAGCGATCCAGCCAGTCCTCCACCTCGCGCGTCGCATCGGCCCGGCTCACGCCGTACAGCGAGGCGAAGTAGCGCAGCACGTCCATGACCCGCATCCGCAGGTAGAGGCCACGCTCTTCGGGGAGGTAGCCCCAGGTGCGGCGAGGAAGGTGGGTGTTGGCGGTGCCCTGCCAGGTCACGCTGCCGCTGTCCGGCCGCAGGATGTCGAGCACGATCCGCATGCAGGTCGTCTTGCCGGCGCCGTTCGCCCCGAGCAGGCCGAAGATGCGCCCGGGCTCGACGCGGAAGGTGACGCCGTCCAGCGCGGCAATGGGTCCGAACTGCTTGCTGACGTGGTCGATGACGAGGCTCACGGCACCACCTAGCGTAGCGGAGCCGGCCGGGTCGGCCGAAGGGCCGTTCGGCCCGTCTCCGCTCACCAACCCCAGCGTCAGATCCGGCAAATCGGCTACACTCCGAATCCCGAAGCGCATCCATCGTTGCCGCCTGCCCGCGCAGCGGCTGGCGGCGAGCCCGGCACCGTCTCCGCCCACGAACAGGAAGCTCCGCATGAAGATCGCGGTCCCACGCGAAAGCGCGCCCGGCGAGACCCGCGTGGCGCTCACGCCGCAGGCTGCCCAGCAGCTCGGCGGCGATGGCGTCGAGGTGCTCGTCCAGGCGGGCGCGGGCGAGGCATCGTTCATCCCGGACGAGGCATACCGTGAGGCCGGCGTGACCGTCGTGCCCGATGCGCCGGCCCTGTACGGGCAGGCGGACGTCGTCCTGCGGGTGGGCCGTCCGACGGACGAGGAGATCAGCTTCCTGAAGCCCGGCACGGTGGTCATCGGCACGCTGGGGACGCTGGCGAATCCGCAGCTGGCGGAGAAGCTGGCGAAGGCGCAGATCACCGCCATCAGCATGGATGCCATCCCGCGCATCACGCGGGCGCAGTCGATGGACACGCTCTCCAGCCAGGCGACGGTCGGGGGCTACAAGGCCGTCCTGCTGGCGGCCGAGCGGCTGCCGAAGTTCATGCCGCTGCTGACCACCGCGGCGGGCACCGTCCGACCGGCGCGCGTGCTCGTGTTCGGTGCCGGGGTGGCGGGGCTGATGGCCATCGGCACGGCCCGCCGCCTGGGTGCGGTGGTCGAGGCCACCGACGTGCGGCCGGTCGTCAAGGAGCAGGTCCAGTCGCTGGGCGGCACCTTCCTGGAGGTCGAGATGACCGACGAGGAGAAGGCGCAGGCCGAAACCGCCGGGGGCTACGCCCGGGAGATGAGCGACGACTACAAGCGCCGCCAGGCAGAGCTGATCGCCAGCCGCGTCGGCGAGGCGGACGCCGTCATCACCACCGCCCTGATCCCCGGCCGTCCCGCGCCGAAGCTCATCACCAAGGAGATGATCAGGACCATGCGCCCCGGCAGCGTGATCGTGGACATGGCCGCCGAGATGGGCGGCAACACGGAGCTGACCGAGGCCGGCAAGGAGATCGTCACCGACAACGGCGTGCGGATTATCGGCTTCACCAACCTGCCGGCCACCATGCCCGGCAGTGCGACCCAGATGTACGCCAAGAACATCCAGACGCTGGTCAAGCACCTGGTCAAGGATGGCAAGCTCGATCTCGACTTCACCGATGAGATCACGGCCGGCGCCACCATCACGCACGACGGCAAGGTCGTGAACGAGGCGACCGCCAAGGCGCTCGGCATCGAGCCGGCGCAGCCAGCAAAGCCGAAGGCCGATGCGGCCGCATCGGCCCCGGAGGGGAGCGCCTGATGGATGCCAGCACGCTTGATCCGTTCGCGCTGATCGCCGCCCTGTTCATCCTGGTGCTCGCCGCCTTCGTGGGCTACGAGGTCGTCTCCAAGGTGCCGACCATGCTCCACACCCCGCTGATGAGCGGCGCGAACGCCGTCCATGGCGTGATCGTGGTTGGCGCCATGCTGGTTGCCGCCACGGCCGAGGGCCCGCTGCGCATCGTGCTCGCCCTGATCGGGGTCACGCTCGGCACGATCAACGTGGTCGGCGGCTTCGTGGTGACCGACCGCATGCTCGAGATGTTTCGCAAGCGCCCCGGCGGGAAGGCGTAGATGGAGCTGCAGCAGGTCCTGACCTACCTGGCCTGGCTGGTCGGGGCCGTCACCTTCATCCTCGCCTTGAAGTTCCTGGCCTCGCCCGCGACGGCGCGGCGTGGCAACCAGCTGGGTGCGGCCGGCATGGCGCTGGTCATCCTGTGGACCTTCGCCACCGTGCCCGGCATGCTCGACAACTGGTGGATCCTGCTGGTCGGCGGGCTGGTTGGCGCGGTGATCGGCGTGCTCGGCGCCCGGCGGGTGCCGATGACCGCCATGCCGCAGATGGTGGCCATCTTCAACGGGGCCGGCGGCGGCGCGGCCGCGGTGGTGGCCCTGGCCGAGTTCCTGCGCGACAGCGGCGACCACCCTGGGGAGCTGCTCTCGCTGCCGTTCATGATCGCCACCCTGCTGGGGGCGGTCATCGGCTCCGTCAGCCTCACCGGCTCCATCATCGCCTTCGGCAAGCTGCAGGGCATCGTGGCCGCCCGGCCGGTGAAGTACCCCGGCTCACAGATCGTGACCGCCGTGCTGCTGGTGGCGCTGCTGGGCCTGGGCGTCTACCTGGCCGCCATCGAGAACTCCGTCCCGCTCTTCCTCCTCTACTGCGCCTTGGCCCTGGTGCTCGGCATCCAGCTGGTCATGCCCATCGGCGGCGCCGACATGCCGGTCGTCGTCTCGCTGCTCAACAGCTACACCGGCATCGCGGTGGCGGCCACCGGCTTCGTGCTGGGCAACTACGCGCTGCTGATCGCCGGCACCCTGGTCGGAGCATCGGGCGCCATCCTCACCCAGCTCATGTGCCGGGCCATGAACCGGTCCCTCTTCAACGTCCTGTTCGCCGGCTTCGGCACGGGCGGGGAAGCAACGGCCGCTGGCGCCGAGGGGGAGGAGAACCTGCGCGAGATCTCCGCCGAGGACGCCGCCGTGCTGATGGCCTACGGCTCGAAGGTCGTGATCGTGCCGGGCTACGGCATGGCCGTCGCGCAGGCCCAGGGCCCGGTCCGCGAGCTGATGGACCTGTTGCTGGCCAAGGGCGTCGACGTGGAGTTCGCCATTCATCCGGTCGCCGGCCGCATGCCGGGCCACATGAACGTCCTCCTGGCCGAGGCCAACGTGCCGTACGACCGCCTCAAGGAGATGGACGAGATCAACGACGACTTCGCCGATACCGACGTTGCCCTGGTCATCGGCGCCAATGACGTCGTGAACCCGCTCGCCCGCGAGGAGGGGTCGCCGATCTCCGGCATGCCGATCCTCAACGTCGACCAGGCGCAGAACGTCATCGTGCTGAAGCGCGGCCGGGGCACCGGCTTCGCCGGCATCCCGAACCCGCTGTTCAGCAACGAGAAGACGAAGATGCTGTTCGGCGACGCCAAGCCGTCCGTGGAGGCCCTGGTCGCCGGGGTCAAGCAGGCCTAGCCGGCCGGGGTGCCATTGGCTCCCGCTAGCATCGGCGCATGAGCCGAGAAACCACCGATTGCCTGATCTGCCGCGGCCCGGAGGGTGACGCCGAGCTCGACCGCGAGGAGGTCTGGCGGGACGGCCACTGGCGCCTGAGCATGTCCCGCACCGGCAACACGCTGGGCTTTGCGTACCTGGAGCCCATCCGCCACATCCCGTACCTGGCCGACCTGGATGGCCCAGAGGCAGCGACCTTCGGTCCCGCCATCGCGCGGGCCAGCCGGGTGCTGCGCGAGGCGACGGGCGGAGCGCTGGTGTACGCCTACGTCTTTGGCGGAGGGATCGCGCACATCCACGTCCATCTCGCCCCCAACGCGCCGGACGGCGTCCTGAACACGGAGCTGATCAGTGGCCGCGTCGAGCACCGCAAGCTGCCGAGCGGCGCCACCGAGATGACCAGCCTGGATCATCCGGAGCTGCCGCCGGAGCAGGTGGCGGCGGTGATCGAGCGAGTGCGGGCCGGGATGGCAGTCGCCTGAATGGCGCAGACGGGGCCGCTGGCGGCGCGGAAACGATGGGTGTGCCTGGATGTCGGCGAGACGCTGATCGACGAGACACGCATCTGGAGCCTGTGGGCCGATGTGCTCGCCATCCCGCGCCTGACCTTCATGGCGGTGCTTGGCGCCGTCATCGCCCGGGGCGGGGAGCATCGGGACGTGTTCGGCGACTTCGGCTTCACGGAAGCCGAATGGCGGAGCCGGATTCCAGAGGTCGAGGCCCGCTACGGCGGCTTCGGCGACGAGGACCTCTACCCCGATGCGCGGCGGGCCATCATGGCGCTCGGGGACGCCGGCTACCGCCTGGCGGTGCTGGCCAACCAGCCCGCGGCGCGCAGCGCCGAGCTGCGGGCGCTGGGCATCACGCCAGAGGTGATGGCCATGTCCGACGAGATGGGCGTGGCCAAACCGGATCCCGCCTTCTTTCGCCGGGCCCTGGAGCTGATGGGGGAGCCGCCACCGGAGCGCGTCGCCTACGTGGGGGATCGCGTCGACAACGACGTGCTGCCCGCCATGGCGGCGGGGATGCGGGCCGTCTGGCTGCGGCGCGGCCCGTGGGGCAGCATCCAGCAGCTACCCGAGAGCGCCAGCCCCGCACTGGTTGTCGACAGCCTCGACGGGCTGGTCGATAGCATCGGCCAGGCGTATCGCTAGCCTCGGCGGCGAAGGATGGCGTCGACTTCGCGGTCGCTGATGCCGTAGCGGATCAGCGTGTGGCGCACCAGCTCGTGGCCCAGCTGGCGCTCGGCGGTGATCACCTGCGCGACCCCGATGCGTCGCAGGGTTGCCTCGTCGGCGGCCGAGTGGGCGCGCGCCAGCACGTGGAGCCGCTCGTTGCGGCTGATCGCATACGCCGCCGCCTGCTGGGTGGCGAGCGGGTTGTTGAGCGCGATGACCATGGTGCTGGCGGCTTCGATCCCGGTCGCGTCCAGCACCGCCGGCGTGGAGGCATCGCCGTAGACCAGCGGCGTGCCGGCGGCGCGCGCCCGGCGCACCATCGGGTAGTCGGCGTCGACCGCCACCCAGGGGATCGACCGCGCCTCCAGCATGCGGCTCACCGTTCGACCGACCGCGCCGTAGCCGACCAGGACGACGTGTCGGCGCAGGTCGGCCGCGATCTCCCCCGGCGCCGTGGTTTCACCTCCCGCCGGATAGCGGCGGTCCAGCCGCGTGCCCGTCCACGCCGCCAGCCGCGCGACCGGCCCGGCCGCCACGATCGACAGCACCACCGCGCCCATGGCCAGGCTGAACCGATCGCGATCCAGCGCGCCGAGCTGCAGGCCCACCGTGGCGAGGACGAAGCTGAACTCGCCGGACTGGGCCAGCAGCCCCGCCGCCCGCAGCGAGGTCCCGAACGGCTGCTGCGCCAGCCGCAAAATCGCGGCGATTGGCAGCGCCTTGCCGAGCACGATGATCAGGAGCAGTGACAGCGCCACCGGCCAGTTGGCGAGGACCGCGGCGGGGGAGAGCAGAATGCCGACTGACACGAAGAAGACGGTGGCGAACAGCTCCCGCAGCGGGATCACCTCGCCGAGGACGCTGGCCGCCAGGTCCGACTCCGCCAGCGCCAGTCCGGCAATGAAGGCCCCCAGCGCGACGGACACCCCGACCTCGTGGGCCAGCGCCGCGGTGCCAATGGCCACCACTGCCACGGCCACCACGAACAGCTCGCGCGAGCCGAGCATCGCCACCCGACCCAGCGCGGCGGGGAGGACCCGCGATCCGATGACCAGCACCGTCGCCACGAACGCCAGCGCGAGCAGCGTGGCGAGCGCCGCGTCGCGGAACAGGGCCTCGGAGGGGCCGGCAATCGCCGACAGCAGGACGACCAGCACCACGGTCAGCAGGTCCTGCACGATGGACCACGACAGGGCGATCCTGCCGTCGGCGGTGGTGCTCAGCGCCTCCTCGCCCGCCACCTTCACGAGCACCACGCTGGAGCAGATGCTGGCAATGGCGCCCATGAACAGCGCTTCGATGGGGTCGGCACCCAGCGCGAGCATGGCGCCGACGCCCAGCGCCATGGTGATGCCCACCTGCAGCGGTGCGCCGATGAGCACCAGCCGGCCGACCTCGCGCAGCTCGCTCAGGCGGAAGCGGATCCCGATGCTGAACATCAGCAGCGCCACGCCGATGTCGGCCAGCGCCAGCACCTCGTCGGGATCGGCCACCACGCCCGGCGTGAACGGCCCCACCACCAACCCCGCCGCGATGTAGCCGATCATCGGGGCCAGGCCCAGCCGGTGGGCGAGCGCTCCAAGGACGAGCGCCGATCCCAGGGCGGCGAGCAGCGTGACGGCGAGGCTGCCGGTCATCGCATCACGGCGGGTGGGCTCCCATCTTCGGATGATACCGGCCCCCTGGCCGCTATCCTCAGCGGCCAATGACGCCAGGCGCACCCATCCGCCCGACCGAGGTCTTCATCATCCTCATCGCGGTCTCGACCGTGGTGGCGCTTGCCACGCGCCGAACGCGCTTCCTGCCGTACAGCGTCGCCCTGGTGGTGCTGGGGCTGGTGGTCTCAGTGCTGGACCTGCCCGTCGACCTGCAGGTCGATCCTGCCATCCTCCTTTCCGTCTTCCTGCCGGGCCTCGTCTTCGAGGCGGCCTATCGCACCGACCTGCGCCTCCTGTGGCGATCTGCCGGGGCGGTTGCCTTCCTGGCAGTTCCGGGCGTGCTCCTCAGCGCGGCCATCGTGGCGGTGGTCCTGAATGCCGTGACGCAAATCGGCCTGGTGGCCTGCTTCGTGGTGGGCGCCGTGCTGGCTGCCACCGACCCGGCCGCAGTGCTGGCAGTCGTGAGCAAGCTCCACGTGCCGCGGCAGCTCACCACGCTGATCGAGGCGGAGAGCCTCTTCAATGACGGGACCGGCGTGGTCCTCTTCGCGCTCGCCGTCGGGGCGCTGCGGGCGCCTGTCGAAGGCTGGCAGGTGATCATTGGCCTCGGCGTCGTGACCTTCGTCTCGGCCGCGATCGGGGTGGTGGTGGGGTTCATCGGCTCACGGGCTCTGACCCGTGCCGACGACCACCTCATCGAGCTGATGATCTCGGTGGTGGTTGCCTACGGCAGCTATCTGCTCGCCGATCGGTTGGGTGAGTCCGGGCTGATCGCCTCCGTGGTTGCCGGGCTGGTGTTCGGCAGCTACGGCAAGGAGATGGGCGCCAGCCGCGCCGGGTCGGTGGCCATGGACACGGTCTGGGAATTTGCCGCTTACCTGCTGACGACATTCGTCTTCCTGCTGGTGGGGCTGGCCATCGGGATCGACCAGGTGGTCGCCGCGCTGCTGCCGGCGCTTGCCGTCTTTGCGGCACTGCTCGTCGGGCGCGCGCTGATCGTCTACGGCCTGCTGGGCATCGGGGACCGAATCCTCAGCCGACGGGCGAACCGCCAGCCGTTCGCGAGCCGCTGGCTGCACCTCATCGCGTGGTCGGGGCTGCGCGGAGCGGTCGCCACCGCCCTGGCCCTGGCCCTGCCGGCCGACGTGCCGCACCGCGGCATGCTCCAGGGGATCATCTTCGCCTGCGTGCTCCTGACCCTCCTCCTCCAGGGCACGACGGTCGATTTCCTGGTCTCGCGCCTCGGGCTGGACCGCGACGACGATCGTGAGCAGGCGCGAGGGCATGCAAAAGGCCGGGATCCCATCGGGACCCCGGCCTCGGGTGAAGGAAGCTAGGCCATCTCGCCGGCGGGAGTCGAGACGTCCGACGCCACGGTCCGGCCGACCGGCGAAATCATGTTCAGGCCCAGGTAGGCCAGGAACGCTGCCAGCAGGCCAGCCACCCAGCTGTAGTCGTAGATCGGCTTGAGGAAGCCGATGAATCCATCAGCCGGGAACGGCCCGGTGCCGGGTGCCGAGTAGGCTCCGCCGACCGCGATCAGCACGCCGATCACCAGTGCTGCGACGGCGCGCCAGTTCCAGCCGCCGGCGTACTTGTACTCACCCTCGTCGGTGCGGTACAGGTGGGCCAGCCGCAGGTTCGTTCTCCGCATCCACCAGTAGTCGGCGATCAGCACGCCGGCGATCGCGCCGGTTGCGCCGCCGTAGAACCCGAGCCACGTGAAGATGTAGAGCTCCGGGGTGGCCAGGAGGTTCCACGGCATGATCAGGATGCCAACGATCCCGGTGATGATGCCCCCGGTGCGGAAGCTGATCAGCTTCGGCACGAGGTTCGAGAAGTCATACGAGGGGCTGACCACGTTGGCGGCCACGTTGACTGACAGCGTGGCGACGCCCAGCGCGAACAGCGCAAAGGCCACGACAAACGGGTTGTCGAACTTGGCAGTGAGCGCCACCGGATCCCAGATTGCCTCCCCGTACACGATCACGGTGGCGGATGTCACGAGCACGGCAATAAGCGGAAACAGCGTCATCGTCGTTGGCAGCCCCAGGATCTGGCCCCAGGCTTGCGCCCGTTGGCTGCTGCCGAACCGCGTGAAGTCGGGCATGTTCAGGGAGAGTGTCGACCAGAAGGCGATCATCCCCATCAGCGCCGGCGGGAAGAGCTTGAACCAGAAGTCGCTGCCCCAACCGACGGTGCCGGCTTCGTTCAGAATCGGGCCGAGGCCCTTGGCCTGGATGATCATCCAGATCAGCAGGAAAACGGCGACGACCAGGATGAACGGCGCCGCCCAGTTCTCGAAGCGCCGGATGCTCTCCATCCCGCGCACCACGATGAAGATGTTGATGGCCCAGAAGATCAGGAAGCTCAGCCATAGGGTCCATGGCTGGGACGCTGCCGCGCCAAATCCAAGCGAGATGTGGGGTGCGTTGGTCCAGCCATCGCCCAGCAGCTTGCCCATCAGCAGGTGGACGGCGCCACCGCCGATCCACGTCTGGATGCCGAACCAGCCGCACGCGACGCCCGCGCGGAGCAGCGCCGGCAGATTGGCGCCGAAGACGCCGAATGACGCCCGCGCGAAGACCGGGTAGGGAATCCCGTACTTCGTGCCGGCGTGGCTGTTCAGCAGCATCGGGACCAGCACGATGACGTTCGCCACGGCGATCGTCATGATCGCCTGCACCCAATCCATGCCCAGGGCGATGAGGCCCGAGGCAAGGAGCCAGGTGGGGATGTTGTGCGCCATGCCGACCCACAGGGCGAGATAGTTGTAGGTCGTCCACGTCCTACGTGCGACGGGCACCGGCGCGAGATCTTCGTTGTGCAGCGGGCTGTCCGCCAGGGCGAGGTCTGCCTCTTCGGTCAGCTCATGTCGCCCGTCGGGAAAGACGCGTTCCTCGCGTGCCGCAACAGTCATCGGTCAACCTCCGGTGTCTGGCCCGATACCTCTCACCTCCCGCCGGCTCGGGTTGGGCGCCGGCGAGCGTTCTCCAGTCCTCCTCCTTCGGTTGTCTCCTCCTTTCAACGCACCGCTGCGTCGGTCACCTCCAGCGCGGCGTCGATGATCCCGAACGCCTCGGCGAGCTGCTCCTCGGTGATGCACAGCGGGGGATTGGTGAAGAAGCCGTCCCAGTGCTGCATGGTGTAGAGGCCGTCCGCCTTGAGGCGGGCGTCGAGGGCCGCCATCTCGGGCGACGAGCCGTTGAAGGGCGCCATGGGCTCACGAGTCGCGGTGTCGCGAATGAGCTCCACGATGCCGAACAGGCCGATACTCCGGACGGAGCCAACGCTCCGGTGATTGGCCTTGAGCCGAGCGAGGTGGTCAGCCATCACGGGCCCGAGCCGGGCCGCGTTGCCCACCAGGTCGTCGTCGCGCAGCACGCCCACCGCCGCGATGGCGGCGGCGCAGCTGACCGGGTGGGCGGAGTAGGTGAGGCCTCCGTAGTACACCTTGTCCGCGAAGTGCTGGGCGATCTCCGGCTTCATGGCCACCGCGCCCAGCGGGAGGTAGCTGCTGGTCAGGCCCTTGGCCATGGTCAGCAGGTCCGGCACCACGCCCCAGTGGTCGACCGCGAACCAGCGTCCGGTCCGGCCGAAGCCGGCCATCACCTCGTCGGCGATGAGGAGGATTCCATAGCGGTCGCACAGCTCGCGGACGCCCTGCAGGTAGCCGTCAGGCGGGATGAGGATCCCGTTGGTGCCCGTCACCGTCTCCAGGATGAAGGCGGCGATGGTCTGCGGGCCCTCGTACTGGATGACCTCGTCCAGGTAGGCGAGGTGCTCGTCAACCGGGTCCGGCTCGGGATTGCCATAGCGGTACGGGTCCAGGACGCGGACGAAGCCCGGCACTCCCGGCTCGTTGGCCCAGCGCCGCGGGTCGCCGGTGGCGGAGATCGCCCCGGCCGTCGCGCCGTGGTACGAGCGGTAGCGGGCGATCACCTTCTGGCGGCCGGTGACCATGCGCGCCATGCGCAGCGCGTTCTCGTTGGCCTCGGCGCCACCCAGGGTGAAGAAGAACGTCTTGAGGTCGCCCGGCGTCAGCTCCGCCAGGAGCTCCCCCAGCCGACCGCGGGCCTCGGTGGCGAACTGCGGCGCGGCAAAGGCCAGCTTGTGCGCCTGTTCGGCGATGGCGTCGGCCACGCGCCTGTCGCCGTGGCCGATGTTGACGCTCATCAGCTGTGAGTTGAAGTCGATGTAGCGCTTGCCGTCAGGATCCCAGAAGTAGATCCCCTCGGCGTGGTCGATGACGATCGGGTTGATCTTGGCCTGCGCGGACCAGCTGAAGAAGGTGTATTCCCGGTTCAGGCGCAGGATCTGGTCGGTCGTCAGACGGTCGGCGGTGACGGTCATGCAGAACCTCCGATGGAGGATTAGACCACAGCCTGCAACCACCTCTTGCACTGCGGCTCGATACTGGGCAGACCGTGCGGAATCCGGGCACTCTCCGCGCGTCCCTGATTGGCGCGGCCTTCCTGTCCGTCGCCGTGGTGGCCGCGCCCGTCGATGTGCTGGCCACGCACGGGCCGCGGGCGGAGGACGTGGTGGCGCTGGCCAGCAGCTCGACCTGGAACATGAGCTGCGCCCCCGCGACCAGTGGGGTCGACTGCACCGCGGCCGACTTCGATGGCACCTGGTTCGAGCTGGCCGCGATCCGGCCGGGATCCGGGCCGCTGCTCGGCGTCGGCACCGAATTGACGGTCCTCCAGCCGTCGCTGGCCCCCTCGTTCCGGGAGTGGTTCAATGCGCTGCAGGGCGTCGCGTGCGCGCCCACCAGGGCCGCTGGGGACCAGCTGGCGAGCTTTGTGGCGGTGGTCACCGGCCGTTCCGCCGCCGGCACGGACGGTCCATTCACCGTCACCGACGAGTGCACCCTTGCGGGTGGCCTCCGCACCAGCACGAACGGGTCACTCACGCAATACACGTACTGGATCCAGTCGGCGGTGCTCGCGCCGCCGGCCACCGCCACGCCAGCGCCGAACGCGACGCGGCGCCCGACGCCGAGGCCCACGCCGCAGCCGACGGTCGCAGCGCCGGCGACCCCCAGTCCGGCTTCGTCATCGGCCGCGACCCCTTCAGCCACGCCGAGCGCCCTGGGGACGTTGGCTGCGACGCCCGAGCAGAGCGTGCTGGCCGGCAACTCCTCGCCCACACCGGCGGCTGCTCCGGTCGGCGCGTCGACCGGCGGCCCGTCGCCACGCGGGGTGCTGGTCGCCGCCGTGACACCGCTCGCCGATGTCAGCCTTGATCCCGTGGCGCTCGGCGGCAGTGCCATGCTGGCCATCCTGCTGCTGATGTTCATGGCCTTTACCTCCGAGCTGTTCAACGACACCTTCGAGAGCAACTACGACGAGATCGCCAGCTGGCTGCGTCTTCGCCGCGGCGCGAACCGAGTGCCGCGCTCCAGCTCAAGCCTGTGGAGCTCGCCCCTGGGCATCGGGCTGTTTCTGGGCCTCGGTGCGGCGGTATACCTGCTGCTTGATCCGCAGGTGAACCTCGACGCCGGCGCGATTGCGACGTACGTCGGCATGGTGGTGGGGCTGGGGGTGGTGCTGACCGCCTTCGAGCTGCCAGGACTGCTGCTCTACCGGCGACGCACCCGTGCGCCCGCTGGGGTGCGGGCGCTCCCCTGGACGCTGCCCGCGGCTGTCGTCTGCGTCGCGATCTCGCGGCTCGCTGCGCTCGAGCCGGGCTACCTGTACGGCATCGTCATCGGCGTCGTCTTCAGCGAAGAGGTGAGCGCCCGAGACGAAGGACGACAGAACGCGGCCGGCGCAGCCTGGACGCTGCTCATCGTGCTGGCGGCCTGGATCGGCCTCGACTGGGTACGTGCGGGGGATGGCTCACTTGCCCCATTCACCGGCCGGCTGCTGGAGACGGCGCTGGCGGTCGTGGTGGTTGGCGGGCTCGAGGCCGTCGCGTTCGGCCTGCTGCCAATGCGCTTCCTGGCGGGGGCCACGGTGTACGCCTGGAGCCGATGGCGCTGGGCCCTGCTCTTTGGCGTCTCGGCGTTTGCCTTCATCCACTTCCTGATCGGGCCGCACACTGGCTACCTGTCGGAGCTGTCCCCGGCTGCGCTGGCCGCAGCCTTCGGGGCGTTCGCCGCCTTCGGGGCCTTCTCGGTGCTGTTCTGGGCGTACTTCCGCTTCCGCCCAGCGCCACAGACCTGAGCTCGGTCGATCAGCCAGCCATCAGCTCTCGGCGAAGGCCCGAAGCACGGCCTGGACCGAGGCATCCGCATCGGCCTCGGTCGTCGACCAGTTGCTGACACTGATCCGCATGGCTGCCCTGCCATGCCAGCTCGTGCCGCCCATCCAGGCAGTGCCGTCCTCCTGGACGCGCGCAATGACCCGGTTCGTGCGGTCGTCGTCGCCGAAACGGACGAGGACCTGGTTGAGGACGACGTCGTTCAGGATCTCGGCGCCGCCCGCGGCCAGGCCATCGGCCATGCGTCGGGCGAGGGCACAGCAGCGCTCGACCAGGGCGCGGATGCCCTCGCGGCCGAGCGAGCGGATGGCGGCGTAGAGGGCAAAGCCGCGCGCCCGGCGCGAGCTGTCGAGGACGTACTCCCACGACTCGCGCTGGTCGCTGCGGAGCAGGTAGGCCGCGGTGGCGGCCATCGCGGCCCGATGTGCCTCGGGATCGCGGACGGCGACGAAGCCGCAGTCGTAGCCGGCATTCAGCCACTTGTGGGCATCGGTCGACCAGGAGTCGGCGCGGTCCACGCCGCGCACCAGATGTCGCAGCTCGGGTGAGACATTGGCCCACAGGCCGAAGGCGCCGTCGACGACCAGGGCCGGATGCTGGCCGATGAGGCGCGGGCCGCGATCGACGGCCATCCCGGACCGCTGCTGGTCGCCATCCAGGCGGGCAACGTGAACACCGGTGCCTTCGATCCCATCGGTGAGGTCGCCGCCGCACTCGAAACGCACCCGAACGCCTGGTTGCATGTCGACGGCGCCTTCGGGCTGTGGGCGGCCGCCTCGCCGTCGCTGCGGCACCTCGTCGACGGCGTCGACCGTGCCGACTCGTGGTC
>DATBJR010000132.1:0-35948 GCA_036556325.1 Candidatus Limnocylindria bacterium | reverse complement strand
ACCCGGCGACGGACCGGCAGCCGCCGGCGGCGCCGGACGAACCAGCTGAACGTCAGCGGGCGCTTCGTCCGGGAGCTGCTGGCCCTGGTGCTGGTGCTGCTGGCGGTGGTCAGCGTCATCGCCCTGTTTGCGCCGGATGCCGGCTGGGTGGTGAAACCGTGGCGGGACGCGCTGGCCTACCTGCTGGGGTGGGGGATTGCCTTCGCGCCGCCGCTGCTCGCCGGCTTCGCGCTGATGCTGTGGATGAAGTCCATGCCGGCCGAACGCTGGATGGCGGCCACCGGCGCGGCCGTGGTGGCGGTCTCGCTGCTCGGTGCCTTCCACCTGGCGGTTGGCGGGACGCTGCGGGCGGTAAAGCTGGGTGACGGCGGGGGGATCATTGGCTACGGGGTCAGCTGGGTGCTGACCCGCGCGATCGGCGATGCCGGTGCCTGGATCGTGCTGGCCCTGCTGTTCGTGGTCGGGCTGCTGCTCTACTTCAACATGACCGTCGGCGACCTGATCGCCGCCTGGCTGCGACGGCGCGACGAGCGCGCCGAGCTGGCGGAGGCCGAGGCACGTCAGGCAGCGAAGGCACGACCCCGCCAGGAGCCCATCCCGGTGGCGCCGCCGGAACCGGCTGCGCGGGGCATCCTCGAGCGGGTGCGAACTGCCTTCGGCGGTGGGGCCGATGACGACGAGCCGCCCCTGATCGTCCGTCGCGCACGGCCGGAGGCCGCGCCATCGGCCCCGAGCGGTGGCAGCGCGGCGACGCTGACCGCTCCGCCGGTGGCACCGCCCGTGCCGGCCATCGCCTCGGGCGTGGCGACGCCGATTCCGGTCGCCGAGGGCGCTGGCGCCGCCGCGATCAGCGCCGAGGCGCTGGCCGGCGAGGAGGACGCGCACCTTGCGGAGGTGGGGGAAGGCGACCGCATCGACGCCGCCCTCGAGTCGACGGAGCGCAGCTGGGACCTGCCGACGCTCGAGCTGCTGGCCGATGCGCCCGCCAGCAGCGCCGCCCAGCTCGACCTGACCGCCAAGGGGCAGCGCATCCGCGAGACGCTGGCCCATTTCGGGATCGGGGTGAAGGTCGCGCGCATCCAGGAGGGACCGGTCGTCACCCAATACGCGCTCGATGTCGAGCCGGGCATCAAGCTGTCGCGGATCGAGGGCCTGGCCGACAACCTGGCGCTGGCCCTGGCCGCGCGCTCGATTCGGATCGAGGCGCCGATTCCCGGGGAGCCGTACGTCGGCATCGAGATCCCGAACAGCGCCTTCGACCTGGTCACCTTGAAGGAGGTCCTCGGCTCGCGGAACTTCGAGTCGTTCGGCAAGACGAGCAAGCTCGCCTTCGCCCTTGGCCAGGACGTGGCCGGCCAGCCGTTCAGCGCCGACCTGTCGAAGATGCCGCACGTCCTCATCGCGGGGGCGACGGGCTCGGGCAAGAGCGTCTGCGTCAACGCGATCATCTGCTCGCTGCTGATGCGCGCCACTCCGAACGAGGTGAAGCTGATCCTCATCGACCCCAAGCGGGTCGAGATGGCGCAGTACAAGGGTGTCCCGCACCTGCTCACCGAGGTCATCGTCGAGCCCGACAAGGCGGTGAACGCCCTGAAGTGGACGGTGGGCACCATGGAGGCCCGCTACCACGAGTTCGCGCAGCGCGGCGTGCGGAACATCGCCGCCTTCAATGAGGCGCTGCGCTCCGGCGAGAGCCGGATGCCGTACATCGTCATCGTCATCGACGAGCTGGCAGACCTGATGATGGTCAGCGCCTACGAGGTCGAGGCGACCATCACCCGCATCGCGCAGCTCGCGCGGGCCACCGGCATCCACCTGGTGGTGGCGACGCAGCGCCCGTCCGTCCAGGTCATCACCGGCCTCATCAAGGCCAACATCCCGAGCCGCATCGCCTTCGCCATGACATCCGGCGTGGACAGCCGCACGATCCTGGACACGACCGGTGCCGAGGACCTGCTGGGCCGGGGCGACATGCTCTACCAGCCGATCGACGCGCCGCGCGCGGTGCGGCTGCAGGGCGTCCTGGTCACGGACCACGAGATCGACGACGTGGCGACGCACTGGAAGGCCCAGGGCGGGCCGCAGTACCGGCCGGAGATCACCGCGCCGAAGCGGGACGGCAAGGGTGGCGGCCGGCCCGGTGAGGACGACGGAGACGACGACGCCGACGCCCTGCTGACCCAGGCGGTCGAGATCGTCCGGCGCAGCGACAAGGCATCGGCCTCGCTGCTGCAGCGGCGGCTGCGCATCGGCTACGCGCGAGCGGCGCGCATCCTCGATCAGATGGAGGACCGCGGCATCGTGGGGCCGGCCGACGGGAGCCGGTTCCGCGAGGTGCTGGTCACCACGGACGGGTGGGGCGGAGAGATGGGCCCCGACGAGGACGATGGGTGACGGACGGGGAGCTGCACAAGCTCGGTGAGGTGCTGCGCACCGCCCGAGAGGCCAAGGGCGTGGACCTGGCCCGGGTGGAGCGCGACACGAAGATCCGGACGCGCTACCTGACGGCCCTCGAGGAAGGGGATTACCCGGAGCTGCCGGGCCCGGTCTACACCAAGGGCTTCCTGCGCAACTACGGGGCCTACCTCGGCCTGGACACCGAGTACCTGGTCGACCTCTACCGCCTGGAGAGCGCGCAGCCCGTCGCCGACAAGCCGACGATGCCGATGCCGCCGCGGCCGATCGCCACGCGCCGCCGCCGGTCGCTGGTGATCACCCCGGGCGTCATCGGCTGGGCCGTGCTGACGGTCGCCGTGGTGGCGCTGGTGGCGTACGTCGGGTTCGAGCTGGTGACCTTCGCGCGCGACCCGGAGCTGCGCATCACCGATCCCGCGACCGACATCGCCGGCTACGACCGCCTCGAATACCGGATCGTGGGCGTGACCGAGCCCAACTCCAGCGTCTCGGTGGACGATCTGCGGGAGAACCCGTCGACCACCGCCGATGCGGATGGCAACTTCTCGATCGTGGTGGCGCTCGTGCCCGGTTCGAACGTCATCACCGTCACCGCCATCGACCCGCTGACAGATCGCAAGACGGCGCCGGTCAGCCGCACCATCGTGGTCGGCAGCGGCGGCCCGTCGGCCTCACCCGGCGGGGGACTGACGTTGGTGACGCCGAAGGACGGTGCGACGGTCCGCGGCAGCGTCAAGGTCAATGGCACCGTCGCGGCCGGCACCAAGGTCACCGTCTCCGCGACACTCGTGGACGCGGCTGCACCGAGCATTCGGGTGGAGTCGCTGGCCGGCGACCAGGTGCGCATTCCGCGCTCCAGTCCGGCCGCTCCGGATCCCCAGGCGGTCAGCGCTGGGGCGGACGGCGCATTCTCGGCGTCGATGGCGCTGCCGCCGGGGACCTGGGATGTCCGCGCGGTTCCCGAGGGCGGAGGCGAGGCGGTCGTGCGACGCCTCACGGTGCAGCCGGCCTCCGGCCTGCACGGCGTCCTGCGGGTCCGCGGCGGCACGTCGTACCTCGAGATCGACCAGGATGGCGAGCCGATGAAGAACGTCTCCGGCCACAATGCCGACTCGGGCACCCGCATCGACCTGTCGGCCAGGGACGAGCTGCGCATCCGCGTGGGCAACGCCGGCGCCGTGCGGCTCGTGATCAACGGCATCGACCTCGGACCAATGGGGCGGCCAGGGACGGTCGTCGAATGGCGCATCACGCGCCGCTGACGGGCAAGATAGGGGACGACAGGCAGAGCGGGAGGGTTTGCGGGATGGCCGATGCGTCCTTCGACGTGGTCAGCGACTTCGACCAGCAGGAGCTGGTCAACGCCCTGGACCAGGTGCGCCGGGAGATTGCGACCCGCTACGACTTCAAGGGTGCGCACGTGAACCTGGAGCTCACCAAGACGGAGATCGTGCTGCAGGCCGATGACGAATACCGCGCCAACGCCGTCAAGGACCTGCTGCAGTCCAAGGCGGTGCGCCGGGGCCTGTCGTTGAAGGTCTTCGAATGGGGCAAGCTCGAGCCTGCTGGCGGCGGCACGGTGCGGCAGCACATCGGCCTCAAGCGGGGCCTGAGCAGCGAGCAGGCCAAGGAGATCAGCAAGATCGTGCGCGACCGCTTCCCGAAGGTAAAGCCCGCCATCCAGGGAGATGCGGTCCGCGTGTCGGGCAAGAGCCGCGACGAGCTGCAGGCGGTCATCGGCCATCTCCGCGGTCTCGACTACCCGGTGGCCCTGCAGTTCGAGAACTACCGCTGATGAGCGGCGGTCCATCGGAGCTGGAGCTGGCCGAGGCGGCGCGAGGGCTGGGCGCGGCCCTGCGCCGCGCAGGCTGGCGGCTGGCCACTGCCGAGTCGTCGACCGGGGGCCTGATCGGGCATTCGATCACGATGATTCCGGGCTCGTCCGACTACTACCCCGGCGGCGTGATCAGCTACTCGAACCGGGCCAAGGAGGTGGAGCTCGGCGTGCCCGCGGCCCTGATGGACGCCCGTGGGGCCGTGTCCGAAGAGGTGGCCATGGCCATGGCTGAGGGCGTGCGGGAGCGCTTCCACACCGAGCTGGGCATCGCCGTCACCGGGGTGGCGGGACCGGATGGCGGCAGCGCCAGCAAGCCGGTCGGCACGCACTGGATCGGCGTCGCCCTGCGCGGCCACCCGACGCGTGCCGAGCATCGGCTGTTTGCCCACGACCGCGACGGGAACAAGGCAGCGGCCGCGCTGGCAGCGCTCGAGCTCGGCCTGGCCGAGGTCCTGGCCGCGTCGCCGGCACCCTGACGGCGCCGAGCAGCCGATCGTGACGCCCGGCGAGCGCATCCACCTCATCGGGATCGCCGGCTCGGGCGCCGCCGGCGTCGCGCTCCTGATGCACCACGCCGGCCTGGCCGTCGATGGCTGTGACGCCGACACGCCCTCGCCCTACACGCCGCCGCTCGAGGCCGCTGGGATCCGCGTCATCTCCGGTCACGATCCGGCGCACCTGGAGGGCGTGGACCGCGTCGCCATCACCCCGGCGCTCCGCGCGGTTCCGGACCTGCCGGAGCTCGTCGCCGCCAGCCAGCGCGGGCTGCCGATCGTGACCTGGCAGCACATCCTGGGGGAGCTGATGGCGGCCGAAGGCCATATCGGCCTGGCGGTCACCGGCACGCACGGGAAGTCGACCACGACCGCCCTGCTGGGCCATCTCCTCATGGTGGCCGGCATGGATCCGACGGTCGAGGTCGGTGCCTACATCCGCGAGTGGGGTGCCACGGTGCGGCCAGGGCATGGGGCGCCGTTCGTGGTGGAGGCGGACGAGTTCGGCGACAACTTCCTGAACTACCACCCGGCCGGGGCGATTGTGACCAATGTCGAGATGGACCACCCAGACTACTTCGCCGACCGCGACGCCGTTCTGGCCTCGATGGAGCGGTTCGTGCGCGGCATGTCATCCGACGACCGGCTCGGCGGTCGCCTCCTGCTGACGACGGCGGGCGATGCCGGCTCCCGCGACCTGCTGGCGCGCTTGGGGGACTGGGATGGGCGCGTGATCCGCTACGGGCCCGGCGGCGACGTGGCGGCCACCGACGTCCAGCTGCACAGTGGGGGGGCGCGCTTCCGCTTATTCGAACATACGTTCGCTTCGACCCTCGCAGGGGATCACAACGTCCTGAACGCCACGGCCGCGCTGACGCTGGCCCGTGAGCTCGGCGCGCCGCTCGACACCCTGGTCGGGGGGCTGCGGACGTTCGCCGGAGCCGGGCGCCGGCTGGAGCTGATCGCGGATACTGCCGGCGTGATCGTGTTCGACGACTACGGGCATCATCCGACCGAGGTCCGCGCCACGATCGCGGCCGCGCGCCAGCGAGTGGGGGAGCGACGTCTGTGGGCAGTCTTCGAGCCGCACATGTACTCCCGCACGGCGCTGCTGTTCGACGACTTCGCCGCCGCCTTCCGGGAGGCCGATGAGGTCGTGATTGCCGAGATCTTCGCGTCGCGGGACACCGACGAGGCGCTGCGGGCCACGTCGGCCGCGGCACTGGCCGATGCCGTCGAGCGCGTCTCCGCCGTACCGTCCATCGCGGTGGGGGACGTTGACGCCACCACGACCTACGTGGCGGAGCACCTGGCGCCAGGTGACGCCGTGCTCGTCATGGGAGCGGGCAAGTCGTACCGCATCGCCCAGGGCCTGAAGAAGGCGCTGGAGGCCGGCGTGGTCAGCGCAGGACGCAGCCTGCCCGGCATCGAGCCGGGCCGATGAACCCGGCACGAACCTTCATTTTGGCCATCATCCTGGCCGTCCTGGTGGCCCTGCTCGAGCAGGGCCTGATTCGCCTGGTCGAGGCATCTGGCGCCAAGGACCAGCCGGCGGTCATCCTCGTCCTGCTGCTGTCTGCCTTCCTGGGGCTGCTCACGGCCGTGCTGACGCGATCGCTAAGCCTGCCGGGCGCGATTGCACCCACGGCGCTCGTCCTGGGCTGGATCGTGGTGCCCATGGTCCTCGCGGCGATTCCCTCCAAGGCCACGGCTGCGTTCAGCGGCAGCGGATCGCTCACCGAGGCGAATGCCGTGGCCCTGGCCGTCGCGGTCGTCGCTGCTGCCGTCACGCTGGGAGTCCAACGGGACCGCTGATCCGCGGCCCCTCTGCCCGGCGTGGCGAGATCGGGACAGGGTTATGGCGCTCGGCCGGGCGGGGCTGCCGCCGGGTCCCGCCAACATCACATAACCTGTCTTTGCGGAAGTGCTATGCCGGCCCCAACGCGACTGGGACCAACGGGCTACTGCCGGCGGACCAACGTCGAGTCGTCGAGGGGCGCGGGCGTGCGTAGGCTGCGTGGCATGAAGCGAACACATCCCGCCTTCTGGGGCGCCGGGCTGGCAGGTGCCTTCACCGGCACGCTGTTGGTGCTGGCTGGACTCACGAGCCCGAGTGATATCGGCGGCCTGGCAGGCGGCTACGGACTGATGATGATCGGTTCGGCGCTGTTCCTGCTGGCCGGGCTGAAGCTGCGCGAGCGCCTGGTTGACCGGGCCGATTCGCTGCGCGCTCGGCGCGCGGCGGTTGCCCGGCTGACCGCCATCCAGCCGCCCGCCGCCAGCCGCGCGACCGTCAGCTCCGGCTCCTAGCCTTCCGTCAGCGGCACGTTGCCGCCTGACAGGATGACCGCGACGGCGCCGTCGCCGGCCCCTGTCTGACGAGCAGCTGCCCATCCGACCGCCGCCGATGGCTCGACGGCCACCGGCAGGGCGGCCTGCAGCTCGTCGCGGGCGGTAAGGATGTCCGTCTCGCTGGCCAGCCGCATGTCGTCCACGGTCCGGCTCATCACCGCCAGGGCTTCCGGGATCGGCACCCGGGTCGCGATCCCATCTGCCACCGTGTCGGCCTCTTCCGTTTCGATGGGGCGGCCCTGCTGCCAGGACAGCGTCATTGCGGGGGCGCGTTCGGCCTGGACGCCGATGACCTGGGTGCTGGGCGCGTCCGCCTTCAGCCAGGTGCCGACCCCGGCAATCAGTGCGCCGTTGCCGACCGGCACGTAGATCGCGGCCAGCGTCGGGAGGTCGCCGCGCTTCACGCCTTCGGTGAGCTCCACGGCCATGGTTCCCGCACCGATGGCAATCCAGGGGTCCTCGCCGTCGACGAGCAGGCGCCAGCCCCGCTGCGCCGCGTCGTCGGCCGCGGCTGCCCGCGCGGCATCGAAGTCGTCCCCCGCCAGCCGCACCTCGGCGCCAAGGCGCCGCATGGCGTCGAGCTTCGCCACGCTCGCGCGCTGCGATGCGAAGACGGTCACTGCCACGCCGGCCGCACGCGCGGCGTAGGCGACGCCCTGGCCGAAGTTGCCCGCCGACGCCACGACCAGGCCGCGGGACTCCCCCACCTCGCCGCCGGCGACGAGCTGCTGAACGGCCAGCCACGTGCCACGGCCCTTGAAGCAGCCGACCGGGTTCACGGTGTCGACCTTGACCACGACCGGGCGGCCGAGCGATGCGCTCAGCTGCTCGGAGACGTACTGCGGACTATCGCGAAAGACCGCGGGGACCCTGCTGACGGCCGCGCTGATCGCATCGGCGCTGACGGCGTCGGCCGCGCTCAGGTTCGGCGGCTCCGGCCGTTCGTCCCCGCTGCGGCGTTGCGGACTTCGGCGGCCATGGCGGCCGGCAGCCGGCCCGAGAGGCGGATGCCGGCATCGGTGTAGGCCTCGTCGACCTCGCCGGAGCGTCGCGCACGCGCCACCAGCTCCCCGCGCGCGTACGGCACGATGGTGTCGACCCGCTCCATCTGGCGTCGCAGCAGCTCACCGATCTGGACGCGGAGCTCGTCCAGGCCTTCGCCGCTGGCAGCGCTGACGAAGGCCGTGTCGTCGCTGGCCGGCATCGGCTCGGTCCGCAGGTCGGCATCCAGCAGGTCGATCTTGTTGAAGACCGTGATCCGCGGCTTGTCGCCGGCCCCCAGCTCGTCGAGCACGGCCTGGACGGCCTGCTGCTGGCCGATGAAGTTGGGATCCGCCGCGTCGACGACCTCCAGCAGCAGATCCGCCCGGACCACCTCCTCGAGCGTCGCGCGAAACGCCTCGACCAGGTCGTGGGGCAGCTTGTTGATGAAGCCGACCGTGTCGCTGACGACCACGCGCTGCCCAGCCGGCAGGACGACCGCGCGGCTGGTCGGGTCCAGGGTGGCGAAGAGCATGTCGGCGGCGAACACGTCGGCGTTGGCCAGGGCGTTGAGCAGCGTGCTCTTGCCGGCGTTCGTGTAGCCGACCAGCGCCACGCTCGCGATCTCCGCGCGATCCCGGCTTCGCCCTGCCGTGGCGCGGTGACGCTTGACGTCGTCGAGCTCCTTGCGGACCTTCTGGATCTTCTCGCGGACCAGCCGCCGGTCGGTCTCGAGCTGGCTCTCGCCGGGACCCCGGGTGCCGATGCCGCCGGCCGTGCGCGACAGGTGGGTCCACAGGCGTGTCAGCCGCGGCAGGTGGTATTCGAGCGCGGCCAGCTCCACCTGGAGTCGCCCTTCGCGCGTCCGTGCATGCCGGGCGAAGATATCGATGATCAGGGCGGATCGGTCCAGCACCTTGCAGTCGAGCAGCTTCTCCAGGCTGCGCTGCTGGTTGGGGGCCAGCTCATCGTCGACGACCAGGAGGTTGAACCCGCTGGCCGCCTTCTCGTCGACCAGCTCGGCGGCGCGACCCTTGCCGAAGTACCACACCGGGTCGGGATGGACCCGTCGCTGGAAGGCGCTGCCGACCACCGTGGCCCCGGCGGTCTCCGCCAGCGCACCGAGCTCCTCCAGGCTGCGCCCGATTGGCCAGCGACCGTCCGAGGGGTCATCGAGGCCGATGAGAAAGGCGCGCTCGCTGGGCGTGGTGAGATCGATGAGGCGGCTGCGTTCGGACATCTGTTCGGTCCATGCTAGCCGATCCCCACGCTCGGTCTGAGCGTGGACGGAGGCTATCGAGGGCGGGCGGCCGCCGACCGTGTCGGTACTTTCCGCCTAGTTGAGGTCGAGGGTGGCCTGTGCGATACCTAGCCTTCGAACCAGGGGGGCGCCGGAGGCACGCGTGCACGAGGCACCGGAACCACACGCCGCTGCGCAGCTGACCGCCCACGAGACGCGGGCGGGCCTCGGCCTGCGCCTCGCGCTCGCCCTCGGCGCCAGCGCACTGACCGGTATCGTGGCCAACACCCTGCTGGCGGGCTCGCTGCCCGATCCTGCGGTTCGGGTCGTGCTCAGCGCGATGGGTTCGGCCGCACTGGTCGGCGTGGGCCTCTTCCTGCTCGTCGTGCTGCCGCTGGCGCGTTCGCGCGAGGTCCTCAACGACCGGTATCAGGCCGCCCTGGCCGATGCGCTGACCGACCAGCTGACCGGCCTCGGCAACCACCGGGCCTTCCAGGAGGAGCTCGACCGGCAGGTCGAGGCCTCGCAGCGCTACGGCGTCCCGGTGTCGCTGGTGATCATCGACCTGGACGAATTCAAGGCGATCAACGATGGCAAGGGCCACGCTTTCGGCGACCAGGCGCTGGCCCACTTCGGCCGGATCGTGACGACCGGCATCCGGCGGGTGGATCGCGCGTTCCGCATCGGCGGTGACGAGTTCGCCCTGCTGCTGCCGCATACCGATGCCGAGGCCGCCAAGATCGTGGTTCGCCGCCTCCTGGCCAGCTCGCTGCAGCCGCCGCTGCGCAGCGAGGCCGACCCCGGCAGCCTCTCGTTCTCGGCCGGCGTCTCCGCCCTGCCCGAGCTGGCCAGCAGCCGGGCCCAGCTTTACTCGCAGGCCGACACCGCCCTGTATGCGGCCAAGCGCTCGGGCCGGACGGACGTCCAAATCTTCGCGGACGGCAGCCAGCCGATCGAGGACAGCAGCGGGGCGGGCATGGCGGTGGCGGAGGTCATCGCTCGCGGCTGGCTGCGGCCGGTGTACCAGCCGATCATGGAGCTCAAGACCGGCGCGGTGCTGGGCGTCGAGGGCCTGATTCGGCCGGTCGCCCCCGCCCCGTTCGCCGATCCGGGCAGCCTCTTCGCCGCGGCCACGGCGAGCGGGCACCTGGTGCCGCTGGACCTCATGTGCCTGGAGACCATCGTCGCCGGGGCGGCGCAACTGCCGGCCGGCGCATTCCTGTCAGTCAACGTCTCCCCCGCCACGGTCGAGGCGCCGGAATTCAGCACCGCGGCAGTTCTGAGCATCCTGGCCCGCCACGGCGTTGCGCCGGAGCGCCTGGTGCTGGAGCTCACCGAACAGCAGCCGGTCACCGACCTCGAACGGGTCCGGCTGAAGCTGGATACCTGCCGCGGCGCCGGCATTCGCCTGGCGGTCGACGACGTGGGCGCTGGCAACGCCGGGCTGCGACTGCTGGCCGAGCTGAGCTTCGACATCATCAAAGTTGACCTGACGATCGTGCAGCGCAGCGCATCCAGCGCGGCATCCAGCGCCGTGATCGAATCGGTCGTGTCGCTCGCCCAGCGCACCGGGGCGATGGTGGTGGCCGAGGGAATCGAGTTTCCGGAGCAGCTCCATCAGCTGGAACAGCTGGGCATCGTGGTGGGGCAGGGCTTCCTCCTCGGCCGGCCGGGCTCGATGCCCGGCGTCGACGAGCCGGTGCTCACAGCCGAGCCGATCACCGTCAGCTCCGAGGCCGCGCCGGCAGCCGCCTCGATGAGCGCCTGGCGCCAGTCGATCGGACTGCCGGTCGCCTAGCTCAGCCGGCCGTGAGCCGCCTGATGAGATCGGTGGCGGTTGTCGCCAGGCCCGACGCCGCCTCCGCGCCGGCGGGCAGCCAGATGATGCGGCGGTCGCGTCGAAACCAGGTCAGCTGCCGCTTGGCGTACTGTCGCGAGCGGCGCGCGGTCTCGGCCACCGCCGCCTCCACGCCCCCGCCCCTGTCGAGGACGCGGAACGCCTCCCGATAGCCATGCCCGGTCAGCGGCGGCAGGTCCGCGCCGTAGCCCGCGGCACGCAGCCGGGCCGCCTCCTCGAGCAGCCCGCCGGCGAACATCGCGGCGGCGCGCGCCTCGATGCGCGCCCGCAGGACGTCGAGCGGCCGTTCCACGGCGAGCAGCGCCAGCCGGCCCGGCCACGGCTCGGCGGCCGGCTCGCCGAGCGCCGCCCTGCTCAGCAGGACCCGTTCCAGCGCCCGCAGCACGCGCCGCGGGTTGCGCAGGTCGATGCGCGCTGCCGTCCGGGGATCGAGCGTGGCCAGGCGCTGGGCCACGGCGGGCAGGCCAGCCTGCTCAACCTCTGCCGCCAGCTCGCGGCGCAGTGTGCCCGACGGCGGCTGTGCCCCGAGCTGGTAGCCGTCGACCAGCGCGCTGACGTAGAGCCCGGTGCCGCCGACGACCAGCGGCAGTCGGCCGCGAGCCCAGATGGCGGGTAGCAGCTCGCGGGCCGCGGCCAGCCAATCGGCCAGCGTAAAGTCCTGGTTCGGTTCGACCACGTCCAGCAGGTGGTGAGGCACCGCGCGCCGGTCGGCCGCGGTCGGCTTGGCCGTGCCAATATCCAGGCCGCGGTACACCTGGCGCGAGTCGGCGACGACGATCTCGACCGGCAGGCGCGTGGCAACCGCCATCGCCAGCTCGGACTTGCCCGATGCGGTCGCGCCCAGGATGGCCGCCAGTGGCGGGACCGGCAGTTGGTGGCGTCGGCTCGGCGGCGTCATCGGCGCCCCGTCAGATCTCGATCAGGCGCTGCACCTGCTCGATGGAGCGCGCTCGACCAGTGGCCCGCTCGATGTCGATCACCACCGCGTTGAAGCTGACCGGTCCCTCGGCCACGCTGAAACGCGTGGGCAGCTGGGTCAGGAAGCGCGGCAGCACGGTCTCCAGGCTGAAGCCGATGATGGAGTCGCGCGGCCCGGTCATGCCGATGTCGCTGATGTAGGCCGTGCCCTGCGGCAGGACGCGCGCATCGGCCGTCGGCACGTGGGTGTGGGTGCCGACCACCGCGCTGACGCGGCCGTCCAGGAACCAGCCCATGGCGTTCTTCTCGGAGGTGACCTCGCAGTGGAAGTCCAGGATGCGAGCGGGCGGCAGCGGTTCGGCGCCGCCGTCCAGCAGCGCGTCCAGCGCGGCGAACGGCGAGTCGAGCTGGTTCATGAAGACCCGACCCATGGCGTTGATGACCGCGACCTCGTCACCATCGGCCAGCTGGTGGATCAGCCAGCCCCGACCCGGGGTGGCCTCCGGATAGTTCAGGGGGCGCAGGACCGGGCGGCCGGAATCGAGGTACTCGTAGATCTCGCGCTTGTCCCAGATATGGTTGCCGCTGGTGATGACGTCGACCCCGTTGCCCAACAGCTCCTCCGCCAGGCGTGGGGTGAGACCGGCCCCCGCGGCCAGGTTCTCGCCGTTGGCGATCACGAGGTCCAGGTCCAGCTCGGCACGCATCGGTGGCAGGGCGTGCACCACCGCCTGGCGTCCTGGCTTCCCGATGATGTCGCCGATGACCATGCACCGCAGCTGCGCGGCGCGATCGGTCACCGGGCGTAATCCACGGCCCGCGTCTCGCGGATGACCGTCACCTTGATCTGCCCCGGGTACTGCAGCTGCTCCTCGATCTTCTTCACGACGTCCCGCGCCAGGCGCGAGCTGGCGAGGTCGTCCATCTCCTCGGGACGCACCAGGATCCGGATTTCGCGGCCGGCCTGGATGGCATAGCAGCGCTCGACGCCGGGAAAGGCCAGCGCGATCTGCTGCAGATCGTCCAGCCGCTTGACGTAGTTGTCGAGGCTCTCGCCGCGGGCGCCGGGGCGTGAGGCGCTGATGGCATCGGCGATCTGGACCACCGTCGCCTCGGTCGATTCCTGCTCCACCTCCTGGTGGTGGGCGGCGATGGCATTGCAGACGACCGGCCCGACGCCGTAGCGCGCGGCGATGTCGCCGCCGATGAGCGCGTGCGGGCCTTCGACCTCGTGGTCGACCGCCTTGCCGATGTCGTGCAGCAGGCCGCCCTTCTTGCTCTCGGCGACGTTGGCGCCGATCTCCGCCGCCAGCAGCCCGGCCAGCCGCGCGGTCTCCACCACGTGGTTCAGGACGTTCTGGCCGTAGCTGGTCCGATACTTGAGCCGGCCCAGCAGCTTGATCAGCTCCGGATGGAGGCCCGGCACGCCGGCGTCGTAGGCGGCCTGTTCGCCGGCCTGGCGCATGACCACCTCGATCTCGGCGCGGCACTTTGCGACCGTTTCCTCGATCCGGCCGGGATGAATGCGGCCGTCCGAGATGAGCTTGGTCAGCGCCATCCGGGCCACTTCTCGGCGGACCGGGTCGAATCCCGACAGCACCACCGCCTCCGGCGTGTCGTCGATGATGAGGTCCACGCCGGTCGCCTGCTCCAGCGCGCGGATGTTGCGGCCCTCGCGGCCGATGATGCGGCCCTTCATCTCCTCCGACGGCAGCGGCACCACGGTGACCGTGGCCTCCGAGGTGTGGTCCGCGGCGATGCGCTGCATGATGGTGGTCAGGATGCGCCGTGCCCGCTCCGACCCCTCGTCCTGGGCGCGGCGCTCGATCTCGCGCACGCGCTGCTGGGCCTCGGCCTGCGCCTCGTCGACGATGAGCTGGATGAGCGACTGGCGCGCCTCGCCGGCAGTCAGCCCGCTGACGCGCTCCAGCTCGACGATCTGCTGCTGCTGCAGCTCGGCGAGCCGGGCCTTCTCGCCCTCCACCTCGCGCACCCGCTCCTCGAAGGCGGCCTCCCGGCGTTCGAGCGTCTCGACCTTGCGGTCCAGGCTCTCCGAGCGATCCAGCAACAGCCGCTCCTGGCGCTGCAGGTCGGCCCGCTTCTGGCGTGCCTCCTCCTCGGCGGCGCGCTGGGCCTGAAGCACCTCGTCCTTGCCCTCGAGGACGATCTCCTTCTGCTTGGCGCGCGCCTCGGCGATGATCCGTTCGGAGTAGTGCTCGGCGTGACGCAGGGCCGAGGACGCCATGACGCGTCGCGCGGCGTAGCCCAGCACCGCCCCCACCACGAGCGCGGCGACGGCCGCGATCAGGACCTCGCTGTTGACAGGCATCGGCTCCTCCATCACGCGGAGCCCGGCTTGGGCACAACTCGCGTCCGCTCCGCGGACGCTCACTCGACGTTCGAATGGTCACGGTGCCCGCGGGCGTGCCGCCCGGGAGGCACCGATCCGAGGAGTGTAGCGCAAGGCCGGGCCGGGCTCAGACGGCGGGTGGCTCAGGTCGCCGGTCGGCTCACGCGGCGAGACGGCCCATCAGGCGGATGTGATCGAGGTCGCGCGGGATGAAGTCCTGCAGCATGACGCGCTGCGCGCCCGCCGCGGCAAAGTCCCGCAGCCGCTCCCCAGCCTCGTCCAGGGTGCCGATGATCCACCGGCCGCGCCGTTGGGCCAGCCACGCCTCGGCATCCGCTCCGTCCTCGTTGCCGGTGAACGCGAGGAGGTCGTGCAGCCGGTCCTGCAGCTCGGTGTTGGTCTCGGCGATGAGCACGCCGGTCATCGCGCTGCGGGCGACGGCCGCCGGGTCCCGCCCGACGGCCTGGCAGGCTGCGTCGATGCGGTCATACGCCTCTCGTGCGCCCTGCGGGGAGGCGGAGGTGAGGTTGAACTCGTCGCCGAAGCGGGCGACCAGGCGCGCCAGCCTGGGGCCACCGCTGCCGCCCAGGATGATGGGCGGCCGGCCGCCATCCGCACGATAGTCGGGCGGCCTGGGGTGGAACGCCGTGCCCGCGACCTGCCAATGTTGCCCCTCGAACCGCCAGCCGTCGGGCTCCGTCCAGAGGCCGTGGAGGATCTGAGCTGCTTCCTCCAGCATCCCAAACCGCTCGCCGAGCGACGGAAACGGGATGCCCAGCTGGGCGTGCTCCTCGTCGTTCCAGCCGGCACCCAGCCCGACCTCCACGCGACCGCCGCTCATCTCGTCGACGGTCGTCACCGTCTTGGCGAACGGGCCGGGAAGCCGGAACGTGACCGGCGACACGAGCGCGCCGAGGCGGATGCGAGCCGTGTCGCGCGCCAGGCCCGCCAGGGTCGCCCACGCATCCGTGGTCGGCTCGCCGGCCGGACCAGGGAAGCTCGCGTAGTGGTCGGAGCGGAAGAACGCCTCGAGGCCGGCCTCCTCCGCGGCGCGAGCGGCGGCCAGGATGTCGAGGTACGAGAGCCCCTGCTGGGGCTCCGTCATCAGTGCGAGGCGCATGGCAGCCACGGCCTCACGATAGCGTGGCGGCGCTAGCCGTCATCGTTCGCCTCGGCGCCGGCAGCGCGCAGGGTCGAACGGACGGTCTCCGGGTCGAAGCCGCGACGCACCAGGAACATGCCGATGCGCTGCAGCGCCCGGCGATCGTCGGGCAGTGGCCGCCCGCGAAGGTGCCGCGCCAGGGCGATCCGCGCGCGATCCGCTTCCGACTGGGGCAGCTGCTCGTCCAGGAACGCCGGCTCCGCGATCTCCTCGCCGCGCAGCTCCTCGATGACCTCGCGCGGCACCCCGCGCTGCCGCAGCTCGGCTTCCACCAGCCGGCGTCCGCGCGGCGAGTGGCGGTCCCGCTGCTCCGCCCACCAGCGAGCGAAGGCCAGGTCATCTGCCAGGCCGAGCCGGGCCAGGCGATCGAGCGTGCTGGCGATCAACGCGTCGTCGGCACCGGCGCGTTGCAGCCGGCGCTCCAGCTCCCACCGGGTGCGTGGCCGGGTGGCCAGGAAGCGGGCGGCGACGTCAAGGGCCGCGGCGGCGTCCAGCGAGGGACGCTCGGGGCGCGATGGCCTACTGCGCTTCGCTGATGCCCTCCACGCCGACGTCGATGGACGATACCTTGGCGCGGATGTCGTCCTCGATCTTGGCGGCCATCTCCGGGTTCCCCTTGAGGAAGTCCCGGGCGTTCTCGCGGCCCTGGCCGAGCCGCGTGTCCCCGTAGTTGAACCAGGCGCCGGTCTTGGTGAGCACGCCGGCGGCGATGCCGACGTCGAGCAGGCCCCCCTCGCGGCTGATGCCCTCGTTGTACATGATGTCGAACTCGGCCAGGCGGAAGGGCGAGGCAACCTTGTTCTTCACCACCTTGACCCGGGTGCGCGAGCCCACGGCGTCGGTCCCCGTCTTCAGGGTCTCGATCCGGCGGATGTCCAGGCGCACGCTGGCATAGAACTTCAGCGCCCGGCCGCCTGGCGTGGTCTCGGGGTTGCCGAACATGACACCGATCTTCTCGCGCAGCTGGTTGGTGAAGACCAGTGCCGTTTTGCTGCGATTGATGGCCCCGGTCAGCTTGCGCAGCGCCTGGCTCATCAGGCGCGCCTGCAGGCCGACGAAGCTGTCGCCCATCTCGCCCTCGATCTCGGCGCGCGGCACGAG
This sequence comes from Candidatus Limnocylindria bacterium, assembly GCA_036556325.1. GTDB lineage: Bacteria > Chloroflexota > Limnocylindria > QHBO01 > QHBO01 > DASSCW01. Next base: position 19,240 of record DATBJR010000132.1, on the reverse strand, counting down.
CGCCGCCACCGAGTCGATGACCACGACATCAACGCCGTTGCTGCGGATGAGGGTTTCCGCGATCTCGAGCGCCTGCTCCCCGGTGTCGGGCTGGCTGACCAGCAGCTCGTCGACGTTGACGCCGACGTTCCGGGCGTAGCCCGGATCCAGGGCATGCTCTGCGTCGATGAAGGCGGCCACCCCGCCTGCGCGCTGGGCATTGGCCACGATGTGGTAGCAGAGCGTGGTCTTGCCGCTCGACTCGGGGCCGTAGATCTCGGTGATCCGGCCACGCGGCACGCCGCCGACGCCCAGGGCCAGGTCGAGCGCCACCGAGCCGGTGGGAATCACCTCCACGGCCTGGGCGCCGCGGTCTCCGAGACGCATGATCGCGCCGCGGCCGAACTGCTTCTCGATCTGGAGGATGGCCGCGTCAACGGCGCGGCTGCGCTCGCCGTTCTTCTCGGGCGTGGTCTGGGGCTGGGCGGGGGCCACCGGGGCGTCCATGGTCTCGTGGGCTCCTTTGCTTGTTACCCGGCGGCGGGCAGGGTCACTCGTCCTCGCCGGGTTCGGGGCGCGGCTTGCGCTTTGGCTTGATCACTTCGACCGATGCCGGCGGCTCATAGGCCGATACCGGCGGCGCCTTGGGCGCCTTCGCCTTCGGCTTTCGCTTCTCCTGGTGGCGCGGTCGATCTCGGCCCTTCGCCATCTTCAGCAGACCTCCGCTTCCGGCCGGTCTTGATGTCGCCGACAGCCTGTCCGATCGGTCCTTATCGGCCCGTTAGCGGCGGCTTATCGGCTTCGACCGACGAGGAAGAAAACTGCGCCGCGACGACCTCCCGCAGCGATGCGAACGACCCGTCGGCCAGGCTGGCTCGGATCCGCCCCATCAGGTCGAGAGTATAGGTGACGTTATGGACCGAGGAGAGGCGATACGCGAGCAGCTCCTCGGCCCGGAAGAGGTGTGCGAGGTACGCCCGCGAGTAGTCGCGGCACGTCTCGCAGCGGCACTGCGGGTCCAGCGGCCCGCCGTCGTCCTGGAAGCGCGCATTGCGCAGGTTCAGCTTCCCCTCGCTCGTCCAGAGCTGGCCGTTGCGCGCCACGCGGGTGGGCAGGACGCAGTCGAACAGGTCGATTCCTCGCTCCACGGCGGTGAAGAAGTCGAGCGGCGAGCCGACACCCATCAGGTAGCGGGGCCGCGGATCGTCGTCCAACGCGGCGGCCACCACGTCAAGGGTGGCGGCCATGTCGGCCTTCGACTCCCCCACCGAGAGGCCGCCGACGGCAATCCCGTCGAACGGCAGCCCGGCAATGGCCGCGGTGCTCTCCTGGCGCAGTGCGGCGTCCACGCCGCCCTGGATGATGCCGAACAGGGCTTGGTCAGCGCGCCGGCGCGCGGCCAGGCAGCGCTCCGCCCAGCGGTGGGTCCGCTCCATGGCGCGGGCCACCTCGCCGGGACCCAGGGTTGGATCAACGAGCTGGTCGAAGGCCATGGCGATGTCGCTGCCCAATGCAGCCTGGATCTCCATGGCGCGCTCCGGGGTGAGCCGCTGCCGGGTGCCGTCGAGGTGGCTGGCGAAGGTGACGCCATCGTCGTCGATCCGGGTCAGGTGGGCGAGGCTGAAGACCTGGAAACCGCCGGAGTCGGTCAGGATCGGCCCGTCCCAGGCCATGAACCGGTGCAACCCGCCCCGCGCCGCGATGCGCTCGTGACCGGGCCGCAGCGAGAGGTGGTAGGTATTGGCCAGGATGACCTGGGTGCCGGCCGCGCGCAGGTCGCCCGGCGTCAGGCTCTTCACCGTGGCCTGGGTGCCGACTGGCATGAACTGGGGGGTGTCGACTGCCCCGTGGGGGGTCTGCAGGCGACCGAGCCGCGCCCGGCCGATGCTTGTCGCGCGTCCGGCGAAGCTGATGGGGCTTGCTCGCAACGAGGGTCTGGTCGTCGGCACCGCGAGAGGATAGGCTACGCATCCCCAGCGGGAGGACACGAGCATTGCGACTGGCCGATTGGCCCCGGAACCCGTACCTCAACGACGAGCTGCGCGAGTGGGTGCGGCTGCATCTCGAATCGCTGGGGGCTGAGGATGTCGCGATCTACGCCCTGGCCGCCAGCGGCCAGGACGACGAGCGACGGGTGCTGGTGGCCACCGAAGTCGGCCTGCTCGACTCCTGGTACGCACCGCACGGTTCGACCGCCCGGTTCAGCTTGAGCGTCCGCCTCTATCCCTGGACCACGGTCCGCGGCGTCGACCTGCGGGGTGAGACGTTCCGGCTGTGGGCGCACGAGCACCAGAGCCGATGGCGCCTCCGCCTCGCCCGTCCCGCCCTCGACACCATGGCCGACACGCCCGACCTGGGCCGCGCGCTCGCCGAGTTCGCGGCCACCTGCTCGGCCATGGCCGAGCCCAATCCATCCGCCGCGCCGGCGCACCCGCGGGTCGAGGACGCGGTGCCCGCCTTCCTGGGACGTGCCGCGGCCGCCGAGGCCCGCCAGGCGCCGCAGGGGCAGTCGCCGTCGACCACGCCGCCGCCGGCTCCCGTGTCCCGGCCGGCCCCCGTTTCACCGCCGGACGTCCCTCCGGCGCCGGAGGGCACGGTTGAGTCGCTCCCACCAGACCGCAGGCCGGCACCGGTCGGCGCCAGGTCGGAGGAAACGGTGCGGGACATGGAGCGCCGCCTCGGCCTGCGCCAGCCGGAGCTCTAGGCGTCAGACGATCAGCATCGCGTCGCCGAAGCTGAAGAACCGATAGCCCTCGTCCAGCGCCACGCGATAGGCGCGCAGCAGCGTGTCGCGCGCCTCGAACGGCGTGACGCCGGGCATGCCGGCCTGCACCCACGCCGTCACCAGCAGCAGCAGGGAGCTGCGCGGCAGATGGAAGTTCGTGATCAGCGCGTCGACGGCGCGGAAGTCGTAGGGCGGGGTGATGTACAGCTCGCTCCAGCCGGATGGCGCCCCGCCGTGGACATGCGTTTCCAGGGTTCGGACCGTGGTCGTGCCGACCGCGATGACCCGCCTCCCGTCCCGTCGAGCGGCCAGCAGCCGGCGTCGGGTGGCCGGCGGAATTGCGTACCACTCGCGGTGAATGGCGTGCTCCTCGATGAACTCCCCCTCCAGCGGCCGGAAGGTGTCGAGGCCGACGTGCAGCGTCACCGCTGCCCGGCGGACGCCCTGGCGCTCGAGCCGGGAAAGCAGCTCGGGGGTGAAATGCAGGCCGGCGGTTGGCGCAGCCGCCGAGCCGGGCGGCTCGGCGTAGACCGTCTGGTACCGCTCCGCCGGGCTGGTTCGGCTGCGGATGTACGGCGGCAGCGGCATCTCGCCGCCGGCCGCGATGACGGCCGCCGGATCGCGAAAGAAACGCACCGCGCGGGTGCCGTCCTCCAGCCGCTCCCCCACCTCCAGCACGTCACCGGAAGGCAGGGTCAGCCGATCGCCAGCCGCGATGCGGCGGGACGGGCGGACGAGGGCTTCCCAGCGGCTCGTGTCATCCGACATTGGGCGCAGCACCAGGACCTCGCTTGCTCCCCCGGTCGTGCGCCGGGCCGCCAGGCGCGCGGCCATGACCTTCGAGTCGTTGGTCACCAGCAGGTCGCCCGCGTGCAGCTCCTTCCCGAGCTCCCGGAAGGTGCGGTGGCGCAGGTGCGGCCGGCCGGGGCGTGAACGCGCCCGTTCGAGCACGAGCAGACGTGAGGCGTCCCGCGGCTCGGCGGGCACCTGCGCGATCGCCCGCGGCGGCAGCGCGTAGTCGAAGTCGCTGACGCGGAGGCGCGGCGCGCCTGCATCGCTGGACGCATTGCTCATGGGCTGCGGAGAAGACTAGCGCCCGGCCGGATGCCTCCGACCGGGCGCCATCGGCTCAGGATCGGCTCAGCCGGCGGGCGTGATGATCCCGTTGATCCAGGTCTGCGCGAAGTACACGGCGAAGGCAATGGCCACGACCCACATGAGCGGGTGAATGTCGGCCAGCTTGCCGCGGACGAGCTTGATCACCACCCACGCGATGAAGGCCGCGCCGATACCCACGGTGATGCTGAAGGTGAACGGCATCAGCACGATGCCGAGCAGGGCCGGCAGGCCCTCGTCGAGATCGACGAAGTCGATGTCCTTGATGAGCGTCGCCATCAGGTACCCGACCACGATCAGCACCGGTGCGGTGGCCTGCAGCGGCACGAAGGCGACCAGTGGCGACAGGAAGACCATCAGCAGGAAGAGGACGCCAACGACCACCGAGGTGAGGCCGCTGCGGCCACCCTCCGCCACGCCGGCGGCGCTCTCGATGTAGCTGGTGTTCGAGCTGATGCCCGCCGCGCCGCCGACCGCCGCCGCGATGGAGTCGACCAGCAGCACCCGGCCGATGCCGGGCACCTCACCTTCCGGCGTGGTCAGCCCCGCCTGCTCGGTGATGGCCGTGGCCGTGCCCATCGTGTCGAAGAAGTCGGCCAGCATGATGGTGAAGATGGTCAGGATGGCGGCCACCAGGCCCAGCTGGCTGAAGACGTTGCCCAGGTCGAACTGGCCCAGCGTCGAGAAGTCAGGAACCACGCTGAAGTCGGTGGGCGCCTGGCTGACGCCCAGGATCAGCGCGATGACGCTGGTGATCACGATGCTGATCAGCAGCGCGGCTGGCACCTTCCGGACGAAGAGGATGATCGTGATGGCCAGGCCGATGAGCGTCACCCAGGCCGCGGTCGTGTTCGGGAAGATGAACTCCACCGGCACCGGTCCATCACCGGCCGGCTGGCGGATGAGCCCGCCGTCCACGAAGCCGATGAACATGATGAAGAGGCCGATGCCAACCGCGATCGCCCGCTTCAGCGCCAGCGGCACCGCATTCATCACCGCCTCGCGGAGGCCGATGAGCACCAGCACCGTGACGATCACGCCCTCCATGACGATCACGCCCATGGCACCGGCCAGCGTCAGGCCCGAGCCGAGCACGAGTCCGAAGGCCACGATGCCATTGATGCCGAGGCCAGCGGCGATGGCGATCGGGTAGTTGCCCACCAGGCCCATCAGAATCGTCATCACGCCGGCGACGAGGGCCGTGGCGGCGGCAGCTGCGCCCGGATCGATGCCGGCGGCACTCAGGATGCCCGGGTTCACGGCGACGATGTAGACCATCACCATGAACGTGGTCACGCCGGCCTTGACCTCGGTGCCGACGGTCGTCCCCCGTTCGCGCAGGTGGAAGAAATCCTCCACGGCTGACAAGCCCTCCATCCTCCGGACCCGTCCCCGCGCCAAATCCCCGGGGGACGCGGCCGGGGCCGATCCTACTCCGGCGTCCGCACGCTTCGCGCGAAATTTCGCGCACGTCTGAGGTGCGGTCTCCCGCCGGATTCCATCGCGGTTGGCGTTAGGGCCGATGCTGCCGCGCATGCCGCCAAATGCCAGCATGGTTGGCCGTGGCCGCTCGACGAGCTTGAACCGCGCTTGGGATGCGCATCGCGAAGCCTTCGCCAGTGCCTGTGAACGTGCCTGATGCCACGGTGGCTGGCATCTGGCGAGTCGCGATCCGGCGAGCCGACCTAGCGGCGGGTGAAGAGGTTGAAGAGCAGGGTGAGGATGAGGGAGATGACGATCATGCTGCCGAGCGGAATGTAGATGCCTCCCCGATCGCCGGTGATGGCGATGTCGCCCGGCAGCCGCCCGAACGGCAGCCGCACGCCGAGGGTTGCCAGGCCGCCAACGACCACGAGCACGACGCCGATGATCAGGACGACACGGCCGACCTCGGGAGACATCGGCACCTAGTCGAACAGCCCCGGCTGCTGCGCGGGAGCCGACGTGGCGGCAGGCGGCACCAGGCCCAGGTGGCGCCAGCCGGAATCGGTGAGCTGCCGGCCACGCGAGGTCCGGGCGAGCAGCCCGATCTGCATGAGGTAGGGCTCGACCACGTCCTCGATCGTCTCGATCGGTTCGGAGAGCGTGGCCGCCATGGTGGCCAGGCCAACCGGACCCCCACCGTGATGCTCCGCCATGGCGGTGAGCAGCTGGCGGTCCATGGCGTCAAGGCCCTTCTCGTCGATGTCTAGGAGGCCCAACGCATCCTGCGCCTGCTGCGCGTTGACGGCTCCATCGCCGGCGCCGCGCACCTGGGCGAAGTCGCGAACCCGCTTCAGCAGCCGGTTGGCGATACGCGGCGTGCCGCGCGAGCGGCCGGCCACGATGCGCGCCGCCTCGTCGTCCAGCTGGATCTCGAGGATCGCGGCGCTGCGGCGCAGGATGTGCTCAAGATCCTGCTGTGAGTAGTAGTCGAGGCGGTAGGTCACGCCGAACCGGTCGCGCAATGGCCCGGTGATGCTCCCCACCCGGGTGGTCGCGCCGATCACGGTCACGTGCTCGATCTGCAGCCGCACCGTCCGCGCACCCGGCCCCTTGCCGAGCACCACGTCCAGCGCGAAGTCCTCCATGGCCGGGTAGAGGATCTCCTCCACTGCGTGGCTGAGGCGGTGGATCTCGTCGATGAACAGCACGTCGCCCTTGCCCAGCGCGGTCAGCACCGCCGCCAGGTCTCCGGCTCGCTCGATGGCTGGGCCCGATGTCGTCCGGATCTGGGCACCCATCTCCGCCGCCACGATGTTGGCCAGCGTCGTCTTGCCCAGGCCCGGCGGCCCGTACAGCAGCACGTGGTCCACCGGCTCGTCCCGTTGCCGGGCGGCGTCGATCAGGATGCCCAGGTTCTCCTTGACCCGATCCTGCCCGGCGAACTCGTCCAGCCGCCGCGGCCGGACCGTCGCCTCCAGCGCCAGCTCGTCCTCGGTGATCTCGGGGCTGGTGACCCGCTCGATGGTCATGCCGCGCTGCCTGGCGCATCGGAATCGAACATGTGAACGATTCTACCCACCGCCGATGGCATGCAGGTCGTCTACGGTGTCGACATCCGCCGCCATCCGCGGCTCGTCAACCGCGGTCACCAGCTCGGCGTGCCGCCGCAGGATGTCGCGCAGGCCGACGTCGCCACTCGCCTGCTCGACGACCCCAAAATGGCTGCGTTCGACCAGCACTGGCGGCACCCGTGCGCCTTCCGACAGCGTGGCGACGAACGGCGTGGCGCCGCGAGCGGCCAGCAGCCGGCCGATGAGCCGCGAGCCGACCATGGGCTGGTCACCCAGCAGTACGAGGGCGGCGTTCACTTCGGCAGGGAGGTTGGCGAAGCCGAGCCGCAGCGAGTGGCTCATCCCACGCTCAGGTTCTGGATTCTCGATGCGAGTGACATCGACACCCGGGAGGGCGATGCCAGGCGGGACGATGGTGATAATCGGCGCCAGGCCGGCCTGCAGCGCCGCGTCGACAACATGCTGCAGCAGCGTCCTCCCATTGAGCAGGGCGAGCTGCTTCGGCGACCCGAAGCGGCGGGCCTCGCCCGCCGCCAGGATCACGGCTGCGACCTGGTCCGGCGGCTCCATCGGTCCATATACTGCGCTCTCACGATGGCCGATCGCGACGCTTACGACGCGCTCCCCAAGGTCGAGCTCCACTGCCACGTGGAGGGTGCGATCCGGCCCAGCACCGTGGTGGAGCTGGCGGCCAAGAACGGCGTCCGGCTGCCAACCGAGGATCCGACCGAGCTCTATCGGTACGCGTCGCTCGATTCTTTTTTGGAGATCTTCTGGCTGGTCCAATCCGTCCTGGCCGATGCGGAGGACTGGGAGCGCACCGCCTACGAATCGCTGATCGACGCCGTCCCGCACGGCCTTCGCTACCGCGAGATGTTCTTCACGCCAGCCCGCCACCTTGCTGCCGGGCAGCAGCTGGGCGACATCGTCGCCGGGCTGACCCGGGGCATCGAGCGGGCAGAGGCCGAGACCGGCGTGCGGGCGGCCCTGATCTGCGATATCGACCGCGCCTTTGGGCCGGCGGCGGCCGCCGAGCTGGTGGAAGCGGCGGTGGACCTGCGGCGTGACGGGCTGGCCGACCGCGTCATCGGCATCGGCATGGACTCGACCGAGAAGGGCGTGGACCTCCGCACCTTCGCCGATGCCTTTCGTCTCGCCGGTCGCGCCGGCTTTCGGCGCACGGCCCACGCCGGCGAGGACGCCGGCCCGCAGAACATCGCCGTCGCGTTGGGAGCGCTGCGCGCCGAACGGATCGACCACGGCCTGGCAATCCTGGATGACGCGGAGCTTGCCGCCCGAGTTGCCGGCTGGCGGGTGCCGCTGACCGTCTGCCCGAACTCGAACGTCGTCATTGCCAACCGGTTCGCAACCCTGGCCGAGCATCCGTTCCGGCGGATGCGGCAGGCCGGGCTGCTGGCCACCCTGAACACCGATGACCCGGCCATGACCGACCTTGATCTCGGTCGCGAATACCGCTCGGTGGCAACGGCGCTGCAGCTGCCCTGGGACGAGGTCGTGGCGGTGGCCCTCGACGGCGTGGAGGCGACGTGGCTGGACGACGGCGAGAAGCGTGCGCTGCGTCACACGTTCGAGCAGGAGATCGCCGCTATCACTCCACCGCATGGCTGACGGGCTGCCGCCTTCGGTTGACCTGCTGATCAGCGGCGGCACGGTTGTCGACGGCACCGGCGTGGCGGGGGTGCCACGCACCCTCGCGGTCCGCGACGGCCGAGTGCTGATGGCCGATCCAGACTGGCGGCCGCTGGCGGCACGGACCATCGACGCGACAGGCATGGTGGTGGCGCCGGGGTTCATCGACCTGCACTCGCACGGCGGGCTCACCATCCTGGCCGACCCCCGGCATGAGCCGAAGGTGCGGCAGGGCGTCACCACCGAGATCATCGGCGTCGATGGCAACGGGTACGCGCCGTTCGCGCATCGGGAGGACCTCCAGGCCTTCATCCGTCTGAACGCGGGGCTGGATGGAAATCCTGCGCTCGACTACGACTGGGACACGGTGGCCGCCTACCTGGACCGCTATGACCGCGGCCAGGCGCTGAACATCGGAATCATGGTCGGCAACAGCGCGCTTCGCATCGGCGCCATCGGCTGGGAGGAGCAAGCGGCTGACGAGCGGGCGGTGGCCGCCATGCGCGCCATGCTCCGAGAGGCCATGGAGGCGGGTGCCTTCGGCGTCTCGAGTGGGCTGGACTATCCGCCGGGGTCATATGCCTCGACCGATGAGCTGGCCGCGCTGACGGCCGAGGCGGCCCGGCGCGGGGGCTTCTACCACACCCACGTCCGCTACCCGCTGGGCGATCGGTTCCTGGACCCGTTCCGCGAGGCCATCGAGATCGGGCGGCGCGGGCAGGGCGCTGCCCACATCACCCACTTCTACCACCGCCTGACCTACCCCGGCGGCCCGGACGAGATGCTGACGCTGGTGGACACCGCGCGCACCGCGGGACAGGACGTCAGCTTCGACCTGTACCCGTATGAATGGGCGTCGACGCGGCTGCTGATTCAGCTGCCGCAATGGGTGCAATCGGGCGGGCCGGCGGCCCTGAAGGAGCGCCTGGCGGACGGGCCCGTTCGGGACCGCATCCGCCGGGAGCTGGCGGCGCGGGGCGCGGCCTACAGCGCGCAGTCCGGCTGGGCGGACGTGCGACTGGGGGCGTTGACCCAGCCAGCAAACCTCCGATTCGAGTCCCGGACGGTCGCCGACGTCATGGGCGAGACGGGGCGCGACGCGGTCGACGTGATCTGCGACCTGCTGCTTGCCGAGGACCTGCGGGTCTCACAGGTGACCAGCGGGCCGCACACCGACGGGCTGCGTCGATTCCTCCGCCACCCGGGCGCCATGGTCGGCACGGACTCCACCTTCCTGGGGGAGAAGCCGTCCCCGCGGACCTATGGCTCGTTCCCGCGCATCCTGGGGCAGTTCGTGCGGGAGGAGTCGCTGCTCAGCCTGGAGGAGGCGGTGCACCGCATGACCGGCGCCCCAGCGGTTCGCCTGGGTCTCCGGCAGCGGGGCCTGCTGCGGGACGGATTCGCGGCCGACGTGGTCGTCTTCGACCCCGCGCGGGTGCGCGCCAACGCGACGTACGAGCAACCACGACAATTCCCCGATGGCATCGGGCACGTGATCGTGAATGGCGTCGCCGTGATCGACGGCGGAGCGCATACCGGCGCGACTCCAGGTCGTGCGCTGCGCCTCGGACGCGATTGAGGTCATGAGCACCTTCCCCGGCCCGGACGTGGAACTGACCACCATCCTGCTGGTGAGTGACGTGGACCGCGCCCGCGACTTCTGGCGCGACGTGGTCGGCGCCGAGGTCTATCGCGAGTACGGCGGCACGTCCTGCGTCCTGCGTCTCGCCGGCGCCTGGATCCTGCTCGTCACTGGTGGCGGCCCCACGCCGGACAAGCCCGACGTGACCTTCGCCGTGGCAGACGATCCGGCCCGGGTCGACCATGCGTTCACCATGCGGGTTGCCGACTGCCAGGCGGCATACGAAGAGCTGCGAGCGCGCGGTGCCATCTTCCTGACGCCGCCGGTGGCCTCCGAATGGGAGGTCCGCGCGTTCTTCCGCGATCCGGACGGCCACCTGCTCGAGATCTCCGAGGCGCGGACCAGAAGCTGACCGCGTCGCTTCGGCGGTTCGCTAGGATGCACCGATGGAGCCGCCGCAGGGCCCGCCGCGCAGCGCGATCCGCGCCGCCGCCACGACACCGGTCGTGGTTCCGGCCGATGCCCCGGCGCGTGGCCATGCCACGCCCGCTCCCCCGCGCCGCGAGGGGCCCGAGAAGCTCACCGGCCTGGCGAAATATGCCGACGACCTCGTCTTCCCTGGCGCGTGGTACGGCGCCACGATCCGCTCGACCGAGCCGCACGCCCGGCTGTTGGCGATCGACCTGGACGAGGCATTCGACTGGAGCCGGGTCGTGGTCGTCACGGCGGACGACATCCCCGGCGAGAACGTGGTCAGCCTGATCGACGACGACCAACCGGTCCTCGTCCCGGTCGGCGGTGAGATCCGTCACCAGGCAGAGCCGGTGGCCCTGATCGCGGCCGCGGATCGCTCCACGGTGCGCGAGGCCCGCCGCCACGTCCACGTCCGGACCGAGCGCCTGGCGGCGGTCTTCGATCCCCTGGAGAGTGACCGCCAGTTCGCGCGCTACGTCGTGGAGCGCGGCGACGCGGGGGCGGCCATGGCCACGGCGCACCGCGTGATCGAGGGGACGTATCGGGTCGGGCACCAGGAGCAGCTGTACATCGAGAACCAGGCGATGATCGCGGTGCCGCAGCCCAACGGCGGCATCACGGTCCATGGCTCGCTGCAGTGCCCGTACTACATCCACAAGGCCATGAAGCGCGCGCTCGACATGGGCGACGAGCTCGCCGTTGTCGTGCAGGCGGAGACGGGCGGCGGCTTTGGCGGCAAGGAGGAATACCCCTCCATGATCGCTCTGCATGCCGCGCTGCTGGCCCGCAAGTGCGGCAAGCCGGTGCGCATGATCTACGACCGCCACGAGGACATCAGCGCCACCACCAAGCGCCACCCGGCGGTGATCCGCTACCGGTCGGGCGTCACGAGTGACGGGGACCTGGTGGCCCAGGAGATCGAGGTCATCATGGACGGCGGCGCGTACTGCACCCTGACCCCGGTCGTGCTGTCGCGTGGCACGCTGCACGCCGGCGGCCCGTACCGCTGCGACAACGTGCGGATCGTGGGCCGCGCCATGGCGACCAACACGCCGCCGAATGGCGCCTTCCGCGGCTTCGGTGCGCCGCAGACCGAGTTCGCGGCCGAGATGCAGGTCAACCGCATCGCCGAGGTGCTGGGCGAGTCACCGCTCGAGCTGCGCCGCCGCTGGGTCTACACCGAAGGCGACGTCACGCCCACCGGCCAGGTGCTGCGCGAGAGCGTGGGCGGCCCGGCGGTGCTCGAGGCGGCGGCGGAGGCATCGGCCTACGAGATGCATCGCGAGCGCACGCGGGATGCCCGTGAACGTCGGGGATCAGGCGCGCGCAAGGCGAGCGGAGTGGGCCTGGCGCTGGCCTGGCACGGTGCCGGATTCACCGGCAGCGGAGAGGTCAAGCTGGCGTCGGTCGCGTCGCTGGAGCTCACCGACGACCATCGCATCCGAATCCTCACCGCCTCGACCGAGATGGGCCAGGGCACCAAGACCATCTTCCCGCAGCTGGTGGCGGAGGCCCTGGGCGTGGAATACGACGCGGTCGAGATCGCGCCGCAGGACACCTCCATCGTCCCCGACTCGGGGCCGACGGTGGCCAGCCGCACCGCCATGGTCGTCGGCGGGCTCCTCATCCGGGCGGCGCAGAACCTTCGAGCCCAGGTCGAGGACGAGACGGGCCGGCCGTTTGCCGATTCGTACCGCGAGGCCGGGCCGCGTCGGGTGGACGAGCGATTCGTGCCGTACCCGGGCGAGCCGTTCGACGACACGACGTATACCGGCGACGCCTATCCGGCCTTCGGCTGGGCAGCTGCGGTGGCGCGGGTTGAGGTTGACCTGGACACCGGCGAGGTGGCGGTGCGCGACTTCGTGGCCGCCGACGACATCGGCCGCGTCATCCACCCGGTGCTGGCCGAGGGGCAGGTGGAGGGCGGCTCGCTGCAGGCCATCGGCTATGCCACCGTCGAGGAGATGAAGCTGGTGGACGGCCGCTACCAGAACGACCGGTTGGCGACGTACCTCATCCCCACCGCGCTGGATGCGCCGGTCATCCACAGCATCCTGGTCGAGAAGCCGTATTCGGGCGCGCCGCATGGTGCCAAGGGCGTGGGCGAGCTGCCCATGGATGTCGGCGCACCGGCGGTGGTGGCCGCCATCCACGACGCCACCGGGGTCTGGATCCACGACCTGCCGGCGACGCCGGAGCGGATCCTGGCCGCCATGACCGGGGGGCCGATGCCGCCCGCTCCCGGCGTGTCGCAGGAGCAGCGCGCACCGGCAACGCCACCCATCGAGGACCTGCCGCGCGGCGGCGACGAGATCCCGCTGCGCTCCCCCACCGACCCGCCGCAGGACTTCGTCAAATGACGTACCGGCTCGCCGTCAACGGCTCCCCCGTCGAGATCGAGGCGCCGGGGATGCGGCGCTTGCTCGATGCGCTGCGCGAGGACCTGGGGCTGACCGGCACCAAGGAGGGCTGCGGCGAGGGCGAGTGCGGCGCGTGCTCGGTGCTCGTCGACGGGCAGGTCGTCGATTCGTGCCTGGTGCCGCTGTGCCAGGTCGAGGGCGCCTCGGTCCAGACCGTGGAGGGACTTGCCGAGGACGGTCGGCTGAACGCGCTGCAGGCGGCCTTCCTCGAGACCGGCGGCGCGCAGTGCGGCATCTGCACCCCGGGCATGCTCATGGCCGGTGAGGCGTACCTGGCGACGGGTGCCCGGCCTGACCAGGACGCCATCCGGGAGGCGATCGCCGGCAACCTGTGCCGCTGCACCGGCTACACCAAGATCGTGGAGGCCATTGCCCTGGCTGCCGAGCGCGGCAGCCGTACGGCCTGAGCCGATGCCCGTCGAGCCGCCTGTCATCAGCCCGCGCAGCCTGGACGAGGCCTTCGCCGCCCTGGCGTCGGCGCCGCATCGGGCCGTGGCCGGCGGCACGGACCTGCTGGTGCAGATCACCGGCGAGCTCGGTGAGCCGCCGGAGCGCGTGATCGACCTCTGGCACCTGAACGAGCTGCGCGGCATCGCCCGCGACCACAATGCGCTCGTGATCGGCGCGCTGACCACCTACACCGAGATTCGACGCTCGGCGGAGGTTGCGCGCCAGCTGCCGGCGCTGGTCGACGCGGCAGCCACCATCGGCGCGGCCCAGATCCAGAACCGCGGCACCCTGGGCGGGAACGCGGCGAACGCCTCACCGGCAGGCGACACGCTGCCGATCCTGCTCGCCACCGATGCCGAGCTGGTCCTGGGCGGGCCGCATGGCGAGCGAACCGTCCCCGCCGCCGAGTTCTGGCCGTCGTACCGCCGCACCGCCCTCGCCCCCGACGAATTGATCCTTCGCATTCGGTTTCCGCTCGTCGAGGGTCGCCAGGTGCGCTTTCGCAAGGTCGGCACGCGACGGGCCCAGGCCATCTCGAAGGTGGTGATGGCGCTCGCCTGGCAACCCGATGCCGATGGCGCATGGCACGGGGTCCGCCTGGCGCTGGGCTCGATGGCGCCGACGCCGGTGCGGGCCACGCGCACCGAGCGGTGGCTCGAAGGCTCATCACCGACACCCAAGACCGCCGACGTCGCCGTGGTCACGCTGGCGGAGGAGCTGTCACCGATCGACGACGTGCGCTCCACCGCCGACTATCGACGCATGGTGGCCGGCCGGGTGCTGCATCGGCTCATTCGGGACGAGGGCGGCTGGTAGCCGGTGCCGGTCACGCCGCCGCGGCCGGACGACGTGCGCATCTTCGCGAGCGCGGCCGACTTTCGCGCCTGGCTCGAGGGGAACCACGACAGCGCCGAGGCGCTGTTCATCGGCTACTACAAGAAGGGGGTCGCCAAGGTGGCGATGACCTACCCGGAGGCCGTGGAGGAAGCGCTGTGCTTCGGCTGGATTGATGGGATCACCTACCGGATGGATGAGGAGCTGACCGCGACGCGCTTCACGCCGCGCCAGCGCACCAGCACCTGGAGCGCGACCAACATCGCGCGGATCGGCGCGCTGACCGCCGCGGGCCGCATGCACCCGGCCGGGTTGCGGGCGTTCGAAGCGCGCGATCGACGCAAGGACGCCGCCCCTGCGTCCGAGCGTCAGGCCGCCCAGCTCGATCCCCCGCTGGAGGCCCGCCTGGAGGCCGATGGCGTGGCCGCGGCCCGCTGGGCCGCCGAACAGCCGTCATTTCGGAGGTCGGCGGCACACTGGATTGGCTCGGGGAAGCGGCCGGAGACCAGGGAGCGGCGCTTTGCCGAGCTGCTGGAGGCGCTGCGGGCCGGCACGCGTCCCCGGCCGTTCCGGGTCGAACGGTACGTGCGCGAGAAACGCGGCTGACGGGCCCAGGGCCCTGCGAGAATTGCCGCCCAGAAAGGAGGGTCCATCGCGCCCATGAACTGGCTCACCTTCGCCGTGCAATGGCTCCACGTCCTGCTGGGAATCCTGTGGTTCGGCTACTCCCTGTCGATGTTCTTCCTGATCACGCCGCCGCTGCGCTCGCTGCCGGAGGAGACGCAGCGGGCCGTGTTCCGGCAGCTCGGCACCCTTGGCGCGCGCGTCTTCCCGGTGGTGGGCATCCTGGTGCTCGTGCTCGGCTTTGTCCGCGGGACGTTCCTCGGCCCCATCAAGGGCCTCGATGCGTTCGGCACCGCCTACGGCATCACCTGGCTGGTGGCACTGCTGGCCACCATCGGCCTCTTCTACACCGGGGCGCGCTACCTGGGGCCGGGATTCGCGGCCCTGGCCGATGCGGCGGACTTCAGTGCGGCCGGCGAACGGGTGCGGCGCGTCGCCGGGATCGACCTCGTCATCTTCTTCGTCATCTTCACCTGCATGATCCTGATGCGCTTCGGCCAGTGACCATGCGCGTCGTCTCTCCGGACGAAGCCACGTTCCGTACGGATCGGCTCCTCCTGCGCCCGTGGCGCGAGGAGGACCGCGAGCCGTTCGCGCACATGAATGCTGATCCGGAGGTCAGGGAGCACTTCCCCGGTGTCATGTCGCGTTCGGCGTCCGACGCCCAGCTTGACCGCTTCCGGTATGGCTGGGCCGAGCTCGGTTGGGGGCCATGGGCGGTGGAGATCCCCGGCGAGGTGCCGTTCATCGGCTTTGTCGGCCTCGCGCCGCAGACTGCGCCGGGCCACCCCGTCGTCGAGGTGGGCTGGCGGCTGGCGCGGCCATACTGGGGGCGCGGCTATGCCACCGAGGGAGCGGAACAGGCCCTGGTCTTTGGCTTCGGCACGCTGGGCCTGGACGAGATCGTCTCGTTCACGGTGCCCCAGAACACGCGCTCCCGGGCGGTCATGGAGCGGATCGGCCTGCACCGGGACCCAGCCGACGACTTCGACCATCCGCGCGTCGATCCGGTGCAGTACCCGGGGCTGGTGCGGCACGTGCTGTACCGGATCTCGCAGGCGGAGTGGCGTACGCGCCATGGCCAGGAGGTTCGTTCGTGAGGGTTGACGTTCCCGGCGTGCAGCTGACCGCGTCGGCCGACCACGCCGACGAGGTGCTCACGCCGGCCGCGCTCGACTTCGTGGCGCAGCTGCATCGCTCCTTCAACGCGCGACGCCTGCGGCTGCTCGGGGACCGCCGCGAGCGCCAGGCCCGGTTCGACGCCAGGGAGCTGCCGGACTTCCTGTCCAACACCCGCCACGTCCGCGAGGATCCGGACTGGCAGGTCGCCCCGGCGCCCACCGACCTGGACGATCGGCGCGTGGAGATCACCGGTCCGGCAGAGCCGAAGATGATGATCAACGCGCTGAACTCCGGCGCCCGCGTGTTCATGGCCGATTTCGAGGATGCGCTGTCCCCCACCTGGCAGAACGTCGTGACCGGGCAGTGGGCCATGCGCGGCGCCGTGCGCCGCTCGCTGACGCACGTCACCGATGAAAAGACGTACGAGCTCGGATCAGGCCGGCTGGCGACGCTGGTGGTCCGGCCGCGTGGCTGGCACCTCGAGGAAGGGCACGTGCTGGTCGACGGCTCGCCGATATCGGCCAGCCTGTTCGACTTCGGCCTCGCCTTCTTCCACAACGCCCGCGAGCAGCTGGAACGCGGCTCGGGGCCATACTTCTACCTGCCGAAGCTCGAGTCGCACCTCGAGGCCCAGCTGTGGAACGACGTGTTCGTGGCGGCCCAGGAGGCGCTGGAGGTCCCCCAGGGCAGCGTCCGCGCCACGGTCCTGATCGAGACTATCTTGGCCGCGTTCGAGATGGAGGAGATTCTCTACGAGCTGCGCGACCACGCGGCCGGACTGAATGCGGGGCGATGGGACTACATCTTCAGCCTGATCAAGAAGCTGCGCAGCCGGCCGGATCGCGTGCTCCCGGATCGGGCCCAGGTGACCATGGCGGTGCCCTTCATGCGTGCCTACCAGCAGCTACTGGTGACCACCTGCCATCGGCGCGGAGCACACGCCATCGGCGGCATGAGCGCCTTCATCCCGAACCGGCGCGAGCCGGAGGTCACCGAGCGCGCCCTGGCGGCGGTCCTCGAGGACAAGCGACGGGAGGCGGGTGACGGTTCGGACGGCACCTGGGTGGCGCATCCAGACCTCGTCCCGGTGGCCCGCGAGATCTTCGATGAGGCGTTGGGCGACCGGCCGAACCAGAAGGAGCGCTCCCCGCACGCCTCCCCGTCAGCCGCGGAGCTGCTGGATGTGACGGTGCCCGGTGGTGCCGTCACGGAGAAGGGCGTCCGGACCAACGTGTCCGTGGCGCTTCAGTACCTGGCCGCCTGGCTCGACGGCAACGGCGCGGCCGCCATCAGCAACCTGATGGAGGACGCGGCCACGGCCGAGATCAGCCGCTCGCAACTGTGGCAGTGGCGGGTCCACCAGGCGCTGCTGGATGACGGAAGGCCGATGTCCGCCGAGCGCTACACGACGGCGCGCGACGAGGAGCTGAGCCGACTGGAAACCACTGCTCCGGGCTTCCGCTGGGCCGATGCCGGCGCGCTGCTCGACGAGCTGGTCCTGTCCGACGACTTCGCGGAGTTCCTGACCCTGCCGGCCTATCCGCTACTCGGCTGAGCCGCTGCGCTGCGGGGTCAGCGCGGCGAGGACCTGGTCGATCTGGTGACGGTACCGCAGCCCCGACGAGTGCCGCCGCAGCCACTCGAGGTAGCCAGGCTCGACGCCCGCGATCTCGCGGAGCGTCATTCCCGCGTAGCGGCCGAAATCCAGGGTCGTGGCGGCCGCGCTGCCCGCGTCCCGTTCGGCTGCGGCGGCGGCCGCCTGCGCCACCCGCTGGCTCAGGCTGCTGCTGGCCACCGCTGCCTGCCGGCCTGCCGGTTCATGGCCATCGACCGGGATGGCGACCTTGGTCCGGTCGTACGCGGCGCGGAGGGCCGGCTCGCGCAGGGTGGCATAGGCCCAGTTGAGGTCGGCCATCGCCGCCCCCGCATCTGGCGCCTCGCTGTGGTCCGGGTGGTGCAGGCGCGCCAGGGTGCGGTACGCGGCCTCGATCAGTTCCGGCACGGCCGATGGGTGGAGCTGCAGGATCAGGTACGCGTCTCGTGTCTCCGGCACGCCCAAGACGCTACCGCCCGGTACCGTCCTGTTGGCAACCGGCCCAATAGGCCCATCGCCGACGCGCCACCTTGACGCACCCAGCGAGCGGCCCGCAGAGTGCGCCGGTGCAGGCCAGCTACAGCCGCATCGCGGCGCGTGGGCTCGAGCGGATCGGCGCCCTGTCGGATGGCGTGTTCGCGATCGCCATGACCCTGATCGTGCTCGAGATCCACGTCCCGCAGCTGCCGCCGGGAGCCACGGACGGCGACCTGTGGGCGGCGCTCTGGATGCAGGGCCACAGCTTCGTGACCTTTGGGCTCTCGTTCCTGACGCTCGGCATCTTCTGGTCGGGGCAGCAGACCCAGCTCAACCACATGGCCCGCGCCGATCGAGACCTGAGCTGGATCTACATCGGCTTCCTGGCCTTTGTCTCCATCATGCCGTTCACCACGTCGCTGCTCTCGGAGCACCTCGAGCTGCGGCTGGCACTGCTCGTCTACTGGGCCAATATCGCCGTTCTGGGTGGCATCCTGTTCGGCGCCTGGCTCTATGCGCGACGCGCCGACCTGCTGAAAGACGAGGCGGGACCGGAGGTGGATCGCGCGATCCGGCGACGGATCCTGGTGGCGCAGGCGCTCTACGGCTTCGGGGCGCTGCTGTGCCTGATCAGCACGGCGTGGAGCATCGCCTGGATCGTGCTCGTGCAGCTGAACTTCGCCACCGGTCCCCGGCTTCCCGGGATGCGCCACCTCTAGCGCCGAGGCGCTCGCTGGGATGGCCTGCGCCTTACCGAGGCTGCACTCTGAACGACCGTGATTCCTCCGTACGGCTCACAGTCTCACGCCGACTGGCCGCCGTGCAATACGCGCGAGCGTTCCAGGAAGCGCCCGCCGCCGCGTCGGCCGACGAACTGCCCGTCGCGGATCACGGCCTCCCCGCGCAGCAGGACCGAGCGGACCGCCCCGTGGACGGCCATCCCCTCGTACGGCGTGAAGTCGCTCGTGTGATGGAGGTCTGCCTGGCGGATCGTGCGCGCTGCGCCGGGGTCGAAGAGCACCAGGTCCGCGTCGCGGCCGACGTCCACCGCGCCCTTGGCCGGCATGCCGAACAGCCGCGCCGGCGTCGTGGCCAGCACGTCCACCAGTCGCTCGAGCGCCAGCCGTCCGGTCATCACGCCCGCCGAGTACGTGAGGCTGAGCAACGTCTCGATCCCCGGCGCGCCGTTGCTGATCT
>DATBJR010000131.1:0-24196 GCA_036556325.1 Candidatus Limnocylindria bacterium | reverse complement strand
CGCGCTGCCCACCAACTGGCCGGTGGGCGTGCAGTTCCACCCGGACCTGTTCGCGCCGGCCCGCGCGGCCGAGAACCACTGCTACGTGCTGGCTGCCGACCGGGTGGGGACCGAGCGCGGGACGAACTTCATGGGCCGATCCGTGCTGTGCGATCCGGACGGCGCGCGGCTGGCAGTCGCCTCCGACACGGACGAGGAGATCATCTACGGCGAGGTATCAACGGAGATCGCCCGCGCCACGCACGTCCGGCGGCGACCCGGCGAGCACGAGTGGGACACCATCGCCGATCGGCGGCCGGGCCTGTACGAGCGGCTGCTGCAGCCGGGCGTGGACCGCGAGCGTCAGTAAGCGGCCCGTCGGTCAGTCGGAGGCGGCCCACATGATGAGGCCGGTCGTCACCACCCCGGAGATCAGGCCGAAGAAGGCGGCCAGGCCAGCCGGTCCCTCGCCGCGCTCGGTCGGCAGGTAGGTGTTGATCAGCCACAGCCCGACCACCATGTAACCCAGCCAGAGCATGGTGGCCACGGTCGCGAGCATCACGCGGGTGCTGCGGCGAACTCCCATCGGCGCCGATCCTAGCAGGTCAGCCCGGCCGACAGCTCAGCCCGGCACGCTCGCCAGCCGGGCACGTTCGGGGACCCGATGGAACAGCGCCGGGTCGGCCCTGCCGGGCAGCGCGCGCAGCTTGGCGGCGGCCGTCAGGCCCAGCGTCACCTCCCCCCGCGGTCCCTCCATGGTCATGGTGCCGATGTGCTCCGCCACCTCGCGCACGCCGAACACGCTGCCCGGCCGGACGTCGTGCTCCTGCAGGAAGGTGAGCAGCCGCGCGTCCTCCTCCGCCTCCTCGGTGACGCGCAGGATCGTGACCTCGGCCCCGGCAGTCGCCTCGCTCAGCGGCATGCCGCCCGGGCGCTCCGGCGTGCGCCCGTCGCGCGGGATGGGGTTGCCGTGCGGGCACGTTGGCGGGTGGCCCAGCAGGTCGTCGATGCGGTCCGTGACCCGCTCGCTGAGGGCGTGCTGCAGGTGGTGCGCCTCGTCATCGGCCTCTGCCCAGCCCAGCCCCACCACCTCGGTCAGCAGCCACTCCGCCAGTGCATGGCGGCGGAAGGTCCGCTCGGCCGTGGCGCGACCGGCGTCGGTCAGCTCCAGCTGGCGGGTGGCCTCGTCGACGGTGAGCAGCCCCTCCCGGGTGAGCCGGGTGACCATCTCCGACACGGTCGCGGCGCTGACGCCCAGCCGCTCCGCCAGCCGCGCGGCGATGACCGGCTGCCCCTCGCCGTGCATGTAGCGGATCGTCATGAGGTACTCGGCCGCCACGTCGGTCGGCTGCGCCTGGGTCGGCTGGTTACCCTGGGAGGTCGCGCCTGCCATGCGCCGATGCTACCCGATGGCTCTTGACGACCTCGCCGCCTGACCCTAGGGTCCGCGCAGTGCCTTGACCGGGGCCGGCCGTGCACCGATCCCCCGACGCCCACGGCACACGGAGGCGATAGATCATGCGGTCCGTGCGTACCCTGCTCGTCGGCACCATGCTGGTGGCCCTGACGACGCTCGCGGCTTGTGGAGGGGGAAGCGGCTCCAGCACCGAAGCGACGGCCAGCCAGGGTGGCGGCGGAGCGTCGACGGGCGCCTCGAGCGGCGGCGAGCCGACCGAGCCGGCGGCGGCCACGCCCACGGAGAACCCCGGAGGCGGCGGCGGTGGCGACGTCGACTCCATGGTGAGCGCCCTGACGCCGCCGAATGCCACTCAGATCTCGCGGACCGACGCCGGCGGCGGCGTGATCATCACCTGGGACAGCTCCGACTCGGTCGACTCGCTGAAGAGCTTCTACGAGGGCAAGATCCCGAGCACCGGCATGCATGTCATCAGCACCACCAACGCCGGCGGCTACTACAGCTGGGTCTTCGCCGAGTCCGATTCGTCGTCCCACGGAGGCTCGGTGACCCTGGGACCGTCAAGCACCGGCGGCAGCGGCACGAGCGTGGTGCTGGCGTTCACGACCCAGTAGCGGAGTACACGAGGCCGCGCCCGCCGACCCCGCCGGCGTCGGTCAGCGTCAGCTGCCGACCGGCCAGGTCGTAGCGCAGCCCACCGCGCAGGACGTCCAGGACCAGCCGATCCTGGGCGTCCAGCGTCGCCTCGCACGCGTTGTCGGCGACGACAAGGTCGCTGACCCGCAGCTGATCGGCGTCGACGGCATACGAGCCGTCGAACCCGCGGCAGCCGGTGGCGCCGCGCAGCGTGCCGTCGGGAGCCAGCTGCAGCCACGCGTCGCCCTGGACGGAGGAGGCGACGTCACCCTCCAGCAGGGTGCTCAGGGTCCAGCGGGTGCCGACCAGGTCCGCATCGGCTACGGGGGGAACCCGCCTGAAGACGAGCTCCACGCCGTCGCCGTGCAGCGTGAGCTCCTCGCCGTCGACCGTGGCCGTCTTCACCAGCCCGAGCGCGGCGTGGTAGGCGGCCTCGAGCGACATGATCGGCTCCGCGCAGGCCATCTCCGTCATGCCCATGGCCGAGAGCGTGAGCTGCCCGCCATCGCCGAGCCGATAGGTCCCGCCGTACAGGTTGCAGACCCGTCCGCTCACCCGCTCGCCTTCGAAGGCGATGGTCACCTCGCTGCCGGCGGGGATTTGCAGCGCTCCACCGGGTCCGGTGCCGTGGTCAAGCTGCCAGGCGCCACGGAGCTCGGTCGGGCTGATGGTCGACGGGCCAGGCAGGCTGCCCCCCGACCCGTAGCGGGCACAGGCGGCCAGCAGCAGCAGGGAGAGCAGCGCGGCGGTCGTTCGCATAACCGCTGGACGCGGCTCAGTCCTCGCCGGTTCCCGACTGCTCGCGGATGGTGTTGACCACGTTCGTATCGGCCAGGGTGGTGACGTCGCCCAGGGAGCGCTGCTCGGCGATGTCGCGCAGGAGGCGCCGCATGATCTTGCCGGAGCGGGTCTTCGGCAGGTCGGGGGTGAACATCACCTGCTTGGGCCGCGCGAACTTGCCGATCATGTCGGCCACGTGCTCGCGCAGCTCGGCGCCGAGCGCCTCCGACGCCTCGTTGCCGGAGCGCAGGATCACGTAGCTGAAGATCGCCTGCCCGGTGAGCGGGTCGGTGCGGCCCACCACGGCCGCCTCGGCCACCGCCGGATGCGAGACGAGCGCCGACTCGACCTCGGTGGTCGAGATGCGATGGCCGGAGACGTTCATCACGTCATCCACCCGGCCGAGCAGCCAGTAGTAGCCCTCCTCGTCCCGCTTGCAGCCGTCGCCGGCGAAGTAGCGACCCGGGTAGCGGCTCCAGTAAGTCGATTCGTAGCGTTCCGGGTCGCGGTAGATGCCGCGCAGCATCGCCGGCCAGGGTCGCTCCAGCACCAGGTAACCGCCGGATCCCAGCGGGACGGAGTTGCCGGCCTCGTCGACCACGTCGGCCTTGACGCCGGGGAACGGGAAGGTCGCGCTGCCCGGCTTGGCGGTGGTGATGCCGGGCAGCGGCGTGATCATGATCATGCCGGTCTCGGTCTGCCACCAGGTGTCGACCACCGGGCAGCGCTCGCCGCCGATGTACTTCCAGTACCAGGCCCAGGCCTCGGGGTTGATCGGCTCACCCACCGAGCCCAGCAGGCGGAGTGATGAGAGATCGTCGCGGGCGAAGGCCTCGTGCCCGTACTTCATCAGGGCCCGGATGGCGGTGGGCGCGGTGTAGAGGATGGTGACCCCGTACTTCGCCGCGATCTGCGCCCAGCGGTCCTTGTCCCGGTGGTCGATGGCGCCCTCGTAGATCACCCCGGTGGTGGCGTTCGCCAGCGGCCCGTAGACGATGTAGGAATGGCCAGTCACCCAGCCGATGTCGGCCATGCACCAGTACACGTCGTCCGGCTTGATGTCGAAGATGAGCCGATGGGTGGTGCTCACGCCGAGCAGGTAGCCGGCAGTGGTGTGCATGATCCCCTTCGGCTTGGCGGTGGTGCCGGAGGTGTAGAGCAGGTAGAGCAGGTCCTCGGAGTCCATCGGCTCCGGATCCGCCGTCGTCGACTGGTCGGCCACCAGGTCATGCCACCAGTGGTCGCGCCCCTCGGTCCAGGCCACATCCTCCTTCGTGCGCTGGGCGACGATGCAGTGCTGCACCGATGAGGTGCGGCCGATGGCCTCGTCCGCGTTCGCCTTCAGCGGCACGGTCGCACCCTTGCGGTAGCCGCCGTCGGCGGTGATCACCGCCACGCACTCGCCGTCCTCGATGCGTCCCGCCAGCGCATCGGCGCTGAAGCCGCCGAAGACCACGCTGTGCGCGGCGCCGATCCGGGCGCAGGCCAGCATCGCCACCGGCAGCTCCGGGATCATGGGCATGTAGATCGCCACCCGGTCGCCCTTCCTGATCCCCAGCCCGCGGAGGGCGTTGGCCATCCGGCACGTCTCGTCCAGCAGCTCGGAGTAGGTCAGCGTCCGGGTGTCGCCGGGCTCCCCCTCCCAGTGGTAGGCCACCTTGTCGCCCAGGCCGTTGGCCACGTGGCGGTCCAGGCAGTTGACGCTGACGTTCAGCTTGCCGCCCACGAACCACTTCGCGTACGGGCGCTGCCAGTCCAGCAGCTCGGTCCAGGGCTCCATCCAGTCCAGGCGCTTCGACTCCTCCTCCCAGAAGGCGCGGAAGCCCGCCTCGGATGCCGCCTGCTCCAGGATGGCGGGGTCGTTGACGTTGGCCTGCGCGGTGAAGTCGGGCGGCGGCGGGAAGCTGCGCTCCTCGCGCAGCAAATTCTCGATGGTGGCCTCGACGTGCTCCTGGCCGGCGTGCTGGTCGCGGTGCTCGTCGGTACGCTCTTCAGTCGTCACGAGTCTTCGATCCCCTTCCTCCGGATGCGCGGTGGGTCGCCCGCGTGAAGGCGATGCTCAGGGCCACCGATTCTAGTCCTCGGATCACGAGGGCTTGAACCGCGGGCGTACGATTCGTGGCGACGCGACAACCCGAGCGGTCGCATGACGTGCTGGAGGGAGGCACTCGCCCTTGAGGTGACCCCGCTCGCGGCCCACGTCGAACCCGAGCTCGACGTCCTTCTCATCGACCATTGGAGGAGTGAGGAGATGACGTCCCACGCCGCCGCCCAGACGACGCGATACGAGTATCGGATCCCGTTCGTCATCGGCGCATCTGCCATCGGCACCGTCATCGAGTGGTACGACTTCTACCTGTATGCGGTGCTCGCCACGTTCCTGGCGCCCGTCTTCTTCCCGGGTGATCCCACCGCGCAGGTCCTGAGCGCCCTCGCCACGTTCGGCGCCGGCTTCGCCGTCCGCCCGTTCGGGGCGGTCGTCTTCGGGCGCATCGGCGACAAGACCGGCCGCAAGGTCGCGTTCCTGCTCACCGTTTCGATCATGGGCGGCGCGACCGTCCTGGTTGGCCTGCTGCCGGGCTACGCCCAGATCGGCATCCTGGCGCCCATCATCCTGGTCACGCTGCGCATGCTGCAGGGCCTGGCCCTGGGCGGCGAATACGGCGGCGCGGCGATCTACGTCGCCGAGCACGCGCCGGAGGACAAGCGCGGCCAGTACACCAGCTGGATCCAGACCACCGCCACCATCGGCCTCTTCCTGGCGCTGGCGGTCATCCTCGTCTTCCGGGTGACCATGGGCACCGAGGCGTTCGCCGACTTCGGCTGGCGCATTCCATTCCTGCTGGGCGCGGTGCTCGTGTTCGCCGCGCTGTACATCCGGCTGCGGCTGCAGGAGACCCCGCTCTACCGGCGCGCCAAGGAGCAGGGCAAGACCAGCGATTCACCGCTGGCCGAATCGCTGGGCACGCGTCGCAACTGGCGCCTCATCCTGCTGGCGCTGTTCGGTATGACCGCCGGGCAGGCGGTGGTGTGGTACACGGGCCAGTTCTACGCGCTGTCGTACATGACCGGCCCACTGGGCGTGAAGTTCGTGGACGCGTACACGGTGATGCTCATCGCCATTGCGCTGGCCACGCCGTTCTTCATCTTCTTCGGCTGGCTGTCCGACAAGATCGGGCGCAAGCCGGTGATCCTGGGCGGTTGCCTGGTGGCGGCCGTCGCCTACTTCCCGATCTTCAACGCCATGAAGGGCTTCGCCAACCCCATCCCGGAGACCGATCCGGCCACCCCGGCCACGGCGATCGCCCAGGACCCGAACCTCGTCGGCCTGACCGCGATGGTCTTCATCATGATCGTCTTCGTGACGATGGTATACGGACCGATCGCCGCCTTCCTGGTCGAGTACTTCCCGGCCCGGATCCGCTACACCTCGCTGTCGGTGCCCTACCACCTGGGCAACGGCGAGTTCGGCGGCTGGCTGCCGTTCATCGCCACCGCCGTGACGGCTGCCGCGGCGACCGGTGGCGCGCTCGCCTGGCTCGGCAGCATCACCCCGGGTGGGGCCGGCTTCACCGGCCTCTGGTACCCGATCATCGTGGCGCTGATGTCGGTGGTCATCGGCGGCGTCTGGGTGCGGGAGACCAAGGACACCCGCATCTGGGACGAGGTCGGCGGCCACGAGGAGTCGCACGAGGCGCCGCCGGAAGGTGCGTTGGCCGGCTAGTCCTGCCCCCTGGCGATCGCAGGGCGGTGCCGTGGGCACCGTCCTGCTCCGTGCTCAGCTGACGTGGTGCTCGCGGCGGTGCAGGCGGGCGATGATCGTCTGCAGCATGGGGATGGCCATCTGCGGATGCTCCTCCAGCGACGCCTTGAACTCCCAGGCCGGGATGACCATGCAGGTGAGCTCCGTCTCGGCCCGGACCGTGGCCGTCCGGCCGTGGGCCTCGATCAGCGCCAGCTCCCCGAAGAACTCGCCTTCGCCCAGCGAGCCGACGCGGCCCTGGGCGTCCTGCTCCACCGCCGCGGTGCCCGACACGATGATGAACAGCCGGGTGGCCGGATCGCCCTGGCCGACCACCACGTCGCCGGGCGCGTAGGTCTGCTCCCGAGCCGTGCGCAGCACGTTGTCCAGACCGCGCTTGTCGAGCACGGCCAGCAGCGGAATCCTGGCGGCACGCTTGGGGTCCATCGGCTCGGCGGCCTCCATCGGCTCCTGGGTGTCTGCCCATGCTAGGGGCTGGCGTGCGCGCGGGCTAGACCCTGGAACGGCTAGGCCAGAAACCGATGCGAGCGCTCCTCGTCCGGCCGCAGCGTATCCAGCGTGGCCAGGAAGGCGGCCAGCACCGGGGTCACCTCGCCCGCGTCCCGCCGGCGGGCGATCACGATCTGGCGCGTGACGGGCGCCATGTCGGTGACGGCCACCGGGACGAGCCGCCCGGAGCCGATGTCCGCCTGCACGCTGGTCCGTGGCAGCAGGGCGATGCCGAGGCGCTGCTCGACCATGCGCTTGGCCGCGTCGATGTTGTCCACCTCCAGCCGTCCCCGCGGCGAGATGCCGGCCTGGCGGACGATGGCGCTGGTCAGCTCGTGGTAGCTGCTGGTCCGGTCGAACAGGATGAGGTGCTCGCTGGCGAGCTCCGCCATGCGGACATGGCCGGCCGCCGCGAAGCGGTGCCCACGATGCACGACCAGGGTCAGCTCATCCTCGTAGAGGAGCGTGGAGGTCACGTCGGGATGCTGGATCGGCCGCATCAGGCCGATCTCGACCTCGTCGCGCAGCACCATCTGCAAAATCTCCTCGGAATGGCCAGAGCGCACCACCAGCCGCACCGCGGGATGCCTGGCCTGGAACCGATGCAGCATCGCCGGCAGCACGTAGGTGCTCACCGCCGGCGCCGCGCCGATGGTCAGGCGTCCCGCGCTGCCGCTGCGCACCTCCTCCACCGCCGTCCGTCCGGCGCGCAGCGCCACCAGTGCCCGCTCCGCGTGGGGCAGCAGCGCCTTGCCGGCCTCGGAGAGGCGGCTGCCGTGGCGGCCGCGGACCAGCAGGTCGGCGCCCAGCGAGCGTTCCAGGGCCTGGAGGCGGGCGGAGAGCGCCGGCTGGGTCACGAACAGGGCCTCCGCGGCGCGCGAGATGGATCCGGTGCGAGCCACCTCCACGAACGCCTCCAGGCGCGCGGTGTCGATCGGCATCCGATCGGTGGCCGCGGCTGTCTGGACATCAGCCATCTTTATGACCCCTATTCGAGCAATTGTCTTGCCTTATGGCACACAATATGCCATGTTGGGGGACATGCTGCAGAACATCTGGTCCCTCCCTCGCTCCGGGCGGTCGACGCGCGGCTCGGATGACCGCGTCGACGTGGAGGCCGCCCGGCTGAATCCCTGGCTGCGCTGGCGGCCGGACGCGCCCGTCCGCGCGCCGGTCCTCAGCGTCGCCGAGCTGGCCGAGTGCACCTGTCCGGACCTCTGCGATCGCGACCACGCCAACGAGTAGGACCGAGGGCCCTGCTTTGGCACTGACCGCCAGGCCGCGGCCAACGGCCACCGGCGCCGATCCGCTGCTCCCCGAGGTGGAGGCGACGCGGCGCTGGATGGACGATGCGCGGTTCGCCGGGCTCCGCCGGCTGTACTCCCCCCGCCAGGTCGTCGAGCAGCGCGGCTCGGTGGGGAACGCCTACCCGGTCGCCGCCGGCGCGGCACAGCGGCTGTACCACCGCCTGCGCGAGCTGTTCGCACGGGGCGAATCCATTACCACCTTCGGACCCTACAGCCCGGGCCAGGCGGTGGCCATGGTGCGGGGCGGCATGGAGGCCATCTACCTCGGCGGGTGGGCGACATCGGCCAAGGGCTCGCCTGACGAGGATCCCGGCCCTGACCTGGCCAGCTACCCACTGTCGCAGGTTCCCGACGAGGCCGCCGGCATCGTCCGGGCCCTGCTCGCGGCCGATCGCAACCAGCGCTTTGCGCGCTCGCGCATGACCGATGCCGAGCGACAGGCGACGCCGGAGATCGATTTCCAGCCGCTGATCGTGGCCGACGCCGATACCGGTCACGGCGGCGACGCGCACGTGCGCAACCTCATCCGGCGTTTCGTTGAGGCCGGTGTGGCGGGCTACCACATCGAGGACCAGAAGCCGGGCGCCAAGAAATGCGGGCACCAGGGCGGCAAGGTCCTCGTCTCGAGCGACGAGCAGATCAAGCGGCTGAATGCCGCCCGCTTCCAGCTGGACGTCATGGGCGTCGCGGGCCTGATCGTGGCGCGCACCGACGCCGAGGCTGCCAACCTCCTGGATGGGTCCGGCGACGAACGCGACCAGCCCTTCATCCTGGGCGTCACCAATCCGGAGGTGCCCTCCTACAAGGCGGCGCTGCTGGCGGTGATGCGCCGGCTCCACGACGCCGGGGTGGAGGAGATCAACGGCCACCTGCTCTACGCGGTGCCAGAGGAGGAGACCGCTGCGGCCGACGCCTGGCTCGAACGGGCGGAGCTGCCGCCGGCGATCCGGGCCGCCGCCGAAGCGCACCGCGAGGGCTACCCGGAGGAGACCCTCGACCGCGCTGCCGATGCGTTCCTCGCCGCGTGGGAGGCGGAGGCGGGGCTCAAGACGCTGTCCGAGGCCGTTGGGGAGCGGATGGCCTTCCGTCGCGACGAGGGCATCGACCTGCCGATGAGCCTCGACGAGTGGGCGGCCGCCAGCGCCGGACGGCCGTGGTCGACGACGCTCTCGATGGCGCGAGGCATGGGCATCGTCGTGGAATGGGATGCGGAGCGCGCCAAGTCGCCGGAGGGCTACTACCAGGTGCGCGGCGGCATCGGCTATGCGATCGCGAAGTCCCTGGCCGCGGCGCCCTACGCCGACCTGCTGTGGATGGAGACGAAGACGGCCGACCTGGCCGATGCGCGCGAGTTCGCCGAGGCCATCCACGCCGAATACCCCGACAAGATGCTCGCCTACAACCTGTCGCCGTCGTTCAACTGGGACACGACCGGGATGAGCGACGACGAGATGCGCCGCTTCCCGGCGGAGCTGGGCCGCATGGGGTTCGTCTTCAACTTCATCACCTACGGCGGCCACCAGATCGACGGGCTCGCCGCCGAGGAGTTCACGACCGCACTGCGCGACGACGGGATGCTGGCGCTCGCCCGCCTGCAGCGCAAGCTGCGGCTGCTCGAGTCGCCGTACCGCACCCCGCAGACGCTGGTTGGCGGCCCACGGGCCGATGCGGCGCTGCTGGCCGCGTCGGGGCTGACCGCCACCACCAAGGCCATGGGCGCCGGCTCGACCCAGGTGCAGCACCTGGTCCAGACCGAGGTGCCGCCGAAGGTCCTGGCCGGCTGGCTCGCCCGCTGGGCCGAGCACAACGACATTCCGCCGGACCTGCAGGTCAGCCTGCGCCCGCACGCCGCCGGCTCGGAGGTCCTGGAGCTTGCCGTCTCGGACCGTTCCGGCGAGCGGCTGGCGAACATCGTCTTCACGACCATCGAGGACCGGCGGGGTCGGACCATCGTCTCGGTCCGCGACCAGCACACCGACCCGCGGCTGCGTCGGCGGCGCCTGATGACGCTGCTCCACCTGTTCCTCATCCATCGCTACCGCGCGGCAGCGGTGCATTACCTGACGCCCACCGACGACAACCATCGGCAGGCGGAACGAATGCTCGAGCTGGGCATCTTCGTGACGGTGAGCGATGAGGTCGGCGACATCATCGTGGCGGAGGTGAATAGCGCCGCGGTCCGTGAGCTCTCGGCCGCGGAGAGCCCGGGGCGGGAGCGGCTGATCGCCAAGGCTGGCTGAGCGCTCGGACCAGGCAGCGCTCATTGCACAACCGACGCGGCCGCATGGTGTGACAGTCGCAGGCGGACGCTTATCGGCCACTTAGCGCGCAGTTACCAGTACCCGGGGCGCGACCATGGAGCCGGGCCTGCGCGGGACCATCCCGCCATGGTCTCGCCGAGGCAGTCGAACTAGGGTGACGGTGGGCACATTCGCCGCAACACGCACACGGGGGATCCGTATTGCGCCACACCTTCCGCCGCACGCTGACCACCCTGTTCGCCGCGCTCTGCCTCACCACCGCGGGCGTCCTGGTCCCGGTCCCGACCACCTCGCCGTCCACGGTTGCGGCGGCCAGCGGCCTGAAGGTCGCGATCATCGTCGGGCCCGTCGGCTCTCTGACCGACAACTACCGTTCCCGGGCCGATGGCGTGGCCGCGGCCGCCCGGGCAGCCGGAGCCACCGTCGTCAAGGCCTACTCACCTCGCGCGACCTTCGCCCGCGTCCTGGATGCGGTGCGCGGCGCGAACATCATCGTCTACTTCGGCCACGGCAACGGGTATCCGAACCCGTACTCGAGCGCGGAGCTGACCGATCGGACCAACGGCTGGGGCCTCAACCGCACGACCACGCACGGCGACCGCGACGATTGGACGCGCACGCTGGTCTATTGCGGGCAGAAGGCCCTCCGCGGACGCCTCACCTCGTCAGATGGCGCGGCCCAGCGCCGCTACTGCCAGGGCGGCCCCATCCGGCCGGCCCCAGGCTTCGTGATGGTCTACGGGCAGGCCCACTACGCCCCGGGCTTCGGCGAGCGCTACCAGAAGAGCGACCCGCTGCCGACCCTGACCAAGGCCCGGCAGCGCGTCCGAAACTACTCGTATCCGGTGCTCAAGCTGCGCGCATCCGCCTACTTCGCGACCGCCTACGGCGACGAGGCAGCGCTGGTGTCGCGCCTGCTGAGGTACCCGCGCCACTCGTTCGGCTGGGCCTTCAAGCAGGGCCGCGGCTACCGCGCATCGGCCCTGCGGACGAGCGCACACCCCGACGTCGACGCCAGGATCTGGGTCCAGCGGACGGTGATCAAGAGCTTCCACTTCGGGCAGGGCGACTACTGGTACGCCTTCGTCGGGCACCCGTACCGGACCCCGTACGGCGCGGCCGGGCTCTGAGCGTCGGGCGGCCGGCTACGTCGCGGCAGTGGCGCCGGCCGGCCGGTCCCGGATGGCGAGCAGCAGCAGGGCGGCGACGAGGTAGGAGGTCGCCATGACGCCGAAGGCCACCGGGTAGCCCCAGCCCGACACGATGGAGCCGATGACGAACGCCCACAGCGCGCCAATGCCGAAGGCGCAGGTGAAGTAGACGCTGAAGGCGACGTCACGGCTGGGTCCGGTGGCGCGATCGGCCAGGTAGGCCTGCAGGACGGGTGATTCGCTGAACACCGCGGTGCCGAACGGAAGCAGCAACGGCGCGAGCAGCAGCAGGTTGGCGCCAGCGGCCAGGAAGAGCAGGATGCCGACCGCCGAGAGCAGGTAGTAGCCCACCAGCGTGCGCCGCCGGCCGAGCCGATCGGACAGCCAGCCGGCCAGCAGCGGGCCGACCACGGCACCGACCAGCAGCACGGCGTACAGCCAGCGCGTCGTGGGCTCGTCGATCCCCAGCGGGCCGCGGAAGTAGAGCAGCATGAACGGGGCGAGGATGTCCAGGCCGCGGCCGCCGGCTGCGACCATGGCGGCGCCCAGCAGCAGCCGGAGGTCGCCGCGGCCCAGCACGCTGCGCAGCTGCTGCCCCACCGACCCCGCATGGCGGGCGCTGGCCCGGTAGGCACGGCTATCCTCGCGCACCCGCAGCGCAATGAGCGTCCCGACCAGCAGGGCCGGCAGCCCGAACAGGGCCAGGGTCAGCTGCCAGCTGAACGCCGCCAGCAGCGCACCGCCGACGAATGGCACCAGGATGGTCCCCACGTTGCCGCCGCTGATGTGGGCGCTGATCGCGAAGCCGCGCCGCGCCGGCGGAAAGGCATCCGACAGCAGCGCATTGCCGACCGGGTGCTGTGGCGAAGCGCCGACCCGCGAGACGCTGACCGCGGCCAGCAGCTGGACGATCGACCCCGCCAGCCCGCCCAGCACCAGCCCGGCGCCGAACACCAGCTGGCCGCCGGCAAGCAGGGTGGGCCGGGCGACATAGCGGATGAGGAAGCCATAGAGCAGCTGCATCGCGCCGCCGACGACGGTGGTGATGGCGATGAACAGTCCGATGTCGCGCTCCACCAGCCCAAACTGGACGATGACGATGGGGTAGATCAGCGCCATCAGCGCGCTCTGCGCGTGGATCACCGCGTGGCCGAGGGCCAGCAACGCCAGGGTCAGCCTCGGCGAGCTCACGCGGGCGGGGGTGCTACGATCGAAGTCGATGTCCGTCACGGCGCGAGGCTCCGGCACTCAGCGGGCCGCGCCGCGTTCCGCCGGGACGCGCCCGGCCGACGACCTCGAGGCGAGGCTGATCGCCACCATCCCACAGGTCATGCGCCACCTGCTCGCCCATGCCCGGCGGCGGCGCACCTGGAAAGAGCTGACGTTCCAGCAGTACAACGTGCTGCGCATCATCCACACCTCGGGACCCGTGCCGCAGGCCGAGATCGCGCGACGCCTGCTCGTCACCGCGCCGGTCGTCACCCGCCTGGCCGGCGGCCTGGTCGAGGCCGGCCTGGTGGAGCGCGGTCACGACCCGAATGACCGGCGGGCGGTGCGGCTGGAGCTGACCACCACTGGCCGCCGCCAGGTGACCGCCATGCGGCGTGACCTGCTGCGGGCCGCGCGGGAGCTCATCGAGCCGCTCCCCGACGGGCGGCGAGCGGCGGTGACGGCGGCGCTCGACGAGCTGCAGGTGCTGCTGCCCGCGCGGTCGCCCGCGCGCTGACTGGCTCGCCTAGCGGCTGGCGACCCGGCGGCGTTCCTCGTCCGGCAGCGCCTGCGCGCTGGCGGACGCATCGGTCCAGGCCTCCTGCCGCACGAGGAGCTGCCAGGCCACCAGGCTGATCGCGACCGCCGACAGGAGCGAGCCCAGCACGAAGCCGGCGGGTGCCTGCCACAACTCGGCGACGGCGCCGGCCAGGAAGCCCCCGATGGGGGCCGAGCCCGCGAAGACGGTGACGTAGAGGCTCATCACCCGGCCGCGCAGCTCGTGCGAGACCGAGTTCTGGACCATGACGTTGATGGTGTTGACCATGACCATCGACGAGAGCCCGATGAGCAGGATCAGCGGATAGGCGAAGCGCGGGTCGCGGGTCATGCCGAGCAGCAGCTCGAAGGCGACGAAGGCCCCACCACCGCCGAGCATCAGGCCCAGCATCGGCCGGCGCGAGGCGAAGGCCAGTCCCAGTGAGCCGATCAGCGAGCCGACCCCCATGGTCGCGTACAGCGCGCCATAGCCTTCGGCACCCATCCCCAGCGTGTTGCGAGCGAACAGCGGCAGCAGCGTCTGGAAGTTCATGCCGAAGGTGGCCACGCCCAGCAGCAGCGCCAGCGGCCACAGCACGGTGGGCGTGCGGGTGGCATAGCGCAGGCCCTCCGCCAGGCTGCGGCGGACGGTGTCGAAGCGCTCCGGGCGCGCCATCCGGTGCAATGCCTCCGGATCCATCCACGCCAGGCCGATGAGGACCGCCAGGTAGCTCACCGCGTTGATGCCGAAGTTGAACGCCGGCCCGAAGAAGGCGAGCGCGATGCCGGCCACCGCCGGACCGACCACGCGGGCCAGGTTGAAGCTGGCGCTGTTGAGGGCGATGGCGTTGACCAGGTCGCGCCGGGGCACGAGCTCGGCGGCGAACGCCTGCCGCACCGGCATCTCGACGGCGCTGGCGAAGCCCAGCATGGTGGCCAGCAGCATCACGTGCCAGATCTGCACGACCCCGGCGAAGGTCAGCGCGAACAGGATGACCGCCTGCACCGCCTTCACGACGGAGGTGACCATCAGCGCCTTGCGCTTGTCGACCCGGTCGGCCAGCACGCCGCCGAGGGGCGCCAGGAACATGGGCGGCGTGAACTCCAGCGCCAGCACCAGGCCCAGCTGCAGCGGCGAGCCGCCGAGCAGCAGGACCAGCCACGGCTGGCTCACCGACTGCATCCAGGTGCCAACCAGGCTGACGATCTGGCCGAGCCAGTAGTAGCGGTAGTTGCGGTGCTGGAGCGCGGCGAGGCCCCGTCGGAAGCCGCCGGGCCCGTCGCCGGTTGCCGGCGGCAGCTGCCCGGCACCCTCGTTCGGTCCGACCACGCGGAGGCGCGGCGGGACGGCGGCAAGAACTCGGGTCAGGGCGGAACCGGGGCTGAACATTGATTAGCAATGCTAACAACAATTGGTCCCCGGCGCCAGCCCGGTCGCAACGGTGGACGGGTGGGCTACGATCCTCCACGATCCATGCCGAGGCCGATTCGGCTCGCCGCCGGCTGGTCGCTGGCCATGCTGGCGGCGTTCCTGCTCAACCTGGCGATCCCGCGGCCGGCCGCCGCACCGGACGTCGCCGCGCTCACACCCAGCCGCTCGCCGGTTGCGCCCAGCGCTGCGCCGTCGGCCGCCGAGCTGCCGCCGATCTCCAGCCCGCCCACCGGCGAGGACATCGACGGCGGTGCCCTGCGCCCGGTGGCCCTGGCGCCGCTCTCGCACGCGCAGGCTGCCGCGCTGCAGGCGGCCACCCACCGGGCGCGCACGGCATTCGGCTTGGACGCACTGGCCATCGGCGTGTCGCTGCACGGCAGCGCCGGTTGGACCGGGGCCAGCGGCGTCGCGCGCGATGGCGTGACCCGGCTGGACGGTGACTCGCCGTTCGCCATCGCCAGCATCACCAAGACGTTCACCGCCGCCCTGGTCCTGCAGCTGGTGGAGGAGGGACGGCTCTCCCTGCAGGACCGCGCCTCGGACCTGCTGCCTGGGGTCCGCGTGCCGCCGGACGTGACGGTGGCCGAGCTGCTGCGCCACACGTCGGGCATCGCGGACATCCTGCCCACGCTGCGTGACCCGCTGAACGCGGACATCGAGCGCATCTGGACGCCGGCCGAAGTCGCCGAGAAGGTGGCGAGCCCGTGGTTCGCCCCCGGCCGCTCGTGGGCCTACTCGAACACGAACTTCGTGCTGCTGGGCATGATCGTGGAGCGCGTCGGCGGCCAGCCGTTCGGCGTCCAGCTGCGCGACCGGCTGCTCCGGCCGCTGGCGCTTTCCCACACCGGCGTGCTGCTGAGCCGAGACGCACCGCCACTGATGGTGCCCTCGTGGGCATCGGCGTTCAGCACGGCCGGAAGCATGTACGCCAGCGCCCATGACCTGCTGGCCTGGGGCGACGCGCTGTACCGCGGCCGGGTCCTGGCTCCGTCGTCGCTGCGGCGCATGCTCGCCTTCGAGCGCCATGACTATGGGATGGCCGCTGAGACGATCCACGTCGGCGCGCTCACCGGCTACGGGCATTCCGGGCTGCTGCGCGGCTACACGTCGCTCCTCGTGCGACTGCCCGGCCAGGACATCACCCTGACGGTGATGGGCACCACCGCCCTGTTCGATCCGGCTCGCCTGCTCGCCCATCGCCAGGGCGAGGCGCCATCGATCCTGGATCTCGCCCGCCGCTACGCGAGGCGCGCTGCCGCCTGAGGCTCAGGCGGTGGGCATTGCCGCGGGGAACAGGATGTCGCGGATCACCGGCAGCGGCGGCGACCCGTGCCCGA
Organism: Candidatus Limnocylindria bacterium; assembly: GCA_036556325.1. Lineage (GTDB taxonomy): Bacteria > Chloroflexota > Limnocylindria > QHBO01 > QHBO01 > DASSCW01. The sequence continues at coordinate 7,898 of DATBJR010000131.1, read as the reverse complement.
GCACCGACTCCAGGAACGGGCGATAGACGAACTCGCGGCCTTCCGCCTCGGCCCGGCGCCGTGCCTCGGCCTCCAGCTCGGTCATCCCGATCCCGCCCAGGAAGTACTCGCACAGCTGCGTGGATGAGAGGCGCGCCCGGTCCCACTTGTTGACCGCCTCGCCCTCCTCCTGGAAGCCGCCGGTGACCATCAGCTCCATCGCCTCGGCCTCGGTCATCGAGCCGGCGTGGATCCGCAGGTCCATCAGCGTGTTGGTGATCGAGCGCAGGTAGAACTTCCAGTGGACCAGCATCAGGGCCGGATCATCGGCGCCGTAGCCCGCGTCCATCATCACCTGGGTGACGTACACGGCCCAGCCCTCGGCGAAGACGCCGGACCAGAAGATCGCCCGCACCAGCGAGTCGCTGTGGTTCGCGTAGGCGAGCTGCAGGAAGTGGCCAGGCACCGCCTCGTGGATGGTGAGCAGTCGCAGCTGGCGCATGTTCTGCTCGCGCAGGTACGACTCCTTGCGCTCGTCGCTCCACTCGTCCGGCATGGGCGTGATGGCGAAGAATGAATCGAGGCCGCGATCCAGGGGACCCGGCGGGATGAGCATGGCGCCGCCGAAGGCGCGCAGGAATTTCGGGGTCCACACGATCTGCATCGGCTCATCCGGCAGCCCGACCAGGTCGCGCTGCCCGATGAAGGCCTCGATCCTCCCGTTCTCGGCACGGCAGAAGTCCAGCAGCTCATCGGCCCGCGGGTGCTCCGCGGCGATGGCATCCAGGACGCGGCGGACCAGACGGTCGGTCCCCTCGGGCATCGGCTCGTCGCCGACCCAGGCCGGCCACAGCTCACGGGCCAGCCGGACCATCTCGGCGCGCACCCGGTCGTAGGCCGATGCGGCCCGCGCCTCCAGCTCGTCCGGCGTCATGTCCGTCTTGAGCGCATGGCGGAACTTCTGGGCGTACAGCTCTGGACCGAGCCGGAAATCTCCGGTGGCACGCGGCACGACCTCATCGCGCAGCCAGTCGCCGAATGACGCCACGGCGCGCTTGGCCTCGTCCGCCGCCACGGTCACCTCGGCGCGCAGGTCGTCGTCGAGCTTCGTCGCCTCGTCGACCGCGGTGTCGGCCAGGTCGACGATCCCTGCCAGGCGCTCCACGGCCTTCTGCGCATGGACCTGGCTGATCGGCCGTGGCCCACCGGCCTCCAGGCGCGCGCGTGCCTGGTCCAGCGCCGCGGGCAGCGCGCGCAGCCGGCCCGCAGCGCTGCGGAGCCGCTGCTCGGCAGGGGCGAACTCACGCGACAGCAGGCTGAAGAGACCTGCACCGAACAGGTAGACGTAGCTCAGTGGGTTCCACGAGGCCTCGTCCACGGTTTCCTCGTCGAAGCGCATGGCGGCCAACTGCATGCGCAGGATCCGGCGATCGATCTGATCGTCCGGCGTCAGGGCGGCATCATCCAGGGCTTCCAGCCGGCTGCTCGCCTCGGCCAGCCAGGCGAGCCGATCGCGCCGGCCGGCATCGGTCAGGTCGCCCCATTCGTCGTCGTGGGCGTGGTTGCCCTTCTCGGTGGCGAGCACGGGATAGTGAGCGAAATAGCCGTCGAGCAGGTCATCGACGACGGCGCGGAACTGCATGCCTTGCCTCAACGGTGCAACGGAAGTTGTCCGGGAGTGGCCATGCTAACAAGCAGGATGCGCTTTCGTGCGGCGGCTGCTAGCCTGTCGCCACCGTCGCGGGGGGAATCCGAAGTGCCATATCGGAGGCCGTAGATGGGCATCCGCGAACGGAAGAAGGCCGACAGCCGGCGCACCCTCATCGACGCGGCGGCGAAGCTCTTCGCCGAGCGCGGGGTCGAGGCCACCACGATGGACGACATCGCGCGCGCCGCCGGCATGAGCCGCACCTCGGTCTTCAACTACTTCGGCTACAAGGAGATGATCCTGTGCGAGATCGGTGCCCGCTACGTGGCCGAGGTCTCGGGGCCGGTGATCCAGGACCTCGACCGGCCGCCCGAGGTGCTCTTCCGCGAAGTGGCGCAGCTGCTCGCCGCGGTGGCGACGCGCGAGCCGACGCTGATTGCGGCCGTGGCGCGTGAGACAACCCATCCCGATCCCGTCCGCCGGCGCCGTGCCCAGGAGACGATGCGCTACCCCGCGGTCGTCAACCTGATGCTCGACAACCTCGCGGCGGCGGGCGCCCTGCGCCATCCGGAGCTGCGCGAGTCGTACGGCAACCAGCTGGTTGACCTGCTGGGCGGCGTGCTGGTCCGTGCGGCTGGTGCCCTCCCGCGCGAACGGCTGCGGACCGAGATCGAGCACACCCTGGAGCTGTTCATGGGCGGCGCCCTCGTTCCGGGGACACAGTCGGCCTAGTCGTAGCCCGACAATGAGCACCTCGTCGCCGGCATCGATCCTCCGGCGCCGATCTGCCCGATAGCCCGCCGACGATCGACATCGGCGCGGGCTACTCTTCGGTGGTGAGCGACAACATCTGCTACCGCGACGCCTATGCCCGCGAGGTGGAGGCCGACGTCGTGGCCGTGGATCCCGAAACGAACGCCGTGCTGCTGGATCGGACCGTGTTCTATCCCGGCGGCGGCGGGCAGCCGGCGGACCACGGCGTGCTGGAGGGCGTGAGCGGCGGCTCGTGGCTGGTCACCGGCGCGCGGAAGCGCGACGACGACATCTGGCACGCGGTCGAGGGCCAGCCACCGGTGGCCGGCACACGGATCACCGCGCGGCTGGACTGGGAACGCCGCCACCAGCTGATGCGGACCCACTCCGCCCTCCACGTCCTGTGCGGCGTCGTCTGGCGGGACTACCAGGCATCCGTCACCGGCGGCAACATGGAGCCACTCTCGGGCCGGATGGATTTCGAGTTCGAGCGGATGCAGGCCGATCTCGTGGCCGAGATCGAGCGCCGCGTGAACGAGGAGGTCGCGGCCGACCGCGAGATCCGGATCGCCATCCTGCCGCGCGACGACGCGTTCGCCATCCCGGATCTGATCCGCACCAAGATCAACCTGCTGCCCGAGGGAATCCAGGAGGTCCGCACCATCGAGATCGTGGGCCTCGACCTGCAGGCCGATGGCGGAACCCACGTGGCCCGCACCTCGGAGATAGGCCGGGTTCGCGTCACCGGCTACGAGTCGAAGGGCCGCATCAACAAGCGCATCCGCATCGCGGTCGAGGACGCAGACTGAGCCGATGGATACCTGGCAGGCCATCAACACCATTCGCGTCATCCGCGAGTTCAGCCCGGAGCCCGTCTCGGACCATGACCTGCGGCGCATCCTGAACGCCGGACGGCGAACCGGCAGCTCCAAGAACCAGCAGCACTGGGCCTTCATCGTGGTGCGGGAGCGGGAGCACCTGCGCGAGCTGTCGGCGGTCGGACGCTATGCGAACCACCTGGCCGGCGCCACCCTGGCCATCGCACTCGTGCGACCGGCAGTCGATCCGCCGCGGCTCTATTCGGTGCTGTGGGACCTCGGCCGCGCGGCGCAGAACATGGTACTGGCCGCCTGGGAGCTGGGCATCGGCTCCGCGCCGGCGACCGTCTACGACCACGACCTCGCCGGCCGCCTGCTGGGCCTGCCGGCCAGCCAGCGCTGCGACTACCTGCTGTCGTTCGGCCACCCGGCCGATCCAGAGCAGCTCACCGCTCCGAACAAGCCGGGTGGTCGCGCCGCGCTGGACGAGATCGTCCACGAGGAGCGTTGGTAGGGTTCGCTCAGGCGCGCTCCAGGAGGAAGAGCGTGCGCAGCGAGTCCTGGATCGGTGCCTCTTCCACGACGCGGAAGCGGCTGCCGACCGCCGCCCGGAAGCCGTCGATGGTGTAGTCGGGAAAGACGTCCCGGCGCGCGGCCAGCAGGTGCTGCGTCATCGGGTCGTCCTTCGGCACGAACTCCACGATGGCCCACCGCCCGAGGCGGGCGAGCAGGTCCGCGACGCGCTCCAGCGGGACGTTGTTGCCGATGGCCAGGTGGTGGACCAGCGCCAGGGCCAGCAGGACGTCGGCCGGCCCGCGCTGGATGAGCGAGCGCCGCTCCTCCAGTGCCCAGCCGAGCGCCGGCGACGGGTTGGTGAGGTCCATCACCAGCGGCAGGACGGAGGCGCGCGCCGTCGCGTCCAGCGTGCGCCAGTGGTGCTCCACGCTTGACGCATCCTGGTCGAAAGCGATGACGTGCCGGCCATCACCGGCCGCGATGGTCGAGTAGGTGCCCACGTTGGCACCCAGGTCCCAGACGACCGGGCCGCTGGCCCGCTCGAGCATCCGCTCGACGATGGCGCGCTTCGAGGCGGCACCGGTCGCCGAGTAGCTGGTCTCGATCCCGTACTGGACCCAGTGGCCGCCCGGATTCCAGCGCAGGCCCTCGACCGAGCGGCGGAGGTTGTCCAGGATCGCCTGCTGCCCCGTCAGCGTCATGCGCCGGGGCCTGGCGTGCGTCGCCGTCGGGCCGGCGGCCTGGGCGCGGCGCTGCGCCGCGGCGTGCAGGTGGAGATGCGCCAGCAGGCCAGGCCGCAGCCGGCTGCGCCACGGAAGCAGCGCGGCGGCGTAGTCGACCGGGATGCCGTCGATGAAGTCGCGCAGCATCAGCGCGCAGCGCGGGTCGCGATACGCGATGAGCGCCAGCGGCGCCAGGAAGTGCTCGCAGAACTGCCGGTAGGCGGTCCAGGGCTCGCTCGGATCCCCGACCTCGAAGGAAAGCGAGTCGATGAGCAGCGGACGCCCGGCGTCGAACTGGACGTTGTACGCGCTGGCGTCCTTCAGGCGCATGCCGGCCTCCAGGGCGCGCCGCTGCAGCTCCAGTGTCAGCAGGGCGGCCTCGCGCAGCTGGCCGAATGACCACTCGTACGGGTAGGAGATGAGCGGCAACTCACGCGGGCGGATGACCGCGATGGCACCCGGCCGCGCAGCCAGGGCAGTGTCGACATCTTCGTGATCGACCATGAGCCGATCGGCGATCAGGGTGGCGGCCAGCCCGGAGCGGTTGAAGGCGGCCCAGTCCGACTGGGCGCTGGCCTGGATCTGCCGATGGAGCACACCGTCGCGGCGGAAGACGAGGCCGCTCGGGTCGCGGAAGGACGCCGGCTCGAGCGACGCCTCGCTCAACGCTGGGGCGGCTCGGAATCGTGCGGAAGTGAGACGGTGTCGGGCTGCGAATCGGCAGCCGGCGGGGCTGGCGTTCCGGCCCTGGGGCGGCCGCGCAGGCGGCCTATGGCACCGCCGATGGTGCGGCGGAAGAAGAAGGGCACCGAGATCACGGCCGCCAGGATGGCCTGCAGCAGCAGGCTGCCGGAGCCGGGGTCGATGTACGCCAGGAGGCTCATCCCGGAGTGGCCCATGTCCGCGGTCAAGTCCTTTGCCGTAGTGTTTCCGGCGATGTTAGCCCGAGTGGCCCGCGCGGGCCTGCGCGGCGTCTCGACGTCGCTGGCGCCGATGCTCTTCGCGGCATTCCCGGTGCTCTTCCTGTTCGCCGAGAACGCCGAGCAGGAAGTCACGCTGGCGCCGCTGTGGCTGCCATTGGTCGCGAGCGTGGGCGGGGCGCTCGCGGCCTTCCTGGTCCTGGCGGCCATCTTCAGGAACTGGCAGCGCGGCGCGCTGCTGGCCACGGTGCTGGTCATCCTCTTCTTCTCGTTCGGCCATGCCTGGAACCTGATCGGGGGCTTGTTCCTCACCCGCTGGGCGATGGCCGCGGTCTGGGGACTGGCGGCGATTGGTGCGACGGTGCTCATCTGGCGCGGCGGCCGCTGGCTGGCGCCGACCGGCCGCTTCCTGACCCTGGCCGGGCTGCTGCTGGTCGCGTTCAACCTGCTGCGAGTGGCGAACTACACCTCGGCCTCGGCCGCCGCGGCCGCCACGGTGGCCGGACCCAGCATCGTGCCGCTCCACGCCCCGTCGCCGACCCCGGACGTCTACTACATCATCCTGGACCGGTACGCCGGCGGCGACACGATGCGCCACGTCTACGACTTCGACAACGAGCCGTTCCTGCGCGCGCTCGAGCAACGTGGCTTCGTCATCGCCCGCCACGCCTGGGCCAACTACTTCAAGACGGCGCTCTCGCTGTACAGCTCGCTGTCGATGGAGCACATCAGCAAGGAGCGTCTCGGCGAGAGCCGGCCGCCGTACGACTTCACCAGCATCTTCGCGGCGCTGCGCGATCACCTGGCCGTGCCCAGCTCGCTGAAGGCCATCGGCTACCACTACATCCACCTGGGCAACTACTGGGAGCCGACCGCCTACAACGTGGACGCCGACGTTGACCTGCGGTTCCAGGACTCGGCCGAGTTCAGCACGGCGCTCCTGGCCACGACGTTCTGGTCGGCAGTCGCGCCGCCGGCCAGCCAGGGCAACGAGGACGACGGGGAGGCGACCAGCAGCGCGCAGCTGGCGCGCGACACCACGCTCTACACCTTCGATCGCCTGGCGGAGACCGTGGACCGTCCCGGTCCGAACTTCGTGTTCGCCCACATCCTGCTCCCCCATCCGCCGTACGTCTTCGGGCCGCACGGCGAGTACCTGAGCGAGGAGGCGGCCAAGACGGAGCCGGAGGAGGTCAAGTACGTGGGGCAGGTCGAATACGCGAACCAGCGCGTGCTGGCGACCATCGACCGGCTGCTGAGCGATCCCACCGACCCGATCATCATCCTGCAGGCCGACGAGGGGCCGTGGCCCCGCGCCTTCTCCCTGAACGAGACTGGATTCCAGTGGCTCAAGGCCTCGGACGCGCAGATTGCCCAGAAGTTCGGCATCCTCAACGCGGTCCACCTGCCGAACGGCGTGGACCCCCGGGACTACGGCTTCACCGATCGGACCAGCCCCGTGAACGAGTTCCGGATCGTGTTCAACGCGATGTACGGCACCGATCTGCCGCTGCTGCCCGACATGACCTTCCTGTCGCCGGACTACGCGCACATGTACGACTTCGTCGCGTACCCGCCGCGCTAGGACGCGCGGCTAGCCCAGGTCGGCGGTGACCGCTTCGGCCAGGGTGGCCAGCGGCAGCGGACCGTGGCCCAGCACCGCGTCGTGGAAGGCGCGGATATCGAAGGCGCTGCCCAGCCGGGTTTGCGCCTCGCGTCGCAGGCGAAGGATCTCCAGCTGCCCGATCTTGTAGGCCAGCGCCTGGCCCGGCCGGCCGAGGTAGCGGTCCACCTCGTTGACGATGTTGTTGTGGGCCAGCACGGAATGGTCATCCATGAAGCCAATGGCCTGGTCGCGGGACCAGCCCATGGCGTGCATCCCGGTGTCGACCACCAGGCGGCAGGCGCGCCAGGCGTCGTAGGAGAGCATGCCCAGGCGGTCGAGGTCGCCGGAGTAGAGGCCCATCTCGTCGGCGAGCCGCTCGCTATACAGGCCCCAGCCCTCGACGTAGGCCATCAGGTACGAGTGCCGACGCAGGGCGGGCAGCGTGTCCGGCAGCTCCTGGGCCAGCGCCACCTGCAGGTGGTGGCCCGGCACCGCCTCGTGGAAGGCCAGCGCCTCCGCCTCGTAGCGCGGCCGGGTCTCCGGGTGTGAGAGGTTGACGTAGTACTCGCCCGGCCGGCTGCCGTCCGCCGCCGGATCACGGTAGTAGGCGACGGTGGAGTGCTCCTCCTCGGCCGGCAGCATCCGGGCGGTGACGCACGGCGTCCGCGGCACCCGCCCGAACCAGCGCGGGGTGGCCTGCTGGGCGCGCGCCAGCGAGCGTTCGGCGACCGCCATGATCTGCTCGCCGGTCTCGAAGTGCATGCGCGGGTCGTCACGCAGCGCCCGCTGGGTGGCGGCCAGCGACGCGGCGCCCAGGACGCGGGCGCCCAGCTCCGCGGTCTCGGCATCGATCCGCTCGACTTCGGCCAGGCCGATGGCGTGGATGCGCTGGGGGTCGAGGTCCGTGGTCGTCTCGCCGCGCACCAGGGCGCGGTA
>DATBJR010000130.1:0-36338 GCA_036556325.1 Candidatus Limnocylindria bacterium | reverse complement strand
GCAGATGGCGAGGTGGATGAGGAGCGGCCGGGAGAGGGGAGGGCGCTAGCCGCGCGCCTGCAGGGCGGCGCTGGTGGCGGCCGCCATCTCGGCCTCGCGCCGCGCGATGCGCAGGTACTCCAGGTAGAGGTACACCAGCGTCACCAGCCCGAGACCGGCGGCGATCATGCCGAACAGGATGGGGCGGTAGGCGAGCGCGACCCACAGCAGCCCGGTGGTGCCCTCCGGCACGGAGATCTGGAACACCGGTGGGATGAGGGAGCCGCCGGCCAGGTTGAAGGCCATGAACGGGATCAGGACGAACAGGGTGAGCAGCAACTGCAGGAAGTCCAGGTAGCGGATGAGCGACCAGAAGAAGCCACGCCGGCCCCGTGCCGCCTGGGTCCATACCGCCAGCACGATCAGCGCAGTGAAGTTGCCGCCGCCGATCAGGTTGGCGACCAGGAAGCCGACGTCCTTGCTGAACTTCAGGAACGGGATGTACAGGGTCAGGCCGTAGTAGATGTAGTTCGGGATGTAGAAGAGCAGGAAGTACATGAACAGGAACAGCGGCACGCCCTTGAGCACGGCCACCAGCCACGTCTCCTGCCCGTAGAGCAGCCAGCTCATGAAGTCGTCAATGCTGCCGACCAGGCCGCCGATGCCGCGTCGACGGCGGGCGGTGGCTGGCAGGTAGGCCGTGCTCATGCGTCCACCGTGCTCATTGCTTCTGGTCCAGCAGGAAGGTGATCAGCGCCTTCAGCGCATCGTCCGGCAGCTGGTCGGCGGGATGGGCGGGCATGCCAGTCGGAGTGCCATCGTTGTAGTTCGCCGCTGAATCGCGGATCCAGTCCTCCAGGAACTTGCGCGGGTCATCCGCGTAGTCCTTCTTCAGCTTGTCCAGCTGCGTGATGGGCGTGGGCAGGTCGGTGACGGGCTCGTTGCCGATGTTCTGCAGGTTCGGGAACTCGCCGACGCCCTCCAGGTTCGGACCGTGGCAGCCCTGGCAGTCGGCCGTCTGATACACCTCCTGCCCGGCCTCCACCGTGTTCGGCACAGGGGCCTGCGACTGGGTCGCCGCTTCGGCTGCCCAGCTCTCCACCAGCGCGGTGAGCGCATCGATCTGCTGGATGGTCAGCGGGCCGCCGGCCTCGGTGCTCCAGGCGGGCATCGGCGAGTTGACGTTCCCCGACACCACCACGCCGCCGTAGCGGATCACCAGGTTGACGTAGTTGTTGTTGACCTTGAGCTTCTCCGCGATCGACGGGCTGTGCAGGTTCGGCGCGCGGCGGCCGGTGTCGCCCACCTCGCCACCCTTGCCGTCGGGGCCGTGGCAGCGGGCACAGTTGGCCGTGACCGCCACCTGGGGCGTCGGCGGGCCGAACAGCTGCTGTCCATAGGCAAGCAGCTCCTCGTTGTCCGACTCGAAGCGGGCCTCGCGGCGCGGCGCATCAGTCATCCAGTAGAGGGCAGTGAAAAAGGCGAACGCCGTGACCAGGAAGACGCCGAGCGTCTTGGCGCGCATCGGCTCAGCCCGTGCAGTGCTTCATCTGGGTCGGACCGCGATCGTCGAACGTGTCGGTGCCGATGGGCGGACCGTCCACCAGCTCCGAGGTGTCGATCACGTAGGTCTGGCCTTCCATCACCACGTTGAAGCGGTCCATCCCGCGCGGCGCCGGGCCATCGCGCTTCTCGCCCAGGATCGTGTACTTGGAGCCGTGGCAGAGGCACTCGAACCAGTGGCTGGAGTCGCACAGCTGCGGGATCTGGCAGCCCAGGTGCGGGCACTTGCGGTACAGGGCCAGGACTGAGGCGTCCACCGGCGGCACGTCCGGTCCGACCTTCGTCCCGGGATCCGGGACCGACTTCGGGCTGTCTGGATTGTCGACCAGTGACTTGCCGGCGGGCACGTTGACCAGGAAGGCGCGCGCCTGCTGGAACGGGTAGGGCAGGCCGGTGGCCCAGGTGTCCTGCTGGCTGACGATCTCGGCGGCGGTGCCGACCGGAATCTTGCCGCCCAGCCCTTCGCGGATGTTCGGCCACAGGAAGCTGAGGGTGCCGGCCAGGAACTCGAGCGACAGGATGCCGATGCCCACGCCCAGCACGCGGCGCATGAAGGTGCGCCGGCTCATCTCGCCGATGGGCGGCCCGTGAACCTCGCCGTAGGTCTGCGCGCTCATAGCGTGAAGAAGATCCCGTCCCACGGCCAGACCCAGTTCCAGCCGGGTCCGCGGAAGAAGGAACCGATGAAGGTCACCAGCAGCCCGCCGACCATCAGGCACATGAAGAAGACCCAGGCCAGCTTGCGGTCGCGCGCGGCCTTGTATGGCGAGCGGTCGATGTAGGCAATGACCATCAGGCCGATGAAGTAGATGGGCGGGAAGAGCACGCCGACCACGGTGGCGTTGAAGTAGGAGAGCATCTCCTGCAGGCCCAGGAAGTACCACGGCGCCTTGGCGACGTGCGGCGTGGCGCCGGCGTTGGCCATCTCCTCCAGCGGGGCCTGGATGAAGAACGAGGTGATCACCAGCAGCGCGGTGATCAGGGTGGCCATCAGGAACTCGGCCCGCAGCAGGTGCGGCCAGGTCAGGACCGTCTCGTCCGGCCGCTTGTCGACGCGGACCATGGACTCCTGCTTGACATAGGCCAGCAGCCGGAAGCGCTCGGTGCCCGGCACGCCCGGCGGGCCGGGCAGCTTCGGCCCGACGCCGCGCTCGACCAGCGGTACGCTCGGCGCCTGGGTGGGCGCGTTCTTGTCCGCGGTGGCGTTGGGTCGCTTCTCGATCGTCATCGGCTCATGGGGTTCCTAGACGGGCCCGGAGATGCCGCCATCCTTCCGGATCCGCCAGAAGTGGACCACCATCAGGATGGCCGCGATCAGCGGGAAGGCGATGACGTGCATGACGTAGAAGCGGATCAGCGTCTCCTGCCCGACCTCGATGCCGCCGAGCAGGATGAAGCTCGACTCGGTGTTGAGCAGCGGCGCGTAGGTGGCCATCTGGGTGCCGACGGTGATGGCCCAGAACGCGATCTGGTCCCACGGCAGCAGGTAGCCGGTGAAGCTCAGCCACAGGGTGCTGAACAGCAGCAGCACGCCGATGGCCCAGTTGAACTCGCGCGGCGGCTTGTAGGCGCCGTGGTAGAAGACCCGGATCATGTGCAGGAAGACGGTGAGCACCATCAGGTGCGCGGCCCAGCGGTGCATGTTGCGGATCAGGTCGCCGAAGGCCACCGAGTTCGAGATGGTCTGGATGTCCTGGTAGGCGCGTTGCACGCTGGGCACGTAGAAGAACATCAGGTAGACGCCGGTGATGGTCAGCGCCAGGAACAGGAAGAAGCTGATCCCGCCCAGGCAGAAGGTGTACGTGTAGCGCACCGCGTGCTTCTTGACGCGCACCGGGTGCAGGTGCAGGAAGACGTTGTTCATGACCGCCAGCGCGCGGGTGCGGCTGGTGGTCGGGTACGGCTGCCGGAAGAGGCTCCGCCACAGGGCGGACTCCTTCACCACGCGGACGAGGAAGCTCATCGCGCCACCGCCGGTCCTGCCTGCTGGCCGATCTGGCCCAGGACGTTGTCCTTGTAGCTCTCCAAGAGCACCTTCCCGTCAGGCGTGAACCGCTCGAGCTCGAGCCGATCCATGGTGATGCAGTTGGTGGGGCACCGTTCGACGCAGAGGTTGCAGCGGATGCAACGCTCCTCGTCGATGATCATCGCGATCCCGCGCGGCCACGACTGGAAGAGGTCGATCTCCGGGTCGTCGCCGCCCACCTGCGCCTTGTCGACCATGTAGATCACGCCCTCGGGGCAGACGTCGGCGCAGAGCCCGCACAGGATACAGCGCGGTCCGTCGATGTTGATGTTGTGGTTGCACTGCAGGCAGCGCTGCCCCTCGGTGATCGCGCCGCGGGTGTCGTAGCCGACCTCCACCAGGCTCACGAAGTCCCGCCGCAGCTCCGGCGGCGCCATGGGGATCTCCTGGCGATGGATGGCCTCGTAGTCGCGGGGCATGTCGTGCTCGAGGGCCTGGGTGACCACCGCGCGGTTGATGACCGGCAGCTCCTCCAGCTCCTCGCCGCGCACGCCGGCAAGCCAGCGGTCGACGGCCCGCGCCGTGCGGCGGCCGCGACCGGCGGCCTCGATGATCGTGGCCGGGCCCGTGACGAAGTCGCCGCAGGCGAAGACGCCGTCGACGTTGGTCTGGAACGAGTCCGGGTTGATGACCACGTAGCCGCGGTTCAGGTCGAACTTCAGCTGGTTGTACTTCGTGCCATCGGCCCGGGTCGGGGTGGTGCCGTTGAGCGGCGGCGTGCGCCACGAGCTGACCGAGCCGCCCTCGACCGGGGTGCGGGTATCGGTCACGCCCAGGTGGCGGTTGAGCTTGCTGCCGTACTCGCCCAGGACGTTGTTGTCTGACGCCTGGCTGGTGCAGGGGATGACCATGTCGCACGGGATGGTGAACTCGCTGCCGGGAATCGGCTCCGGTGAGCGCCGGCCGGAGGCATCGGGCTGACCCAGGCGGACGCGCTGGAAGACCATGCCCGTGACCTTGCCGGCGTCATCGGCCACCACCTCGACCGGCGAGGCGAAGAACTCGAACTGGACGCCCTCGAAGCGGGTCTCGTGCTGCTCCTCTTCGTCCACCACCATCTCGTCCGGGCCGCGGCGGTAGACGATGGTGCTGGTCTTGGCGCCAAGCCGCAGTGCGGTGCGTGACGAGTCCATGGCGGTGTAGCCACCACCCACGACCACCACGTGCTCGCCGACCCATTGCTCCTGCCCGAGGTTGGCGCGCTTGAGGAAGTCGACGCCGTAGATGACGCCGTCCACCTCCTCGCCGGGGACGTTCATGGCGACCGGGTACATGCAGCCGGTGGCGACGACGACCGCGTCGTGGCGCTCCTTGAGCTGGTCCAGGGTGATGTCGCGCCCGATCTCGACGTTGTAGTGGAACTCGACCCCATGCTTGGCCACCCAGTTCACGTCCAGCTCGATCACGTCGCGCGGCAGGCGGAAAGCCGGGACGCCGATCAGGGTGGTGCCGCCACCGCTGGGCAGAGCCTCGTAGACGTGGACCTCGTGGCCGTAGGTCGCCAGCTCCTTGGCGACCGAGAGGCCAGCCGGCCCGGCGCCGATGACGGCCACCGACTTGCTGGTCGCCGGCCCGACCACGATGTTGTCCGGCATGTTGTTGCCGTAGTGCCAGTCGACCAGGAAGCGCTTCATGGCGCGGATGGCAAGCGGCTTGTCGATATCGGCTCGGCGGCAGGCCTTCTCGCACGGCGCGGAACAGACGTAGCCGCAGATGGCCGCCACGGGGTTCGGGTCGCGGGCGAGGATGTAGCCCTCTTCGAACCGGCCCTCGGCGGCAAGCATCAGGTAGCCCCGGCAGTTGGTGTTGACCGGGCAGCCTTCCTGGCACTCGATGTTGCACTGGAGCCAGTCGACGCCGACCTCGGCGGTCTGGAACCTCAGCGGGATGGCGTTCTCACTGATCACGGGCGACGAGACACAGCGGGTTCCACACGAAATCCGTCAGGAGCGAAAGCAGCGGCGCGCCGATGCTACCCGACCTGCGCGCGGACCGTCAAAGCAACTGGTCGCTGCGGCGTGGATCATTTGGGCGCGGTCGAGGCCCGTCCGCCGCGGATCAGGCCGACGAATGCAAGGCCGCCAGCGATCGCACAGACTCCGCTTCCTACGGCTCGCAGGTAGCGGGCTCCGTCGTTTTCACCGCACCGCACGATTCCGTCGACGAGACAGTCCCGCGCCGTGGGAGCGACCGCGAAGGCGGCAACACCCACGAGCAGGGCGATCACGGATGCGAGCAACCAGCCCCGGGCCACGCCGAATGATCCCACGCTCCGCGGCAGCCGGGGACAAGTCATCCTCCGCAGCGTGCGGAGTCGAGGAGTGGCTGGCCGACCCCGAAGGCTGTTGCGACAGCCAGCCGAGGGGGCGGACAGCCGCTCCTCAAGTCCCTCCTGAGAAGTAGGTCGTGAAGACGCGTCGAACGAGCGGCGCGGCATCGGTGCCGCCGGTGCCGAGCTTGATGCGGACGAGGACGGTGGCCGCCGCGATCCGCGGGTTGTCGGCCGGGGCGATGGCCGGGAACCAGGCGTCGGGGTCCGGGCCGCCCGTCTCGGCGGTGCCGCTCTTGCCGGCAACCTGGATGCCGTATCCGACGAACGCGGGGTAGCCGGTGCCGTACGGGTAGTTGACCACGGCCTTCATCGACTCGACCACATAGCGGAGCTGCCCGCGGCCGATGCTGACCCTGCGCTGCAGCCGATGCTTCACCCGTTCCACCACCGTGCCGTCCGGCAGCCGGGCCTCCGCCACGATCCGGGGAACCCACAGCTTGCCGCCGTTGCCAATCGCGGCGTAGGCGTTGGCCAGCTGCAGCGGCGTCCCCAGGTAGCTTCCCTGGCCGATGGCCAGCTGGATCTGGTCGAACGGGCCGTAGGGGTGGATCTTGCCGTCCCAGCGCTTGGCCTTGCGGAAGTAGGCGGCGTCCGGCAAGACACCGGGCTCATCGGCCAGGTGCGCGATGCCGGTGGATTGGCCGAAGCCGAACTCGCGCACCACGTCCGTCAGCGCGGTCTTGTCCTTGTCATAGACCCGGATCGAGAGCGGCATGTAGGTCGTGTTGCAGCTGAAGGCCATGGCCTGCAGCAGGTCCACAAGGCCGGCCAGGTGGTGGTCCATGTAGTTGTGGAAGGTGAAACCGTCGAAGGTCCAGGTCCCGTTGCAGGTCACCCGGGTGGACGAGTCGGCCACCCCCACCTTCAGCGCCGCAGCCAGCGTGAAGACCTTGAACGACGAGCCGGCCGGGTACGCCCCGAGCGCGGCATGGCTCGTCCGCGCTGCCACCCCCGGGTCGGCCAACGGCGCGCCGCTGAGCGTGGAGCCGATGGTCATCGAGTTCGGGTTGAAGGGCGGTGCCGACGCGAGGGCCCAGACGTCGCCGTTCTTCGGGTTGAGCACCGCCGTGCCTGCCTCCGCATACGGGGCGAGCGTGGCGTCGGCGGTCGCCTGGATGCGCGGCCGGATGGTGATGACGACATCGGCGCCGGGAACCATGGCGCGCCCCAGCACGGTCACCGGCTTGCCCTCCGCGGGAACCGCCACCAGCTTGAATCCCGGCGTGCCGGCCAGCAGCTTGTCGGCTCCCGCCTCCAGTCCGCTCCGTCCGACCAGGTCGCCGCGGCGCACGCCGCGGCTGGCGAGGTCCCTGAGGTCAGCCTGCGTCGCCGGCGTGGCGTAGCCGATGGTCTGGCCGGCCAGCCACTCCTGCGGGTAGACGCGAGCCCCGTCGGCGCGGGTGCGGGCGAAGACGGTCCCGTCCTGGGCAACGATCCGGCCACGGACCGGCGCCTGGCGGCGCAGCCGCAGCGTCCCGTCGCTGCCGAGCTCGGGGAACAGCGTGGCGGCGGTCCACGCGACCTGCCACCCGTCGGCAGCCGGGACCAGGACGAGGTTGCGATCCAGCGCCACGTCCCCGAAGTTGTCGGTGGTGAAGGTCAGGTGGACCGGCACCTGGACGCCGAGCCGCGGGCCGGCAACCGGGGTGTCCGGGGGGACCGGGGTCGCGCGCGGCGTGGGGGACGCACCGCCTGGCGTGGGCTGCGGCGTCGCCCCGGACGGCTGGGCGGTCGGCGAGGGCGCCGGAGCGTCCGGCGCGCGCGGGGCAGCTGGCAGCACGATGCGCTGCGGCGTCGCCACCTGCCAGTCGACGGTGGTGACCCGGGCCAGCGAACGAAAGTCCCGCAGCAGAGCGATGAAGGCGGCGGCGGTCGTCGCCTGGCGGTCGGCCGCCGTGAGGCGCCGGTACATGGCCACGTACCGCCCATCGCGCCAATCGCCAAGGAACGCCTGCACGGCCGTCGGCACGTCGTCGATGGACTGTGGCGCGACCGGGCTCGGAATAGGCGACGGAGAGGGGCTGTCGCTGCCGCAGGCGGAGACCATCACCGCGACCAGCAGCACCATCCCCAGGCGCCGCCCTGGCAGACGGCTCACCGGGCCAGCATCACTCGGCGGAAGCCCTCGGCGGCGCGGTAGCCGGTTCGCTCACCGAGCTCCTCCGCCCGCCGGCGGAGCCATTTCGCGGTCTCGTTGAAGTCGTGGAACTGGCTCTCGTGGCAGGCGAGCGCGGCGATCTTGCGCTCGATGGTCGCGCCGATGTCGACGATCTGGTTCGCCTCGTTGGTGCTCCACAGGAACAGCTCCGCCACCTTCCATGGCTGCAGGCCCTGGTCCAGGTGCTCGCGAAAGTTCAGCGGATCGCGGGCGGTCGGGAAGACTGCATCGACTGTCACCAGGCCCACCGCCCGGTGGTCCGGGTGGTTCACCCACTCGTTGTTGACGAAGATCACCGTCGGGTCGTGGGTCATCACCACTTCCGGCTGGAAGGATCGGATGGCAAACGTCACCCGCTCGCGGAGCCGAAGGCTCGGCTCGACCTGGCCGTCGGGCTCGTCCAGGAAGTCGACGCCGGCCACCCCGATCTCCGCGGCGGCCGCACGTTGCTCCTCCGTGCGCCGTCGCCCGAGGGCTGCCGGGTCGGTAGCCGGATCGTCGCTGCCCTTGTCGCCGTTGGTGACGACGAAGTAGCGAACGGTCGATCCCTCGCCGACCCAGCGCGCGACGGTGCCCGCTGCCCCGAACTCGATGTCGTCCGGATGTGCAGCGACGACAAGGACGCGTTCCGGGGTCGGCAGTCGATCGTCGGGCATGTCGTGAGTGGGCGCCATCGTAGCGGAGGCGCCGGGCTGCGACAGGTCTGCGGATCAGCGAATGGCTACGGGAACCATTGGCTCTGCGGGCTCGCTGGGAGACGAAAGCGGCGCATTGCCCGGACCGGCGGCGCGCACCTGCTGGAGTCGTACCACGGCGTCCTGTGGCTCGCGCAGGGCCGCATCGGCCCAGGCCAGGACCTCGTCGTCGTGGGTGAACAGGATGACCTGGCGGTCCGCGCTGAGCCGATGCAGGACGTCGAGCAGCTGCCGCTTGCGCTCGCCGTCGGCCTGGGCCGTCACCTCGTCGAGGAGCAGCGGCGCGCGCTCGCCGGTCGTCACCAGGTGCTCCGCCATGGCGACGCGCAGGAGGAGGTAGATCTGCTCGCGGGTGCCCTCGGACAGCAGACGCGCGTCACGCCACTGTCCGGTCGCCGCCTCCTTGACGCTGACGCGCAGGTCACCGGGATCGACGCTGACCTCGACGTAGGCACCGCCGGACACCGCCGGGAGCCAGCGGTTGACGGCCTGGCCGAGGACGGGGGCCAGGTCGCGGTGCACGCGCTCCTGCGCGGCGTGGAGCAGGGCGAGTGTGGCGTCGACCGTTGCGGCCAGGCGCTGCACGCGCTGCAGCTCGAGGTGCGCGGCCGCGGCGGCCTCCTCCGCTTCGGCGACGTCCGGCAGCGAGCCGCGACGCCCCTCGAGCGCGCCACGGGCGAGGTCCTGGGCCTGCACCAGGGACTGGACTCTGCGGCGCAGTCCCGACAGGAATTCCTCCGGGTCGACGCCCATTGGCAGGGTGATGGCCGCCGCCGGCAGGTTCTCAGCCAGCTCGTTTGCCCTCTGCCGACGGCGTGCCGCCTCGGCCCGCAGATCCTCCACTGTGCCGCCGTCCAGCAGGGTCTGGAGCTGCTGCCACTCTCCGAGCGCCTGCTGCGCGGCGAGGAGCGCCCCCGCCCGCTGTGCCCGCCACGCCTCCAGCGCTGCATCGAGCGTTTCAGGATCCTGGTTCGGGTCGACGCCGATCTCCGCCGCGGCGGCGCGCAGTGCGGCGACGATATCCGCCTCGCGCGCGGCGGCGGCGGCCGCGGCATCCTCGGCAGCGCGACGAGCGGCAAGCTGGGCGCGCAGGACTTCCGCCCGCTCCGCGGCGCGCTGCTGCTGCGCATTGGCCCGGCAGCGGTCCACGTACGCCTGCGTCGCGCGCAGGCCGTCCTGGCCGTCCGTGACGTCGAACCCTCGCGCGGCAAGGGTCGCGAGCAGCGCCTCCCGAGCCGAGGTCAGCCCCGTCTCGAGCGACGCCCGGCGCTCGAGCCAGTCGCGGTGGGCGACGAGCAGCGAGCGGGACGCAGCCAGCTCGTCGGCCATGCGCAGCAGCTCGGCCGGGTCGTCGGGGAGGTTGGCCCCCCGTGCTTCCTGCAGGGCTGCGAGCCGGTCCTCGCGGACACGGTTGGCCGCTTCTCGGTACGGTGCCAGCGCAAGTTCCGCTCGCGTGATCGCCGCCGTGTCGCCGCGCCGACCGGCGAGGCCGATCCCGAGCGCCACCAAGATGGCTGCGACGGCCACCAGCGCGCCGATCAGCCCAAGGTTGGCCACCGCCAGCGACACCCCCGCAACGAGGCCGAGGCCGCCGATCCCGAGGGGAAGCATCGGTCGGGGTCGCGACCCGCGACCCCGCAGCCGATCCAGCTCCGCCTCGAGGGCGGCTGCCTCCGGCAGCGAGCGATCGTCGAGCCGACGCGCCAGGTCCCGGAGCGCGCTGGCATCGATATCGGGAGCGCCGTCTGGGCGGGGCGGCTCGTCACCGAGCAGCTCGATCGCCTGCTCGGCCCGGGCGACCGCGTGTTGTGCCTCGAGCACGCTGGGGTGCGGCTCGATGTCGCCATCGGGGACGCCCGGTACAGCGTCGAGCTGCCGCTCCAGCTCCCCGGCCGATGGCCCGGCGAGCTCGACGGGCGGCGGCCGATGGGCGAACCCGTCCCGCGCCGCGCCGACACGGGCTGCCAGCTCGTCATCGGCAGCGAGCGACGGCGGCGGCTCCGGATGGCGTTCGGCAAGCTCCGCGGCACGTGCCGCGCGGGCGGCGAATTCGGCGGCCTGCATGCGCGCCTGCGCGGCCTCGGCGCCGGCGAGCTCGACCCGCGCCGCCTCGGCGGCACGCTCCGCCGACTCCAGGCTCGCCGACTGTGCCAAATACTCGGCGTGGTGCTGTCGGGCAAGCGCGAGCGCGCCGTCCGCCGCACCGACCCGGTTCTTGGCCGTGCGCAGCGGCCCCTTGGCCGCGACGGTATCGGCTCCAACGGCGTCCTTCCGGAACTGCTCCAGGCGCGCAATCGCCTCGGCCGCGGTGGCATCGGTCCCGCGGGTCGCCGCCGCCCGCTGCATATGCTCCTGCAGGGCCTCCGCGGCGTCGGCCACGGCCACGATCTGGGCCTGGTTGACCGCCACCGTGCTGGCGAACGAATCGCGGTCGAGGCCCAGCCAGCGGGAAGCGTCCGGGGTGCCATCCAGGATCTCGTCCGAGACGTCGCGGCCCAGGGCGACGTCAACGGCCCGGCAGGCGATCTTGGCGCCGAGGTCCTGGCTGATGTCGATGGATCGCCCGTCGTCAAGCTGCAGCCGGGCCTCGACCTCCCAGCGCTCCGGCTGGTCCCAGGGCCGATGCCGCTCGGCGAGCGCGCGCTCCGCCGCCGTGCCGGGACCCTTTCCGCGGCGGAGGCCGGTGATCGCCAGCCGCAGCGCGGCATGCCACGACGATTTCCCCGACTCGTTGGGGCCGGCCACCACGGTCATCCCCGGCGCAAGCTCGAGGGTGCGGTCCACGAACGGGCCGAAGGCGCGGGCGACGACCCGCTGGATGCGCATCAGGCGACCTCCAGGTCCTGGCGGCCCTCGAGCGCCCGCAGGCCGGTAAGGATGATTCGGCGGCGTTCCTCGGGGTCCGCGATCTGCTCGGCGGCGTCACGCACGAACTGCCCGCGAACGGTGGATTCGGCGGCGATGGCGTCGACGTCGTGGCCGACCCGCACGGCGCCCGCGCGCACCACCAACCCGTCGAGATGCTCACCGAGGCGCCCGACCTCCGCCAGCTCGAGCGAGGCGTCGGGTGCGAGCTCACCCTCGACAGTGACCCGCACGCAGCCGCGCAGCGGCGCGATCGCCGCGCTGACGGCCGACCTGACGTCGGTGGCGTGCTGCGCACCATCGATGGTGACGGTGACGTCATGGACCTCCGAAACGGCCACGTTCCGGCGCTCTCGCTGGATCGAACCGTCCGAACCAACCTGGACGATGACGGCTCCGCGTTCCCCGTCCTCGCCGAACTCCAGTGGATCCGGATTGCCCGGGTAGGTGTGGCGCTCGGCATCCCGCGGCAGGTGGTAGTGCCCGAGGAACGCATGGGTGATGCCCGCCGCCGCGATCTCGGCCGCCTCGAACGGCGCATGCGGCTGCTTGCCGGGCTCCTGCCAGCCCAGCAGGCTCTTCTCCGACGCGTGGGCCAGCGCCAGGTGGAGGCCGCCACGGTCCGGGCGGAAGCCGGTGAAGAAGCCATCGGTGTTGGCCGGCGCGCGATGGGCCGCGCCCCACAGGGTGCAGCCGTCGGCAAGGGTGAGCGCCGTCAGCCGGGCGTCGGTGTAGATGTGGACGTTGGGCGACCAGTCGACGGTGGCGTACGGGCTCTGGGCAGACAGCCAGTCGTGGTTGCCCGGCGCAAGCACGATGCGGCGGTCCGTGCGGGCAAAGGTCGACTGCAGGAAGGCGACCGTGTCCGGCGTCACCCGGTCATGCTCGAACAGGTCGCCCGCGCACAGCACGGCATCGACCCGCTCCTCTTCCGCCAGCGCCAAGATGCGGCGCAGCGTCTCGCGGCGATTGGCGCGCCGCAGCCGCGCCGTCTCCGGCCGCGCCCAGGCGAACGGGGCGTCGAGATGGAGATCGGCAAACAGCAGGAGCTTCACTGCCCCGAAGGGTAGCGAAGCTCGTGACAGCTAGACCGTCGCGATCGACCGACCGAGGGCGGCCGATGAACGGCGAATCAGGTGGTGCTGCGGCCGGCGAGCAGGTTGTAGATCAGCACGATCACCGCGATCACCAGCAGGATGTGGATGAACGCACCGGCGATGTGGCCAACCAGCCCGAGCAGCCAGAGCACGAGCAGGATGACGATGATGGTCCAGAGCATGCAAGCAACCTCCTGCTCGCTCACTGAGCAGGAAGCGTGCCGGACCTACGGGCGGGCCTCCCGCTCGTTGATGAGCTGCACCACCAGCAGCACCGCCGCCACCACCAGCAGCAGGTTGACGAGTGCGCCGATCTGGACCAGCAGGCCGATGAACCAGGCCAGCAGCACCACCGCAATCAGGATCCAGATCATCGGATCACCAGCCAGGCCAGCCCGAAGACGGCCGCCATCACCGCCAGGCCGGCGACCGCCACGCCCGCCGACAGGAGGATGACCGAGGCGGTCGATTCGTCACCGTGCATCAGGCTGCCAGCGCTCCCAGTACCCGGTCGACGTGCTCCATCGGCTTCACCCGCTCCAGCACATGCTCGATGCGCCCATCCGGCCCGATGATGAAGCTCGAGCGCTCCACCCCCTGGTAGGAGCGGCCCATGAACTTCTTGTCCACCCAGACGCCGAACGCATCAGCCACGTGGTGGCCGACGTCGGCCAGCAGCGGGTAGGGCAGGTCGTACTTGGCCCGGAACTTCACATGGCTCCGGACGGAGTCCGGCGAGACGCCGAAGACGTGGATGCCAGTGGCCAGGACGCGACCGAAGTTATCGCGCAGCGAGCAGGCCTGGGCGGTGCAGCCGGCCGTGTCGTCCTTCGGGTAGAAGTAGAGGACGTAGCGCTGGCCGAGGAGGCTGTCGCGGCTCACGGTGGAGCCGTCATCGGCCTCGAGGCTGAAGTCCGGCGCGAGCTCGCCAACGTTGGGCTTCACGGCGGCCATGCTATCGCACCCCGCCGTCCATCTCCTCGAGCGCGACCAGCACCGGCGGCAGCTCCACCGCGGTGATGCGCGCCGCCAGGTCGGCGGCGATCTGGTCGATCGTCCCGTCGTCGGCTTCGGCAAGATCGTGCCCCGCCTCGACCACGCGGCGCCGGGCGTCGTTCCCGGCTTCGCGCAGTGCTGCGGCCAGCAACTCCGACTCGTCGGGATGCGACCAGGCGTCATGGGTGCCGTGCACGAGGCCCGCCGAGCGGTGGAGCATCGTGGCCAGGGCGAGTGGCGGGGTGTGGATCGCCTGCTCGATCCCCGCCAGCGCCAGCTCGACGACATCGCCGGCCACGCGTAGCGGCATGATCGGCTCGCGCCGCTCGGCGCGCTCGATGATCTCCTCGCTCGCGCGATCCATGGCGCGCACCAGCGGATGCCCGAGGTCCGTCCCCGTGCGCGCCCTGGTCGCCACCCCGCGCCGCGTGCCGTCGCGCCAGGACCTGGCCGGGGGACCGATGAGGGTCAACGCGCTGACCGCCGGGTCGCCGATGGCCACGCTCAGCGCCAGCGTGGCGCCCTCGCCGTGGCCGGCGATGGCGGTGCGGCGCAGGTCAAGCGCCCCGTGCGAGCGCATGGCGGCGAGCATGTCGCGGGCGTCGTCGATGCGGGTGAAGAGGCTGACGCCTTGCCACTCCCCCTCGGACGCGCCGCAGCCACGCGGGTCGCAGCGGAGCGAGGCGACGCCGTGGATCGCAAGCGCCTCGGCCAGGCGGGCGAGCAGCCCGCGGGCATCGGCATCCGGCGGGGCGAACCAGCGGGGATGGCCGACCCGGTCCCAGCCGCCGTCACGGTCGCGAGGCAGCCAAGAGGGGAGCAGCAGCGCCGCGGAAAGGCGGGACGGCGGGTCGGCATCGGGCAGGGTCAGCGTGCCGGCCAGCGTCGCGTCGCCGGCGGTGACACGGAGCTCTTCGGTGCGCGCCATCTCCTGAGCCTACTCCGCCCGGCCCGACGGCCAGCCCCCGCGGTCAGCCGGGGCGCGGGCCTGGGGCAGATCGGTCCTTCAGGATCTCGCCGGCCGCCAGCCGCCCGGGGGCGCCCATCACGCAGCCGCCCGGATGCGTCCCGGAGCCGCACTGGTAGTAGCCGTGCAGCGGCGTGCGGTACTGGGACCAGCCCGGCGCCGGGCGGAAGAAGAACATCTGCGGCGCCAGGAACTCGCCGGCGAAGATGTTGCCCTCGCTGAGGCCCACCGTGCGCTCGATGTCCAGCGGTGTCTGCACTTCCCGTTGCAGGACCAGCTCTCCGAAGCCGGGGAAGAAACGCTCCAGGGTGGCCTGCACCCGGTCGGCCATCGGCTCACGCTCGTGGTCCCAGTCGGACTCGCGCAGGCCGTAGGGCGTGTACTGCACGAAGCACGACAGGACGTGCTTGCCCGGTGGGGCCATGTCCGGGTCGATGGTCGACTGGATGGCGCAGTCGATGTACGGGTCGTCGCTGTACCAGCCGTACTTGGCCGCGTCGAAGGCCCGCTCCAGGTAGTCGAGCGACGGGCCGATGTTCATGAAGCCGCGGTACAGCTCGGGCCGCGCGCCGAGGGTCGGGTGCGCCGGCAGACCGTCGAGGGCGAAGTTCACCTTGGAGCTGACGCCCCGGAACTTCAGACGGCGGATGTCCTCCACCAGGTCGTCTGGCAGCTCGCGCGGATCCACCAGCTCCAGGAAGGTGGGACGTGGATCGAGGGCGCTGACCACCACGTCGGCGTTGATCTCGGTGCCATCGGCCAGGGCCACCCCGGTCGCCTCACCGTCGCGGGTCAGCACGCGCTCCACCGCGGCTTCGGTCCGAATCTCCGCCCCGAAGGCTTCGGCCGCGCGGGCCAGAACCTGGGTGAAGCCGCCGTTGCCGCCCTTGTGGAAGGCCCACGCCCCGAACTCGCCGTCGTGCTCGCCCAGCGAGTGGAACAGCAGCACCAGGCCGCTGCCCTGTGAGCGCGGACCGACGTTGGAGCCGATGATCGAGCTCGAGCCCAGGTAGCCCCTGAGGATGTCCGACTCGAAGTAGTCGTCCAGGAAGTCGGCGGCGCTGCCGGTGAGCAGCCGCACCGCGTTGTGCAGCGTCCGCTTGTCCAGCGACCGCAGCCGCGAGCCCAGCGCGGCCAGCCGGACCAGCTCCTCCGGATCATCGGACAGCGGGTCGGGCGGGACGGTGTCGAGCAGCGGCTTGATGGCCTGGCAGACCCGGTCGAGGTCGTGGCTGTACTGCTCGTAACCATCGGCGTCATGCGGGGAGTGGCGGGCGATCTCGCGCAGGTTCTCGTCATGGTCGCGGGTGAAGAGCAGGTGGTCCCCGTTCTCCATCGGCGCAAAGCGGGTCGACATCAGCAGCGGCAGGAAGCCGTGCTTCGGCAGCTCCAGCTCCTGGATGATCTGCGGCCGCAGCAGGCTGAGCGCGTAGCTGAAGGTCGTGAACTGGAAGCCCGGCCGCAGCTCCTCGGTGATCGCCGCCCCGCCCACCAGGTGCCGCCGCTCCAGGATCAGCGTCTTCAGGCCACCGCGCGCCAGGTAGGCGCCGTTCACCAGCCCGTTGTGGCCGCCGCCGATGACGATGGCGTCGTAGCGCTCGCCGCTCATGGTGCGATCTTGCGCGGCGGGTTGTAGAGCGGCAGCCGCGCCGTGTGCGCCGCCACCTGCTGGTATCGGTGGTCCACGGTGAACTCCAGGTAGACGCGGGTGCCGGGCCTGGCCAGGTCGGGTCGCACGCGCGCCAGCGCGATGTGCTGCTGCAGCACCGGCGAATACATGATGCTCGTCGCGTAGCCGACGCGGGACCGATCGGCGTCGTACACCATCCAGTCCTCGTGCACCGGCCGATGATCCTTGGGCGGGATCAGCCCGGCCTCGGTGTAGACGCGGTCGTAGTTCTGCCAGTCGACCACCAGCCCCACCATCCGCCAGCGGCTGCTCTTCTCGGCGCGCTCCTGCTCGAGTGCTCTCCGGCCGATGAAGGCGCGGTCGTCGTCCTCCAGGCCCTTGAACATCCAGGCCCAGCCGAGCTCCAGCGGGGTGGACCGATGCGCATCATTGAAGGCAAAGCGGCTCGAGCTGAAGTCGGCGCCCAGCAGCAGCAGCCCGGCCTCGATGCGGAGCATGTACAGCGCGCCCATCCCGTAGGGCAGGATGCCCCAGCCAGCGGCCGCGTCCCACAGGGCGTCCCAGACGGCGAGGGCGTCCGGCGTCTCGACCCAGATCTCGTAGCCCAGGTCGCCGGTGTAGCCCGTCCGGCTGACGTGCACTGGCTTGCCGCCGATGGTGCCCGCGGTGATGCCGAAGAACGGGAGCTCCCTGGCCTGGGGGACAAGGCGGGCCACCAGGTCGCGCGAACGCGGCCCCTGGATCGCCAGCGCACCGATCTCCAGGCTCACCTCCTCGACCGTGACGTCCAGCCGGCCGACCCGGTCCGCGAACCAGGCGAAGTTCGGCTCGGCCGCGGTGAGCAGGAACTCACCGGGGGCTCGGTGCTGGATCACGCCGTCTTCCAGCACGAAGCCGCGCTCGTCGAGCCAGGTCGTGTAGTGGGCGTGGCCCGGCGGGCAGGTGCGAATGTCGCGGGCCAGCATCCCTGCCAGGAACCGCTCGGCGTCGCGCCCGGCGATCCGGTACTTGTACAGCGGCGAGGTGTCGAAGATGCCCGCACTGTTGCGGACGGCGAAGTACTCGAACTTGTCCGAGGATTGGTAGCGCGTCACCACCAGGTGGCCGGACCAGTGCTGCCACAGGCCGGTCTCGTTCAGGGCGCTAGTACGGTCGTGGAACGGCGTGGTGTGGATCATCTCGGGCCGCGAGAATAGCGGGCCCGCGCCGGCGTGGAGATCCGACATATGACTGGCTGGTCATGAAGCTGACCGGTTTCTCCCGAATCCCGCTCCGAAAATGAGCGGTGGTCATGAAACGGCCTGGATGCTGCCCAAACGCGTCGTTTCCATGACCGCGGGGGCACATGTCGGCCGCGTCCCGCGCCTCAGGCGAAGAGGAACCGCCACGTCCCGGCGGCCAGGCTGATCCCCACCGCCGCGAGACCCAGGGCCGCGGCGCCGGCCAGCAGCAGCCAGTCGGCGCGCCGCACGCGCTCCGGGCGCGCAGCGGTGCGGCAGCGGCGCGCGCCGAAGCCGCGAGCCTCCATCGCGGCCGCCAGCCGCGTCGCCCGCCGCACGGCGCCGATGAGCAGCGCCAGCAGCTTCCCGAAGAGGATGCGCACCGACGAGACGGGATTGCCGCCTGCCACGCCCCGCGCGCGGCGGGCGAGCGTCAGCACCTGCCACTCCACCGCCATCACCGGCACCAGCCGGGCCGCCGCCAGCGCGCCGACCGCGAAGCGCGGCGAGACGCGGAGCTGGGCAATGAGCGAATCGGCCAGGCGCGTCGGATCGGTGGTCGCCATGGCCAGCACTCCGCTGAAGGCGATCGCGGCCAGGCGAAGCCCCAGGCCCACCCCTGAGACTGCCCCTTCGGCGCTGACCGATACGGGGCCGATCTCGAGCCGCGGTCCGGCGCGCGGCGCCGCGAACAGGGTGTTGAGGATGCCGACCGACAGCGCGGTGAGGAGGATCGGCCACGTCCGGCGCAGCAGCGTCCGCGGCGAGAGGCCGCTGAGCGACACGGCGGCCAGGGCGCCGAGCAGGATCACGGAGGCGGTGACGGCGTCCACCGAGACGAAGAGCACCGCCATCAGCACGACCGCCGCGCCGAGCTTCATGGCCGGGTTCGCCGCGGCCAGCGGCGCGCTCGGGTTGGGCCGGAGGGGGGTGAACAGCTTCATGAGCGCGCGGCCTCAGGGACCGACAGGCGCAGGGTGCGGTCCGCCAGTGCCGTGGCGAACTCGCGGTCATGGGTGACGAACAGGATGGCGCGCCCTTCGTCGCGCAACGCGGCGAGCAGCCGCAGGAGCTCCATCGCGGTGCGGCGGTCCTGGCCGAAGGTGGGTTCGTCCAGGATCAGCACCGCGGGCGCGTTGGCCAGGGCGGTCGCCACGGAAAGCCGCCGCTTCTCGCCGCCCGACAGCGTGTAAGGGTTCGCCGCCGCCAGATGGTCCAGATGCAGGCGCGCCAGGAGCTCGTCGGCTCGGCCGCCCGCCGTCTCGCGATCGACGCCGGCAGCCATCGGGCCCAGTGTCAGCTCGTCCCGAACGCGCCCGGTCAGGAATTGGTGCTCGGGATCCTGGAACACCATCCCGATGTGCCGCGCCAGGTCGCGTGCCGGCCAGTCGGCGAGCGGCTCGTGGCCGCGACCGCGGGCCAGTGCCTCGCCCGCGACGACCGTGCCGCTGCTCGGCCGGATCAGACCGGCGAGCAGGAAGGCGAGGGTCGACTTGCCGCTGCCGTTCGGCCCCACCACAGCCAGGGCCTCGGCCGACTTCACCTGCAGGTCGGTCCTGGTGAGGGCCGGCAGGACGCTGCCCGGATAGCGGTACTCGACCTGGTCCGCCAGGATCAGGGTCTGCGCCTCGGGACGGCGGCGCGACGGAGGGGCGGGCAGCCGCCGATCCGGGACCCAGACGCCGGCATCGGCCAGGGCATCGCCGTGGCGCATGAAGACGTAGGCCGGCGGGCCATCGGCCATGGAGTGACCGTCGCCGTCGAGCGCGATGACCCGGTCGACCAGCTCGATGGCCTCGGCGACGCGGTGCTCGACCATGACCAGCGTCAGCCCCAGCTGCGCCACGACGCCGGCCACCACCTCGCGGACGAGCGCGGCGCCGTCGGGGTCGAGGTTGGCCGTCGGCTCGTCCAGCAGCAGCAGGCCCGGGCGCAGGGCGATGACGCCGGCGATGGCCAGCCGCTGCTGCTCGCCGCCGGACAGCGATTCGGTGGGATGGTCGGTCCCGTACGGGAAGCCCACGGCGGCCAGCGCGGCGTGGACGCGCGGCCAGATCGCGTCGGCCGGCAGACAGCGGTTCTCGAGGCCGAACGCAACGTCGTCCCCGGCGCACGCCATCACCAGCTGGCTCTCGGGGTCCTGGAACACCAGGCCGCTGGCGTCGCGCGCGTCGCGCGGCCGGCGGCCGTCGAGGCTGAGCGTTCCCTCCTCCTCGCCGCCATGGGGGTCGAGCAGGCCCGCGAGGCCGTTGAGCAGCGTCGACTTGCCGGATCCCGATGGGCCGACCAGCAGCACCCGCTCCCCGGCCTCCACCCGCAGGTCGAGCCCACGCAATGCCCAGCGGTGCCGGCCGGCGTGCCGCCAGCCCCAGCCGCGGGCTTCGATCTCGACCGGCGCGGCCTCGGGCGGCACCCGGCTCAGGTCACACCTCCGGCTGCTCGCTTCCGGCGGGGAAGGCGTTCAGCACGCCGGCCCTGGCCAGCGCCCGGACCAGCAGCCAGGACCCCAGCCCGGCCAGCAGGGCGCTGCTGAGCGCCACCAGGATTGAGTACACCACCTGCCAGTCGATTGCCCAATCGGCGTAGTAGAAGGCGAGGTCCAGCAGCGCGCCGGCCACGCCCGCCGCGGCACCGGCCACCAGGGCAACGGGCAGCGACCACGCGCGGTACAGTCCGAAGGCGAAGATGAGCTCTGCGGCCGCTCCCTGGGCCAGGCCGTAGACCACCGTCAAGAGTCCCCATTGGGCGCCGAACATCATCGATATGAAGGCAGCGGCAGTTTCCCCGAAGAGGGCCGCTCCGGGCCGCCGTACCACGAGCGGAACGAGGATCGCCGGCAGCATCCAGACGCCGTAGACCGCGCCCCGCAGGGGCGGGAACATGAACTCGGTGGCGTTCCACCACAGGTTCCACAGCTGGAACACTGCCCCGAACGCCACTGCCAGGACCGATGCCACCACGATGTCCACCACCCGCCAGCTGCGCTGCGGCGCAGCAACCGTCGTCATCTCGTCCCATCTCCTTTCGCAGGCGGCTCGCCCGCTGGTCCTTCATACACGAGCAACGCTCCCCTTCCAATCGAGGCCGATGCCGGCTTCGCCACGATCACGTTCGAGAGTCCTCGGCTGCTCCCGGTTCGCAGCGTTTCGTCTCGCAACGGGAATTGGAGGCCGGTGGTCGTCACGCCAATCGCGTCACCGCCCACCGGGAAGAGGCTCACGACCCCACCCACGTCGCCGTCGACCGTTCGCGCTTCCCCGCCGCGGAGCGAGGTGATGCGGCTCCCTGCCCGCACGAGGGCCAGACCATCACCCGCGGGCCCCGACAGGAGCAGGAGATTGGCGAGCAAGTGGTCGAGGCGCTGTCCGCCAAACGCGCCAATGACATCGATCTCGGTCGCCCCGCGCCGACGCCCGTAGGCAACCGCCAGCTCCGTGTCCGAGCTGTCCTTGGCCGTGGGGTGACGCTCGATGGCGACCCCATCGGCCTCGAGCCGACTCACGAGCTCGGGAGCCACCGAGTCCAGGTCGCCGACCAACGCGTCCGGGCGAATGCCGCGCTCGTCCAGCCACTCGGCACCGGCGTCAACGGCGACGACCAGGTCGGCGCCGCGCAGCCAGCGGTCGTCGCTCGGGTCCGGCTCCCCGCTGGCGACCAGCACCGCTCTCATTCGTGTCGCCGCCCCTTCTCGTTACGGACTGTCGATGCCGAGGAACGAGGGACGGCGCACCTAGCGGGCGCGCCGTCGCAGCGACGGAACCGACTCCCTTCGCTGGCATGACCCAGATCAGGTTCGAGGGTCTGCGGCTCACCGCACTCTCAGCGCACCCGGCGCTCCCCTGTCGTTCTTCGGTTGTGCGTCGGAGCGTAGCACCGTGGGCGACGGCCGGCCAGCCGCCGCCAGGCCACCCCGGTGGCTATCCCCTGGGCAGCCGCAGCTCCATGAACGTGCGATCTCCTGCCGGCCCGAGGTCGATCTGCAGCTGCTGCCCGTCGGGCGGCGTGAAGCGGATGACGGCGGCGGTGCCGCCCGGGGCGAGCAGGTCCACGCGGTAGCCGGCCGCCGGCAGCGCATCCGCCAGGAACGCGTACACCTCGGCGCCATTCGCCTTCGTCGTCCAGCGGCCGATGAGGCCCGGTGCGTCCGGCAGCGGCGCCTCGGCAACCATTCCCGGCATGACCGGGAAGCCGGGTGGCAGAGGTGGCGTCTCCGGAACGGTGCCCGCCACGCTCGGGGTTGTGGTGGGCGCCACCGACGGCAGGGCGGAGGGACTCGCGGACGGCGAATCGCCCGCGCAGCCGGTCAGCAGCAACGCTGCCAGCACAGCGAGGGCTCCACGTCGCGAACAGCTGGCTCGCCCGGTCGTCGGTGGCGCAAACATTGACGGACCCTCCCTACTCGAGCTGGCTCAGCACGGTGATGGGCACGTAGAACCCGCCGAGCTCGTCGTGGTCGAACCAACGGACGCCCTGCGACGACAGGTTGAACGTCTCCCGGTAGCTGCCGGGGCCCGGCGCACCGCGGATTCCGAACGTGAAGCGACCGATCTCGTCTGGCGAGGTGACCTCGTCGACCGGGGTCGCGAGCCAGGAGTTCGTCCAGTCGCTCGCGGCGAATCTGCTGTCGTGCATGGCCGGATCCCACGTCCCGAGGATCACGCGGCCGGGCCATGAGCCGGGACGCCACGTCCGGCCCCCGGTGTTCCTGAACTCCACCCAGTGGTGGATCGTGTAGCCGCGGCGGACGTAGACGGTGTCCGGGTCGTTCTCGCGGACGTACGCCGCCCGGAACGGGATGCGACCCGGCCAGGTCGTCCACAGCCGGCGGTACATCGGATCGCTGGTGACCAGATCGCCCCCCTGGTCGACGAGCACCTCGAAGTGCAGGTGCGGGCCGTAGCACAGGCCGCTGCAGCCGGATTCGCCCACCTTCTCGCCGGCAACGACGTCGTCGCCGTAGCCGACCGCGATGCCGCCATCGGCCCGGCTGGCGAGGTGGTAGTAGAGGGTGTGGCGCCCGTCGTTGTGCCTGACGCGGACGTAGTTGCCGAACTGCCCGAACTGCTGAGTGCCGTAGCCACCCTCGGTCGAGGCGACGACGCCGTCCTTGGCCGCGGCGACGGGACTGTGCAGCGGCATCGGATAGTCGATACCGGTGTGGTTGTCGTATACGCGACCCGGATGGTTCGCGGTGTCGTACCAGGTCTTGCCGGTGTAGTCGAGCTGGATGCCGACCCGCGGATCGCGGTCGACGCCATAGGAGAGGCTGACCCCCGGGTCATAGAAGGGCAGCGTGTAGTCGTCGAGGGCACGGACCGGACCCGCCAGCACCAGCGCGCAGCCGGCGGCCAGGGCAGCCGTCACGACGGCACGCAGCGGCAGCCGCCACTCCAGGGCGCTCATGGCTGGCACCCCGCGCCGCATCCGCCGAACGCGGCCTGGTCGTCGAAGGCGGCCAGCGGCCTGCCGTCGAGCGCCAGCAGGGCGCTCCCCGAGGCACGCTCGACGAGCAGGCTGAGGCCATCCGGCGCGAACTGCGGCCGCGTGCCTGGGCCGAGAAGGACATCGTCGTGATCCCCAACCCCGCGCAGGAAGACCTTCCCGCCGCGCTCGAAAGCGATTGCGTCCTCGTTCGGAGCGAGCACGACGTTCACGGCGTCCTCGCCCAGGTCGGCCAGCTGCCGTGGCTTGCCCGCCGCCAGCTGCTTCAGCAGCGTTCGCGAACCCTCGTGCGCCGCGTAGGCGACGGAGCCGTCTGCCATCAGCTGGGCGCCATACACCAGCTGGTCATCGGCCAGGGTCAGGACGGTGCCATCCGGGGCGACGCGCACCAGCCGCGAGACGATGGGCGCTTCGATGGATGACACGCGGAGCGCGAGCAGCGAGCCATCGGCCTCGACCACCGGCGAGCCGATGTACGGACCGTCGGCGATTCGGCTGGGAGGGATGTCACCGGCAGGCACGCGCCAGATCGAGCCCGTGCCGTCGATGACGGCCATCCACGAGCCGTCCGGCGAGAACCCCGCACCGATGAGACCCGGCAGGGCGACGCCGCGCCGGGTGCCGTCGCGGCGAGCGAGGGTCAGCGTGGCCGGCTCGGGGCCGACCTGCGACGCGACCGCCGCTGCCGATCCGTCGGGCGCGATGGCGAGCAGCCGGTCCCTGCCCTCGGACGGGGTGCCTCTGCCCGGGCTGATGCGCACCTCGGAGAGCCCGGGGGCCAGCCCGCCGTGCTCGACGAGCTGGATGGTGGGGGCGCCGGCGCCAGCCCGCGACAGTGGCGAGGCCGGCGGGGCCGACTGGCCGGCCAGGGCGGAGCCGAGCGTCATTCCGCCCAGGAGGATGCTGGCGACGACAAGCAGCGATGGACGCAGCATGGCGAGACGATTGGCCCAAGGGGACGGGTGGGGCCCGGGACGTGGGCGCCCGCCGACCCGACGCGTGCCGACGGGCAGGCGTGACAGTGTGTTCACGAATGGAACCTCCGCAGCTCAGAAGGGATGGGCAAAGGGCGTGTCCTCTGGCGCGGCGGTAGGTCCTCCAATCGGCTGGTTCGATGGGTGGCACCCTACTGACGGCTGCTTACTGCCGGCTTACCGCGTGATAATCGGCGGCCGATGCCTCCCCTCCTCGTCCTCCTCCTGGCAGCCGGCGCCGCCATGGCTGCCGCAGGCGTGATCGCCATTCGGGCCTCGGGCGCCCAGCCTCGGCTGGCACGCCGGCTGGCCGGCGCGCGCCAGGTGCGCGTCGGCGACGTGCCGAACCTGCGGGCCCTTCCTCCCCGGCCGGTCCGGGTCGTGGGCCGGATCCGTTGTCCCAATCCCATGGTCATCGAGCGCGGCGATCGGCTGGTCGCCTATCACCGCGACGTGCAGGTCAAGCCGCCCGGCGCGGCCTGGCGCTCGATCGAGCGGGTGCGCGAGACGCGTGGCTTCGAGCTGTGGGACCACGACGGCTCGATTGGTGTCGATCCGGCGCTCGCCGCCGAGCCACTGGTCGTCATTCCGCACGTCTGGCGCGGGACCACCCGCGACCTCACCGACCCGAGCCACCGCGCGGCCGTCGCCAGGCTCGGCAATACCGGAGCCGACTGGCCCGCGCGGTCGATCACGCGCATGGTCAGCGTGGTGGAGCGACTCACGGTGGTGGCCAGCATCGAGCGCGACAGCGCCGGCCAGCCGACCCTTGCCGCTCCGCCTGGCGGATATGTGATCTCGAGCCTGGAGCTGCCGGATGCGATGCGCCTGCTGGGCGGGAACCGGCGCTGGCTCATGCTGGCCGGCTATGCCGCGGTCGCGATGGGGGTGGTGCTCGGCGTGGGAGCCCTCGTCAGCTCAGCGCTGACCTGACGCCCGGGCCGTCGTCCGTACCAGCACCCTTCGGTACGAACGGGGCATCGAGGCCGCCGCCTTGCCACTTCTACCATCCGTTCACCGGTTCCTACCAGAACTTCCATTTGGACCGGGGTACGAGGCAAGCCGGCGTGCCAACGCTCTTCCGAGATCGCGGAGCCGAGCATGAGGCGCTGATCAGCGTGGCGCAGGCCGCTGCGCTGCTCGGGGTCCATCCGAACACGCTTCGCGCCTGGACCGATGCCGGCCGGTTGACCGCCTACCGCATCAATGCCCGCGGCGACCGACGCTACCGTCGCGTCGACGTGGAGCGGCTGCTGGCCGAGGGTGGCGGCGCGCCGGAGAACGGGGCGGCGGAGGCACACGCAGGGCAGCACGAGGCCGAGGCGGCACTGTTCGCCCGGCTGGCCCAGGGGAGTGGCCCGTCGGCCACGCCGGCCGCGGTGTGCCGCACGGCGATCGAGGCGCTGCGCACGACGCTCGGCATCGCGCGGGCCGCGATCTACCTCGTCCGCGATGGGTCCGACGGCCGTCTCGTGCTGGAGACGCACGCCGGCTACGCCGTCCCGCCCCCGACCACGATCGACCATGAGGCGCATGCCGACGATCCCCGTCTGCCAGCCGACGGTCACGTTCGCCGCTTGAGCCTGCGCGCCGCCGGTGAGCAGATCGGGGCCCTGTTCCTCGAAGACGAACCGGGGGGCCCGCTCGCCGGCGTGCGTGGAACGTTCCTGCGTGGCGTGGCGGCTGCCATCGCGGCCGATATTCTCAACGCCCGGGTGCTGGCCCGTGCCCGCCGCGAGGTGACGCGCGCCCGCGCGCTCCGCCATGTCACCCAGGAGATGACCGGCCAGCTCGACCTCAACGCCGTGTTGGACGACATCGTCGACCGGACGCGCTCGCTGTTCGACGCCGAGAAGGCTGGCCTGTGGCTGCTCGACGACTCCGAGCAGCCGTTCAAGTCGGCCGCGTCGCGCTCGCTGGGCGACGAATTCCAGCGTCGCGTGCGGCAGCTGACGCTCGGCAGTGCGGCGGTGGGCGTCCAGGCGGTGCGCGAACGGCGCACGTACGTCGTCCGCCACGCCGACACGCGCGCCGGCGTCGGCGAGATGCAGGCCGTGTACCGCGGGGAAGGCATCAAGACGGCCTGCCTGGTGCCGCTGGTGAGCAACGACCGCGCGGTCGGCGTGCTCGGGCTCTACCACACCCGCGACCACGACTGGCCGGAGGACGAGCTGGCGCTGGTGCAGTCGTTCGCCAACCAGGCGGCGGTGGCCATCAGCAACGCCCGCCTCTACCGATCCGTCGCCGACCAGGCGGCCCGCATGCGCTCGATCCAGGACCTGTCCGCGCGCCTCAACCGGCTGACGGACGTCCAGGCCATCGCCGATGCCATCGTGGCCGAGGCGAGCTCGCTGGCCAACTACCACGACATCCGGGTCTATGCCGTGGACTGGGAGCACGGGACCTGCGAGCCGGTGGCATTCACCGACCGGTTGCTCGGCGACGGCGACTTCCGTGACGCGCTGCGGGTGGACATCGGCGAGGGCAGCTTCACCGGCTGGGTCGCCGCCAACGGAGAACCGATCCTCGCCAACGACGCCCTGCACGATGAGCGCGGGCACACGATCGACGGGACGGACGACATCGAGGAGTCGATGCTGGTGGTGCCCATGGTCTTCGAGGGCCGATCGGTGGGGGTCATCGCCCTCTCGAAGCTCGGCAACAACCAGTTCAGCAACGACGACCTGCAGACGATGACGATCTTCGCCGGCTACGCCGCGCAGGCCATGGCCAACGCCGGCGCCTACGAACGCCTGGAGCTGCAGTCGGCGGAGCTGGCTCGACAGCTCCAGTCGCAGCGCCGCCTGCTGGAGATCAACGAGCGGCTGCTGTCCACCCTGGACCGCGCCGATGTGCTCGAGACGATCGCCGACGGCCTGAAGGCCGTGGTGAGCTACGACAACCTGTCGATCTACCGCGTCGACGAGGCGCAGCAGGTGCTGCACCCGGTGCTCACACGCGAGCGCCACGCGGAAGAGGTCCGGCGCTACGTGGTGCCCTTTGGCCGGGGCCTGATGGGCTGGGCGGTCGAGCACGCCGAGCCGGTGCTCGCCAACGATGCCCTCAACGACCCGCGCGCCATGCAGATCCCTGGCACCCCGGATGATCCCGAGGCGCTGGTGGTCGTGCCGCTGGTCGCCGACGGCGACGTCATCGGCTGCATGAACATCTCGCGCGTCGGCGGCGAAGAGGTCTACTTCAGCGACGCGGACTTCGACCTGGTGAAGCTCTTCGCCGGCCAGGCGTCCATTGCGCTTCGCAACGCGGAGGCGCACCAGGCGATCGCGGTGCGCGCCGAGACCGATGCGCTGACCGGGCTCGGCAATCACGGAGCCTTCCAGCGGACCCTGGCCGACGTCCTTGGCCAACCCGAGGGCGCGGCGCCGGCCGCGCGTCGTCGCACGCGGCAGAGCGGCCCGATCGCGCTGCTGATGATGGACCTCGACAACTTCAAGGCGTACAACGACCGGCTCGGTCACCCGGCCGGCGACGCGCTGCTGCATGCCATCGGCACCGCCATTTACGCCTCCGCGCGCGCCGAGGATCGCGTCTTCCGCTACGGCGGCGACGAGTTTGCCCTGGTCCTGCCCGGCGTGGACGCCATCGGCGCCGAGGCCGTCGGCGAGCGCGTGCGCGGCGCCGTCTCCCGCCTGACGGCCAAGGAGGCGACCAGGGTCACCATCACCGTCGGCGTGGCGGCCTATCCGCACGACGCAGCCGACAAGAACGACCTCATCGCAGCCGCCGACACCGCGCTCTACCTGGGCAAGCAGTCGGGCGAGGACCGCGTTGTCCGGGCCGACCAGGTCCCGCCCGAGATGCGAGCGCTGCGGACGACCCTGGACGAGCTGGCGCGCGCCGCCCTGCAGCACCCCGACGAGGGACCCAGCGTCGACTCGCTGGTGGAGCAGGCCGCCCGCCTGACGCATGCGGTCGAGTCGGACCAGGACACCCTCGGCGACGCCCTCCTGGCCGTGGCCCGCTCGCTCGATACCCGGGATCCGGACACCATCGGGCATGGCGACCGGGTCGGCCGCCTGGCTCGCCTGACGGCCGAGAAGCTCGGCTGCGACCCCGGCGGCGCGAACGCGGTCGAGCTGGCCGCTAGGCTGCACGGCCTCGAGATGATCGGGTCCGCCGAGCTGGAGGCAATCCCCTCGTTGCGCCAGGTGGGCGAGATCGTGGCCTGGCATCGTGACCCCGGCGCGCCGGGTGAGGCACCACTCGGGGCACGGATCGTGGCCGCGGCCAATGCCTACGACGCGCTGGTGTCGCTGCCCGATGGCCCGCACACCGATCGGCGCCAGGCGATGGACCAGCTGGCCGCGGCCGGAACGCGCTATGGCGCGGACGTGCTGCGGGCGCTGGCCGAGGTCGTCGGCGTCAAGCCGCGCAGCGGACGGCGGCGGCGAGCCACCGACCGCGCCGTTCCCGAGGACGCCGACGCGGCCTAGAGCGGCCCCGCTCCCGATGTATGATCGGGACTCCCAATGCTCAGCCAATCCCGTGGCGCCGTGCGCCGGCGCCCATCCGCACGCGCCCCGCTCCTCGTCTGCCTGGGCGTCGTGCTCGCCGCCTGCGGCTCCACCACGCCGTCGCCCAGCGCGTCCGCCCCCGGGCTCGCCAGCCCGAGTGCCAGCGCAGGTCCGACCGCCACGGCCCTTCCCACGCCCGCGCCCACGCCGAGCTACACCAATCCCCCGGACGCCGCGCTGGCCGGCATCATCCCGCGGCAGATCCGCGGCGAGACGGTCCATGTTCCGGGCCACTCGCAGTTCGCGTATACGCCCGGCGACATGGTCCCCGCCTACGGCGACCTGGCCCTGCGCTTCACCGCGCTGCAGGTCGCGTTCGTCGAGGATCCGCGGCTCTCGCTGTACGTCGCCCGTGTCGCCGGCGAGCTGCCGACGACCCGCCAGCTCGCGCCCTACCTGGCAACCGCCGGTGAGTACGTGGGCATCGCCGGGCTGCATCGCAAGGAGTGGAAGTACCGCACCATCGCCGGCCGCGTGGCGTGGGTGCGCCCCGAGGACAACGCCACCGCCGCGGGCACGATGATCTACACCTGGACCGGTGAGGAGTACGTCTTCCTGCTGATCGGTACCGACGACCGGCTGAACCGCGCGCTCTTCGCGGAGCTGCCCGGCGAGAAGGCCAAGGTCGTCGAGCCGAGCACGCCGGCGAGCGCTGAGCCGAGCGCAGAGGCGACCGCGGGCTCCTGAGCGCCGGCCGCTACCATCGGTCCGGTGATCGGCCGCATCGCCTACGGGGTCTCCATCGTCGGCTCGCTGGCCGCCCTGGCCCTCCGCCTGCTCGGCGCCGATGCGACGCTGACGTTCGCGGTCAGCGGCATTGCCATCGGCGGCCTGGCATACACGCTCGGCCATGCCACCGAGCAGCTGGGCGCGGCGGCGGGTCCCCGGATCGGCGGCATCCTGAATGCCACCGTCGGCAACATCGGGGAGATCATCATCGCCGGCTTCCTGATTGCCAACGGCGAGCTGGAGGTGGTGAAGGCCTCCATCACCGGCTCGATCGTCAGCAACCTCCTGCTCGTCCTTGGCGCCTCGCTGCTGGTCGGCGGCCTGAAGAACGGCGTGCAGCGCTACGACGGCGAGGCGACCGGGATGAACGCCGCCAGCCTGCTGCTGGCCAGCATCGGGCTGGTCGTGCCCGCGACCCTGGCGGCCCTGGTCCACGCCGGGCCGGAGACCGGCGAGGGGTCGCCCGTCTTCTTCAACCTCGAGGCGCTGTCGGTGGGCGTCGCGGTGGTGCTGCTCCTCACCTACGCGGCGCAGCTGTTCTTCTACCTGCGCTCACCGGAGGCCGATGCGCCCGGTGAGCAGGAGGACGAGCCGCCGAGCTGGACCGTACGACGCTCGCTGCTCGTCCTGCTGGGCGCCGCGGCGGCACTGACGGTCGTGTCCGAGATCCTGGTCCATTCCCTCGAGCCGATGGTCGAGGCGATCCACATCAACCGCTTCTTCATCGGGATCGTCCTCATCCCGCTCATCGGCAATGCTGCCGAGCACGTCGTGGGCGTGACGCTGGCCTACAAGAACAGGATGGACTTCAGCCTGGTCACCTCCATCGGCTCGGCGACCCAGGTCGCGCTGTTCGCCGCGCCGCTGCTCGTCTTCTTCGGACTGCTGGTCGGCCAGCCGCTGACGCTGGTCTTCACGCCGCTCGAGGTGGTGGCCGTGGCGGCGGCGGCCATCATCGCCGCGTTCATCGCGCACGACGGGCGGTCCAACTGGGTGGAGGGGCTGCAGCTCATCAGCGTGTACGCCATCCTGGCCATCGCCTTCTTCTTCGTGACGCCGTAGGCGACGGTCGCCGGCGACCTGCGGGGCTTGGGGCGCATCGGGCTATGATCCGGCTCGTGCTCGACGACGAGAACGGCTCGGGCGAGTGGGGGGACGACGCTCCCCGCGACGACCGATGGGCCCGCAAGCGCGACCGCCTGGCACGCCTGCTGAGCGTGGCATCCATCCTCTATTCGCGCGGATCGGGCGAGGCGGGTGTGGCCGTGTCCGAGATCGCCGAGCTGACCGGCATGACCACCCGGACGATCTACCGCGACATCCGCGCCCTGGACGAGGAGCTGGGCGTCCCGATCTTCCAGGCCGGCCGCGGCCGCTACGGAATCGAGAAGAAGTACTTCCTGCCGCCGCTGCGCCTGACGCTGCCGGAGGCCGTGGTCCTCTTCCTGTCGTCGCGCCTCATCGCGCGCTGGTCGGACGAGTACGACCAGGCCGTGATCAGCGCGTTCACCAAGCTGGCGGACCTCCTGCCGCAGCCCATCGCCCGGCACGTCGCCGCCACCATGCTGAACGTGGGGCGTGCCGGTCCCAACGAGCCGTTCACCCGCAACTTCGCCGTCGTGGCCCAGGGCTGGGCCGACGGACGGGTGGTCGAGTTCGACTACGAGCCAGCCTCGGGCGGAGCCGATGCGCGCCACGCGCGAGTTCGGCCCTACTTCCTGGAGCCCGATGCGGCCGGGCGGAGCGTCTACCTCATCGGCTTCGACGAGACGGTCGGCGCCATGCGGACCCTGAAGGTGGAGCGCATGCGGCGGGCCGCACTCACCGCCGATCGCTATGCGATCCCCGACGACTTCGACCCGGACCGCTGGCTGGCGAGCTCATGGGGCATCTGGTCGGCCGATACGACGCCGGTGGCCCACGTCCGGCTGCGGTTCGATGCCTCGGTCGCATCCCGGGTCCGGGAGTCCGTCTGGCATCGCTCGCAGAAGCTGACCGAGCTGCCGGGCGGGGGCGTCGAGCTGGAGCTCGACGTGGCCGGCATCGTCGAGATCCGGCCCTGGATCCTGGGCTGGGGCGATGCGGTGGAGGTGCTCGAACCGCCCGAGCTGCGTGACGTCGTGGCGGCGGCCGTCACGAGGGCCGCGGCTCGCTACGCCGGTTGATGACAGCCGCCCTGGAGGTCGAGCTCAAGCTGCGGGCGGAGGACGAGGCACCACTGTGGCGCCTCGCCGCCATCGAGCGGCTCGCACGGTGCGTGCTTGGCCCACCGCGCGAGTTCTCGGAGCTCGACCGATACCTGGACACGGCCGACAGGCGCCTCGGCGCCGCCCGCTGGGCCTGCCGCCTGCGGACGCGCGACGGGTCCGTCCGCGTCTCGCTCAAGGGACCTGCCGAGCACCAAGCCGGCGACGATGTGCATCGGCGCCCGGAGCTCGAGGGCCCGGCAGCCGGGGACCTCGACGTCTCGCGCTGGCCGCCCTCCGCGGCCCGCGACCATCTGCTGCGGCTGACCGGCAGCCGGCCGCTGGTGGAGCTGCTGGTGCTCCGGCAGGTGCGCATCGAACGCGAGGTGTCGGCCGAACGCCAGCTGGGCGTCCTGTCGCTCGACCGGGTGGTCGTGCTCGCCGGCGGCGCGGAACGGGGTCGGTTCCTGGCCGTCGAGCTGGAGCTGGCGGCGGACGCCGTCGACGGGCCGGTCGCCGATGCGGCATTCGCCGAGCTGCGGGCGATGGACGGCCTGACGCCGGAGCCGCGCAGCAAGCTCGAGCGAGCGCTGGCGATGCTGTCGTCGCAACCATGATCTCGGCGCGCACCTTCGGCGAGCTGGGCGCCGCCGCTTTGGCGGTGGCGGTGATGGGCTACGTCGCGTGGGACGGCGCGCTGTGGGACCCTCGCTTCCAGCTGGCGCTCCACGTCGCCGCGGTGGTCATGGCCGGCGGCCTGGCGTGGCTGATCCTCGCCGGAGCTCGGATGCCACGCTCGGCGCTGGAGATCCCGATCCTGCTGCTGCTGCTCGCCTTCGCGATTGCCTGCCTGACGCCGTGGAACGCAGGCCTGTCTGCGCAGGCGCTGGCGGCGATCTGTGGCACCGTGCTGGTGCTGCCGGCGGCGGCCCTGGCGATCCGCCACCGACCGACGCTGACGGCGCTGGCTGTGACGCTCCCGGTCATGGTGCTCGCCTCCATCACGCTATGGACCATGGCGGGGCGGCGCCTCGACTGGATCGTGGCGGGCGGACCGGGCCTGCCGCCCATCCGGCTCGCCCGTGAGACGACCAACTTCGGCTCGGTGGCCGTCGCCCCGTTCGTGCTGCTGACCCTGGCGCCGGTCGCGCTGCTCATCAGCGATCGCAGGTTGCGTCTCGCCGTGCTCGCCGCCTTGGCGGCGCTCGGCATTCCGCTGACGGTGCTCTCCGGCTCCCGGTCAGCGTGGATCGCCATGGCTGCGGCCGCGGCCGTACTGGTTGCGCCATGGGTCGTGCGGCGCAGCCGGGACGGGCTGGGCGGCTGGCTGCGAGTCGCTCGCGCCGGCTGGACACCGCGCCGGGTTGGCCTCGCCGTTGCCGGCCTCGTGGTCGTCGGGCTGGTGGCGGTCGCGGTGGGATCGCGGCTGACCGACCTGCGCTCGCTGCTCTACCGCGGGTTCCTGTGGCGGGACACGCTCGACGCCTGGAGCGCCGACCCGCTGTTCGGGATCGGCCCCGGCAGCATGCCGTTCGCGCGGCAGGCGGCGGCGCCGCCATTGAGCTTCCCGGTGCGCCAGCCTCACTCGCACGACATCCCACTCGGCATCCTGGGCGATGCCGGGCTGCTGGGTGTGGCGGCCGCCCTGGCGGTGGTGGTGACCTTCGTCGCGCTGGCCGGGCCCTGGCGCACGCGGACGCTCCCTGGCCGGGCTGCCTTCGCGGTCCTTGCCGGCTGCGCGGTGGGAATGCTGTTCGAGGACCTCACCTTCCTGCCGGGCTTCAGCCTGCTGTGCCTGCTGCTGGCCGCCATCGCCCTGGCCGATGGCGGCGCGATTCGCTGGGAGCGGGTGCGGGCCGTGGGCTGGCGCGGCCCGATGCTGGCGGGCGCCGCGGCCATGGGCGCGCTGGCGCTGCTGGCGATCATGGCGCTGGGGGACGCGTCGGCGGTCTTCTACCGCAGCGGGACCGACGCGGCCGGGGCCAGGAACTGGCCGCTGGCGCTCCACGAGCTGCAGGCCTCGGTCCGGCTGAATCCGTGGCAGCCGACGGGCCCCAAGGCGGTGGTGGTGGCAGCCGATCGCGCCAAGCAGCCGGCGCTGGCGCGGGCCGCCGCCGAGCGCGCCACCGAGCTCAGCCCCGGCGACGGCAGTTCATGGACCAACCTGGCGATCCTCTGCCGCCAGGCGGGCGACCGCGACTGCGCGCGGCTTGCCGCCGGCCGCGCGGTCGACAGTGCGACCATCGGCGGCGTGGAGCTGGCCAACGCCGCGCTGACCTATGGGTGGTTGGGCGACCAGGCGGCGGCCGATCGGGCGTATCGCATCTCGATGCTCACCAACCTGTGGACGTCGCTGACCCTGGCCTGGCCGCGTCCGGTGAGCGTCGGTGACGCGTCGGACTCGGAGCTCGGGGTTGACGCCGCGGAGCTGAACCTGCTGGTCGCCCGGCGCGTCATCGATGGCGTCGTGCATCCGAACGACTACGCCAGCAGCGTGGTGCGCGCCCTGGCCTTCGCCATGATCGGCGACCGGGCCGCGGCCGAGGCGGAGAGCCAGCGCGCCATCGGGGCCACCCCCGAATCGCCAACGGCCTGGGAGGTTGCGGCGCTGCTCGCGACGCACTACGGCGACGATGCGGGCTACTACCTCCGCGTCGGGAACGTCGCGCGCGGCGCGGCGCTCGGCAATGGCACCGCCTTCCTGCCTTCCCTCGTCTACGACATCGCCACCTTCCGCGCCTACCCGTCCGACGGCCTGGTGGGCCAGGCGAACCGGCTGCGCCCGAACGCACCCTGGCCCTGGGTGCTCGAGCCGTTGCTGATGCCCTGAGGGTCAGTCGCCGAGCGGCAAGCGAAGGATGAGGGCCAGGGTCGGCCGGACCCGCGGCTCGGCGGGGATGATTGGGGCCCGCAGCCAGGCGGCGCCGGCCGGGCCGCCGCGATAGCGCGCGGACAGCTGCCGGGCCGACAGCCCGTCGATCCCGAGCGTGGCCAGGGCCTCCGCCACCAACGTCCCGTCGGCCGGGTACCCATGGCCGGCCATGGCCCGGTCGCCCGGTCGCAGCAGCGCCTCCAGCCAGCGACG
Source organism: Candidatus Limnocylindria bacterium (assembly GCA_036556325.1). GTDB lineage: Bacteria > Chloroflexota > Limnocylindria > QHBO01 > QHBO01 > DASSCW01. The sequence goes on along the minus strand of DATBJR010000130.1, from coordinate 1,859 downwards.
GCGGATGCGGAACGAGCGCCGTGTCACCGGCTCGCCGCCGGCCCACAGCAGATCGCTGGCGACGTAGGCGGGGCGGCCGGCTGCCAGGTCGCCGTCCAGGCGGGCGCGCAGCAGGGCCGGATCTGGACGGCCGTCGCTGTCGAGGACCAGGAGCGTGCCGTCCAGCACGACGCCATCCTCGCCCAGCTGGTCAAGGAGCTCCGCGATCTCCGGAAACGTGGCGTCGGCATCGGCCAGGCCGTCGGCCTGCAGGCGCAGGCGCCTTCGCTCGGCCAGGGCGAAGGCCCGGATGCCGGGCCACCATGGCTCGAAGAAGTAGCCGGTGTCGTCGAACGGAGCGTCGACCTGGGTGGCCTGCATGGGCACCACCCGTTCAGGCAGCCTGAGCGCGGCCTCCCCGGCGTCGGGCGCGACCGGCAGTGGCAGCTGCTCGCAGGACACGCCCCTCAGGCGGTCTTGCGGCGTCGCGCCGCCGGCGCCTCCTCTTCGCGGGCCTTGGCCTTCTTCGGCGCGGCACGCTTGGCGCGCGCCGGCTTGGCCTCCTTCTCGACGGCCTCGTCATCGGCCTTGCCGCCGCTGCGCCGGGATTCACGGGCCGCCGCCACGCTGGCTTCCAGGGCAGCCATCAGGTCCCCGATCTTGGTCGGCTCGGTCTTCCTGGCGGGCTCCGGCTTCTGGCCGGCAACCTTGGCCTCGATGACCTGCATCAGGGCCTCGCGGTACTCATCGTGCTCCGCTTCGGGATCGAACTCGCCCGCCATGCTGGCGACCAGCTGCTCGGCCATCTTGCGCTCGGCCGGCTTGATGTCGATCTGCTCCTCGGGAAGGTTCAGCTCCTCGAGCGATCGGATCTCATCGGGCCAGTGCAGGGTCTGCAGCAGGATGGTGTTGAGGTACGGGTTGAGGGCGGCGAGCTGCTCACGGTCCTTGAGGACGATCTTGCAGATGGCGACCTTGCCGGTCTCCTCGAGCACTGACTTCAGGAGGTAGAAGGCCTTGCGGCCGATCTCATCGGGCTCGAGGTAGTACGCCTGCTTGACGAAGCGCGTGCCCTTCTCCTCGGCCTCCTCCTCGTCGACGAAGGCCTCGATCTCGATCGAGCGCACCGTCTTGAGCGGCACCGACTCGAGGTCCTCCTCGGTGACGACCACGTACTTGCCCTTGCTCCATTCGTAACCGCGCACCGTCTCCGAGCGAGGGATGACCTCGTCGTCGACGGGGCAGTAGATCTTCATCTGGATCCGGCTCAGATCCTTTTCATGGAGCAGGTTGAAGCCAATGCCGCCCGACTCGGTGGCCAGGTACAGCTTCACCGGGATGGTGACCAGCCCGAACTGGATCGCCCCCCGCCACATGGATCGCGCCATCAGCTCTTACTCGCACCTCAAGCTCGCGGCCGCCCTTCGCGGGCGGCCATCCTACACCCGCCCCGCAACGCTCCCCCGAGGTAGGACCATCCCGTCATTGTTCGGCGCCGGGAGCCGTCCCAGACTGCCGTGCATGAGCGAGCCGACCGCAAGCCCCGTGCCGGCCATCGGGCCGAACGCGGAAGAGCAGCGGGCGTACGTCCTGGAGGACGATCCGGACATCGCGGCGCTCGAGGCCGACATCCTGCGGGATCTGGGCTTCAGCGTGGTGATCTGCACCCGCATCGTCGAGCTGGGCGACCTGATGGCGCTCGCCCTGCCGCACCTGCTGGTGGTCGACGTCATGCTCCCCGACGGGGACGGCGGCGACGTCACCGAGCTCCTGCGGAACGCCTGGCCGGGGATCCCGGTCGTGTTCGTCTCGGCCGCCAGCCGCGAACGGCTGGCCGAGCTCGCGCCGACCGGGCCGGTCGTGGCCAAGCCGTTCGACAT
>DATBJR010000129.1:0-34940 GCA_036556325.1 Candidatus Limnocylindria bacterium | reverse complement strand
CGGCCGCGCGCGATCGCGGTCGGCCCGCTGAGCTACGAGCTGCGACCGGAGACGCACACGGGCGGCGGTGCGGCGCTGACCTCCACGCAGCACGGGGAGGCGACCGGGCATCGGACCAGGCGGACGGCTGCGACCGGGGTCATCCTGCTCATCAACTATTCGGACGAGAACGTGACCGTGCCCGCCGGCACGCGGGTCTCGGTTCACGGTGACGTCCAGTTCCAGACCACCCAGGCCGTGACCGTGCCCGACAGCTTCTTCGGTTTCGTGGGCACCGCCAACGCGCCAGTGCAGGCGTTGGAACGCGGCCCGAGCGGCAACGTGGCCGCCAACACGATCGACACCATCGAGGACCGCGACGTGGATCGCGCGCTCCGCGGGCAGGGACCGAACGAGCGGCGGGTCCGCAACGATGACCCGACCAGCGGTGGCGACGAGCAGCAGCTGCTCGTCGTGCGCAAGAGCGATATCACGGCGGTGACCGATGCCATCCGCCAGGACCTCCAGCAACAGCTCCAGGATGCGCGCGGCCCGGGTGGCGAGGACCGAATCTATCCGAAGGGGGAGGCACCAACGGCGCAGATTGACGTGCCGCCGGACTTCGAGGGCCACACCAGCACCGAGCCGTTCACGTTCGAGCTGACCGGCACGCTGACCGACGATCAGCCCTACGTCCTGCGCTCGGATGCCGAGGCTGCCGCCGCCGACGCGGTCGCCCGCGACGAGAGAGCCGCACCGAAGGACTTCGCCATCGAGGCGGACACGGTCCGCGTGGAGCTCGGCGCCGCAACGCTCGACGGGAGCGACGTGGTGGTGCCGGCCCAGGTGACGGCGCAGGCGGCGCCGCAGTATGACAGCTCGGCCATCGGGGCCCGGATCGCCGGGCGCACCGCGGCAGGAGCCGAGGCCGAGCTGGCGCCCATCGGCCGCACGACCGTCACGCTGTGGCCGTTCTGGGTCGACCGCGTTCCGAAGCTCGAGTGGCGCATCAGCGTCGAGATCCTGCCAGTGGAGCCGGCGGAGTGAGGCTCATCGGCCTTGACCATGGCAGCCGGCGCATCGGCGTGGCCATCGGCGACTCCGAATCCGGTATGGCGTTCGCGCGGCCGGCCCTGCTGCGCACCCGGCTGGCCGCCGACCTGGATGCCATCCGGCGGATGGCGGCGGAAGAGGGTGCCACCAGGCTGGTGATGGGGCTGCCGCGCAACATGGATGGCTCGGAAGGCCCGCAGGCCCAGGCGGCCCGCGCGTTCGGTGAGCGGCTGGCAACGAGCGGCCTTGACGTCGTCTTCCAGGACGAGCGGCTGACGAGCTGGCAGGCAGCCGAGCAGCTGGGGCCGCGGCGCGGGCGGGAGCGGCGTTCGGGCGAGCTCGATTCGGCGGCGGCCCGCCTGATCCTGCAAGAATATCTGGACGCCCAGCCCCACTCCGTCCGCCCCCAGGAGGCCGAATGACGCGACCCCCTGATCCCCGCTGGGATCCCGCCAACCAGCGCAACGCTCGGATTCGCCGTCTGCGTGAGGAGCGTCAGGCAGGTCCCCGACGGCGATTCCAGCCGGCGGTGCTCCTGGTCTGGTTCGCCGGCGTCATCGCCCTGCTGGCGGTGCTCATCGTCATCGGCTTCATCGCTTTTGCCCCACGCCTGATGGCGTGGGTCGAGGAGCATCCGGGTTCCATCGAGCAGGGTCCGGTGCAGACCTTCGTCAAGTGGTATCAGCCAACGGCGCTGGCCGACGAGCCGCTGTCCGATGACACGACGCGCCACAGCGTCACGGTGCAGGATGGCGCCAGCGACTCGGACATCGCCGACCTGCTGTTCGACGAGGGCATCATCGGCAGCCGCCTCGCCTTCCAATGGGCGGTGATCCAGGCCGGGCGCGAGGGCACCCTCCAAGCCGGGACGTACGACCTGTCACCGAGCCTGAGGCCGTCGGAGATCGTGGCCGCGCTACGACAGGAGGCCGGGCCGGAGATCACCGTCACCCTCCAGGAGGGCTGGCGCCTGGAGGAGGTCGTCGGCTACCTGCGCACCACGAAGCTCACCATGAACATGGACGATTTCGTGTCCCTGGTCGAGGACCCGCCGGCCGATCTCATCCGCGACTACGACTTCCTGGCCGATCTGCCCAAGGGCCGCACGCTCGAGGGCTACCTCTATCCCGATACCTACCAGCTCGATGGCAATTGGGATGCCCGCACCGTGCTGGACGTCCTGCTGTCCACTTTCGGAGAGCGGCTGACGACGCCCATCCGCAACCGCATCGCGCACCAGGGCCTGACGATCGACGAGGCGGTGACCCTGGCCAGTATCGTGGAGCGCGAGGCGGTGCTCGACCAGGAGCGGCCGAAGATCGCGGGGGTCTATCTGAACCGGCTCGACCACCCCGACGCCGAGACGCGCGGGCTGCTCAACGCGGACCCCACGCTGCAGTACGCCCTGGCCAGCGACGCGAACCGCAACGCCGCCCCCAAGGACTGGGGCACCATTGAATGGTGGCCCCCGCTCCAGGTCGCCGGGAAGGACGTGGAGCTGCCGAAACGGCTGGCCGGCTTCCAGACCTACCTCAACCCCGGCCTGCCGCCGACGCCCATCGCCTCGCCCCGCGCCCTTTCCCTGCAGGCGGTCGCGCGGGCCGACACGGCCAGCGGCTACTACTACTTCGTGGCAGCCTGCCCCAGCGGCAAGCGCGATGGCTCGCACTACTTCGCGCGCACCTACGCAGAGCAGCTCGCCAACCAGCAGAAGGCCAACGCCGAGTGCGGCAGCTGACCGGCGGCGCCACCGACCGTCTGGCACGTTCGCGCGCGATCCTGGATGCCACCGGCGCCGACGGCTTGCTCGTCAGCAGCCCGGCGACCCAGCGCTGGCTGGCGGGCTTCATCCTGGAGCAGGGCGAGGAGCACCACCGCGGCTGGTCGGGGACCCTGCTCGTGACGCGGGACGCCGCGCTGGTCATGGTTGACGCCCGGTACCTCGAGCAGGCGACCGAGCAATGCGGCGGCTGGGACGTGCGGCTGACGAACGGGGAGATCGGCGCCGGCGTGGCAGCGCTGACCCGCGAGCTGGGGGCCCGCTGCCTGGCCGCCGAGGGCGAAGCGGTGCCGCACGCGGACTGGGCCGCCGTCGCGGCCGCGGGGCTGGAGCTGCTGGCCGCCGACGATGCGTTCCGCCGCCTGCGCCTGCTGAAGGATGCCGACGAGGTGGCGGCCATCCGTCGGGCCGGCGCGCTGACCGAAGAATGCTTCACGCATCTCCTCGATTGGCTGCGTCCGGGCCAGACCGAACGGCAGGTCGCCTGGGAGATCGAGACGTGGTTCCGAACGAATGGGGCCGAGGCGCTGGCCTTCGGCCCCCTGGTGCTGGCCGGCGCACGCGGCTCCATGCCGCACGGCCACGCCGAGGACGTGCCGCTGGCAGTGGGCCAGCCGCTGCTGATCGACTTCGGGTGCCAGGTTGACGGCTATCGGAGCGACATGACGCGCACAGTCAGCTTCGGCGAGCCATCGCCACGCTTCCGCGAGCGCTACGACGCGGTACGGGCGGCGCAGGCGGCCGCCTTCGAGGCGGCCCGGCCCGGGGTGGCGGGCTCTGCACTCGACGGCGTGGCACGCGAAGTCCTCACGGCTGCCGGCCTGGGCGAGGCGTTCAGCCATGGGCTCGGCCACGGCATCGGCCTGGAGACCCACGAAGCGCCGATGCTGCTGGACTGGCACGAACCGCTCGAAGCGGGGATGGTCTTCACCCTGGAGCCCGGCGTGTACTTCGCGGGCCAGATGGGGATCCGCATCGAGGACGACGTGCACCTCACCGAGCAGGGGGCGGTACGCCTGACCGATGCCCCGCGCGAGCTGCTGGTGCTGTAGGGCCGTATCCTGTAACGCCGGAACCCTGCCACCACCTACGAGGACGACGCTTGATCAGCACCGGAGACGTCAAGAAGGGCGTCATCATCGAGCTCGACGGACAGCTCATGAAGGTCCTGGACTGGAGCCACATCAAGATGGCGCGCGGTTCCGCCCAGGTCCGGATGAAGCTGCAGAACGTGCGCAAGGGGGACATCGTCGAGCGCACCTTCCAGGCCGGGACCCGCTGGCCACGGGCCCGCGTCGAGTCGCGCCGGGTTCAATACCTCTACAACGACGGCGACAGCTACCACTTCATGGACTCCGAGACGTACGACCAGTTCGCGGTCAGCGCGGCCATGCTCGGCGACGACGCCCGCTACCTGAAAGAGAACACGGAGGTCTTCGTCAGCTCCCACGAGAACGAGGTGCTGGGCGTCGACCTGCCGGTGACCGTGGACCTGACCGTGACCCAGACCGATCCCGGCTTCGCCGGCGACACCGCCACTGGCGCCAAGAAGCCCGCCACGCTCGAAACGGGGCTCGTCGTGCAGGTGCCGCTCTTCGTCAACGAGGGCGACACGCTGCGGATCGATACGCGCACCGGCGAGTACGTCACGCGTCTCCAGTAGCCGATGGCGCCGCGGTACAGGGTGGCGGAGCGATGACCGAGGAAGCGCAGCCGACCCTCTGGGACCGTCCGATGGACGGCGAGCCACCGGCCGTCCGTGCCGCCCCGCGCATCCTGCGCGTCAGCGACCTCAACCGCCGCGTGCGGCAGCTCCTGGACGTGGACGCCACGCTGGCCGACGTGTGGGTTGAGGGCGAGGTCAGCCAGCCGTCCTTCCCACCCTCCGGCCATTGCTTCTTCACGCTCAAGGACGCGTCCAGCCAGATCAGGGCGGTGCTTTTCCGCGAGGAGCTGGCCGCCGCCAGTGTCCGGCCCGAGCACGGCATGCAGGTGATCGTTCATGGCCGCGTGCGTGGCTACGAGCCGCAGGGCGTCTACCAGCTCTACGTCAGCACCCTGACGCCGGCCGGCGCCGGGGACCTCCATGGGCGCTACGAGGCGCTGCGCGCAAAGCTCGCCGCCGAGGGGCTCTTTGAGGCGGGGCGCAAGCGACCGCTGCCGCGCTGGCCGCGACGCATCGGGGTCGTCACCTCGCCGGTCGGCGTGGTGTGGCGTGACATCGCCAACGTCATGCGCCGCCGCTACCCGCTGGGGGAGCTGATCCTGGTGCCCACGCACGTCCAGGGTGCCGCCGCCGCTGGCGGTATCGTGCGGGCGCTCAAACGCATCTACGGCCAGCCGGAGATTGACCTGGTGATCCTGGCGCGCGGCGGCGGCTCGCTCGAGGACCTGTGGTGCTTCAACGATGAGCAGGTGGTGCGCACGATCGTCGCCGCGCCGATGCCGGTGATCGTGGGCGTCGGCCACGAGTCGGATGTGACCCTGGCCGATTTCGCCGCTGACGTGCGGGCGCCCACGCCCAGCGCGGCGGCCGAGCAGGCCGCGCCGGACCTCGGCCAGTTCCCGGCGATCCTGGCCCGGCTGCGGGACCGCGCCTCGTCCGGCCTCCTTTCCGCTCTCGCGCGCGAGCAGCGCGTCGTGGCGGAGGAGGGCCGCGCGCTCGCCCGCCTGGCGCCGAACGTGGCGGCGGCCCGCGAGCGCGCCGCCGAGCTGGTCGACCGCGGGCATCGAGCCCTGGCCACCCGCACCCAACGCGAGCGCGCCACGCTCGTCGCCCTGGCCGACTCGCTTCGAGCCCTCTCCCCGGCGGCCACGCTCGAACGCGGCTATGCGGTGGCTCGCCTCGCAGACAACACGGTCGTGCGCGATCCCGCTCAAGCGCCCGCCGGTGCGTCCCTGGCGGTCACGGTCGCGCGCGGTACGCTGGCCACTCGGGTGGAGGGCGCGACATCGGATGGAGACGCTGCCGTGGAGGAGCTGCCATGACCGAGACGCCGGCGGTGGATCCCGCCACTCGACCGTTCGATGAGCTGATCGCAGAGCTGCAGCGGGTCGTGCAGGCCCTGGAGGCCGGCAATTTGCCGCTGGAGGAGTCGATCCAGCTCTATCGGCGCGGGCTGGAGCTCCACGCGGCATGCGAGACGCGCCTGAAGGAAGCGGAGCTGACCATTTCACAGCTCGGCCGTGGCCTGATCGACACACCCGAGAGCGAGACGCCAACGGAGTGATCGAGGGTCGCTGCAACGATCCCCGATTGGGGCTCGTCCGGGCGATCGGCATATACTTTCGGCCGCCAAGCCCCTTGGAGTGCGTATGGCGATTCTCGATACCCTGAGCGACCCGGCGCAGCTGCGCGGCATGAACCCATCGCAGTTGGACGCGCTGGCCGGGGAGCTGCGCACGAAGATGATCCGGACCGTCCATGACACCGGCGGGCACCTGGCCAGCTCGCTCGGCACGGTCGAGATCACGCTGGCGCTGCACCGGATCATGGATTCGCCGCGGGACCGCATCGTCTGGGACACCGGGCACCAGGCGTACGCGCACAAGCTCCTGACGGGCCGCGCCGACCGCTTCGGGACGCTCCGGCAGCTCGACGGCATTGGTGGCTTTCCACGCCGCAGCGAGAGCGACCACGACGTCTTCGACGGCGGCCACGCGGGCACGGGCGTCAGCATCGGGGTCGGGCTGGCAGCGGCGCGTGACCTGCGGCCGGCAGGCGACCCCGGGCGCCGCCAGCGGATCGCGGTCGTGGTCGGTGATGCGGCGCTGCAATCGGGCCTCACCCTCGAGGCGCTCAATCATCTCGGGCACACGCGCCATCGACTGCTGATCGTGCTCAACGACAACGAGATGAGCATCAGCCCGTCCGTCGGCGGGCTCTCGACCCGCCTCAACAAGCTGCGGCTGACGCGGGCCTACCAGGGAACCAAGTCGGCCACCGTGCGCACGCTGCCGCGCATCCCGCTGCTCGGCCGGCCGCTCTTCGACCTGCTCGCCTGGGCCAAGGAAGGCTTCAAGCGCTCCTGGGCTTCGGTCGGCTTCTTCGAGGACATGGGCATCACCTACATCGGCGTGCTGGACGGGCATGACCTTGCCGAGCTCGAGGCGACCTTCGAGCGGGCGTTCGCGCTGCCGACGCCGGTCCTGGTCCACGTCAAGACAGTCAAGGGCAAGGGCTATGCGCCGGCCGAGCGGGACAGCGTGTCGTTCCACGGGGCCAGCCTGCCGCCGGTCGACCTGACCCTGATCGATCCGACGGAGGAGCCGCTGCCCTCCGAATCGGAGCCGCAGCGGAAGCCAAAGACCTACACGCAGACCTTCGTCGAAGAGCTGGTGCGCCTGGCAGAGGCCGATGAGCGCATCGTCGCCATCACGGCTGGCATGCCCACCGGCACCGGGCTGTCACGCTTCGCGGACCGCTTCCCGTCGCGCTTCTTCGACGTCGGCATCGCGGAACAACATTCGGTGACGATGGCCACCGGACTGGCCCTGGCCGGGCTGCGTCCGGTGGTCGCGCTGTACTCCACCTTCAGCCAGCGCGCCTACGACCAGCTCGTCCACGACGTCTGCCAGAACGATGCGCCGGTGCTGCTGGCGATCGATCGCGCCGGGCTGGTGGGCGAGGACGGCACCAGCCACCAGGGCATGTTCACGCTGGCCGCGCAGCGTTCACTGCCGAACCTGGTCATCGGCTCGCCGAAAGACGAGCAGGAGCTGCGCGACATGGTCGTGACGGCCATGGCGCATGACGGGCCGGTCTCGCTGCACTATCCCCGCGACCCGGGACAGGACCAGCCGGATCGGGCGGCGCAGCCGCTCGAGATCGGGCACGCCGAGATGCTGCGCGGCGGCGCCGACCTCCTGCTGGTCGGCTTCGGACCCATCGTCCAGCGCCTGCTGGCCGTGGCCGATGCCCTGGAGTCGGAGCGAGGCCTGACCTCGACCGTGATCAACGCGCGCTGGGCGAAGCCGCTCGACGAGGCGTGCCTGGCGGAGCACGCGGCCGGTAAACGCCTGGTGGTCACCGCCGAGGAGTCCGCCGCCATGGGCGGCTTCGGCGATGGCGTGCTCGACGCCCTGAACCGAACTGGTGTGCATCTGCCCCTGCTCAAGATCGCGCTGTCAGAGGGATTCGTGGATCACGGTGCGGTCGACGATCTGCGACGGCAGCAGCGGATCGACGTGGAGGGCATCCTCGGCCAGATGCGCGAGGCGCTGGGCCCGACCGCTCGAGCTCGCCCGGCCCCCAGCCAGGGCGTCGGCGCAGCGTAGGCCGTCTCACGTCGCCCCCGAGGGGGGAGGGCGGATCGGAGCGGCTTCCCACCACCAACCGGGCTTAGGATCGGTCCATGCCGCGCCTCCGGCTTGACCAGGTCCTCGTCGAGCGCGGAATCGCGCCTTCCCGCGCCGCAGCCCAGGCAATGCTGCTGGCCGGCGAGGTGGAAATTCCTGGCCGAGGTCGCGCCCTCAAGGCCGGCAACCTGGTGGAGAGCGACGTTGAGCTGCACGTTCGCGAGCGGCCGCGTTGGGCGAGCCGCGCTGGAGAGAAGCTGGCGGCCGCGCTCGGGGCCTTCGGCGTCGATCCCGCCGGCGCCGTAGCGCTGGACGCGGGGGCCTCGACCGGCGGCTTCACCGACGTGCTGCTGGAGCGGGGTGCCGCGCGGGTCTACGCCGTTGACGTTGGCCGCGGCCAGCTGCTCGACCGCCTGGCCCGCGACCCGCGCGTGGTGAGCATGGAGCGCACCAACCTGCGCACGCTGACCGCGCTCCCCGAATCGATCCAGCTGGCCACGCTCGACCTGTCGTTCATCTCGCTGCGCCTGGTGCTGCCCGCGGTCCGAGGGCTGCTCGCGCCCGACGGCCAGGTGGTCGCGCTGGTGAAGCCGCAGTTCGAGGCGGGGAAGGACGCCGTGCCGCGCGGCGGTGTCATACGCGACGCCGCCGTCCACGGCGCGGTGCTGGAGCGGTTTGCCGGCGCCGGCGCCGCCGCCGGCTTCGGCGTTGCCGGGCTGATGCGGTCGCCGATCGTGGGAGGCGACGGCAACGTCGAGTTCCTGGCGCACCTCGTGGCGCCACCCGGGATCGCGCCGGAGGCGCTGGCGGAGCAGATTCGGGTGCTGACGGCTCCATCGGGCTAGGTTGGGCGTATTACGATTCGGCGCGAGATGGCAAAGCGCAGCGCCCAGGCGCCCGGGGAGCAGCTCAGTGTCGGCTTCGAGGGGCTCGAGGTCGTCCAGCCGGCCGCCCACGAGCCGGCGCCCGACACGATGCGCCAGATCGTCTCGCTGCGGATGCCCGACGCGCTGCTGGTGCGAGTCGAGCAGGCGGCGCGCGCCCGCGGCGTCTCGCCGTCCAGCCTCATGCGCGCGCTGATTGCCGCCGGCCTCGACCGTTCGTACGCCGCGGTCCAGGAAGACATCGGGGGCGAGATCGCCGCGCTGCGCCGGCAGGTGGCGGACATCGCCGCCCGTCTGGGAGCGGCCCAGCGACCGGACGCCGAGCGCTCGGACGAGTAGATGCGCATCGGCTTCGCCTACAACCCCACCGATCCCGACGCGGTGGCGGCTCTGTCGCGCGGCAAGGCATGGTGCGCGGCCCACGGCGTGGATGCCTGGGAGTCGGCGGCCGAGCAGCGCGACCTGATCGCAACCTCCTGCGCCGGGACCGACCTGGTCTGCGTCCTCGGTGGGGACGGGACCTTCCTGCGCACGGCGGGGGCCATCGGCGACAACGGTGTGCCGGCGCTCGGCGTCAACCTGGGCCGCGTGGGCTTCCTGGCCAAGGTGGAAGCGGTCGACCTGGAGCAGGCCCTGGACCAGGTGGCGGCGGGCGACTACCGGATCGACGAGCGATTCCGAATCCAGGCGACCCTGGTCCGGGCCGACGGCACGCAGGAGAGCCACTCCTGCCTGAACGAGGTCGTGCTGGCGCGGGGCGGGCGGGTGCGCATGATCCAGATCGAGGTGGACGTCAGCGGCAGCCACCTGGCCACCTGGGTCGCGGATGGGGTGGTGGTGGCCACGCCGACGGGCTCGACCGCCTACTCGTTCAGCGCCGGCGGCTCGATCCTCGATCCTCGGCTGCGGAACATGATCATCACCCCGGTGGCGGCCTACCTCAGCTCGCTGCACAGCGTGGTGGCCGGCGAGGAGCACGTGGTGACCATGGCGCTGCGGGCCGCGCCGACCGGAGCGGTGGTGTCGATCGACGGCCAATGGGATCTGCCGATGGTGGCCGGCGACCGGGTGGAGGTGCGCGCGCTGGAGGTGCCGCTGCGGCTCATCGAGCCCAGCGGGGCGACCCCGTTCTATGACCTGCTGCGCACCAAGGCCTCGCGGCTGCCGTACTGACCGGACTTGATGGACCGATGTCGCTGACCGAGCTGACCGTCGAGAACCTGGCGGTGATCGAGCGGGTCCGGCTGCCGATCTCCCCGGGCTTCACGGTGCTGACCGGTGAGACCGGAGCAGGGAAGTCGCTGATCGTGGACGCCCTGGCCCTGGCGCTGGGTGCACGGGCCGCAACGGACCAGGTGCGCGCAGGGGCCGACGCGGCACGGGTGGAGGCCGTGTTCGACGCGGTGTCGCCGCTCGCGGATGACCCGCTGGCCGACGTGCTGGCCGCGGGCGACGGGCAGGCCATCGTGCGCCGCGAGGTGGGCGTCGACGGCCGTTCGTCGGTGCGGGTCAACGATCGCAGTGTGACGGTGGGCGGCCTCGCCTCGCTCGGGGAGCGGCTGGCGGAGATCCACGGGCAGCATGAGCAGCAGCGGCTGCTGGTCCTCGAACGGCAGCTCGCCCTGCTGGATCGCTTCGGCGACCTGGGGGCGACGGTGACAACGGTTGCCACGGCGCACGCCGCGTGGCGCGCCACGGTCGCACAGGCCGCCGAGATGCTGGCCGACCCACACGAGCTGGCGCGGCGGATGGAGCTCCTGCGCCACCAGGTCGACGAGGTCTCCGCCGCCGCGCCGCGGGCGAGCGAGGACGAGGAGCTGGAGCGGCAGCTGCGCAGCGCAAGCCATGCGGAGGCGATTGCCCGCGCCGCCGATGCCGCGCTGCGGGCGCTGCGCGACGAGGGCGGCGGGCTGGACGCGCTGCGCGTCGCCGGCGGGGAGCTGGTGCAGGCGGCCAGCCTGGACGAGCGCTTCTCGGACGTCGCCGAGCGCGCCGCGGCCCTGGAGGCAGAGGCCACCGAGCTGGCCCGCGACGTTGCCGAACTGGGAGAGGCCGTCGAGCTGGACCCGGCCGCGCGCGCCGCGCTCGAGGAGCGCCTGGCCCTGCTCTACGAGCTGAAGCGCAAATACGGCGGAACGCTGGCGGAGGTGGTCGGCTTCGCCGAGTCGGCGGCGGCCGAGCTGGCGCGGCTCGAGGACCAGGACGAGCTCCGGGAGCGGCTGCGCGCGGACGAGGAGGGGCGCCGAGCAGCCCTCGAGCGCGCCGCCGCCCAGCTGACGGACGCCCGGGCAATTGCGGCCGAGCAGCTGGCGAATCGCGTCAACGCTGAGCTGCCGCCGCTCGGACTGCCGGCCGGCAGCTTCGGCATCCATCTCGAGCGTACGGAAATCGGACCGGGCGGCGGCGACCGCGTTACGTTCACCTTCGCCCCGAATCCCGGCGAGCCGCCGCGGCCGCTGGCCCGAATCGCCTCCGGCGGCGAGGCGAGCCGCCTGTCCCTGGCGCTGAAGGTCGTCCTGGCTGCCGCCGACGAAACGCCGGTGCTCGTCTTCGACGAGGTGGACGCGGGCATCGGTGGTCGTCACGCCACCGCGCTCGGCGAGCGGCTGCGGGCGCTGGCGCGATATCACCAGGTGCTGTGCGTCACGCACCTGGCGCAGGTGGCGGCGCTGGCCGACAGCCACGTGCACATCGGCAAGCGGTCCGCCGACGGACGAACGGTCGCAGAGGCGACGCTGCTTGACGGGGAGTCGCGCCGCGCCGAGCTGGCCGCGATGCTGGCCGGCGAGGGCGCCGGGGAGGAGGCGCGTGCCGCCGCCGAGGCCCTGCTGCGGGCGGCGGCTGGCGGCTGATGGCCGCCGAACGCGCGCTGACCGACGCAATCGACGCGTTCCTGCTCGAGCTGCGGGTGGAGCGGGGCCTTTCCCCGCTGACGATCGGCGCGTATCGCCGAGATCTCCACCAGTTCGCGGCGACCGCCGGCGCACGGTGGCGGGATGATCCCCAACCGGTCACCGATTTCGTGAACGGACTGCGGCGCGCCGGCCGCCGACCGACGACCCAGGCCCGCAAGGTGGCGGCCATCCGCAGCTTCTACGGCTTCGCGCTGCGTGAGGGGCTCGCCACCCGCGACGTCGCCGCGCTGCTCGACAGTCCGCGGCCTGGCAGCTACCTGCCGGATGTGCTCGACGCGGACGACGTGGCCCGCATCCTGGCGGCACCGTCCGCTGACGACCCGGCCGCGGTCCGCGACGCTGCCATCCTCGAGCTGCTGTACGCCTGTGGGCTGCGGGTCAGTGAGCTCACGGGGCTCGACGTCGATCGCATCGACCTGCCGAACCTGCAGGTGCAGGTCATCGGCAAGGGCAACAAGGAGCGCCGGGTGCCGATGGGCGAGCCCGCGCGGGATCGTCTGCACCGGTACCTCAACGGCCCGCGGTCGGTCTGGACGGCGGGGAAGCCCTCCCCGGCGGCCTTTGTCAACCAGCGCGGCAGGCGGCTCACGCGTGAGGCGGTGTGGCGCCTGGTGCGCCGCTGGACACGCGAGGCGGGGGTCGCGGGGCACGTCACCCCGCACACCTTCAGGCACAGTTTCGCCACGCACCTGCTCGAGGGTGGGGCCGATCTGCGCGTGGTTCAGACCCTGCTGGGCCATGCTAGCATCAGCACCACCCAGCTCTACACGCACCTGACCGGTGAGCGCCTGCGCGAGGTGTACGCCCGGGCGCACCCGAGAGCCTGAGCACGGAGCACGGCCCATGAGCTACGCGAGGAACCTGCTGAGCCGGGGCGAGGAAGTCGTCTTCGAGAGCCGCCAGCACTGGTTCGCCGTCCTGGCCGAGACCTGGCTCTACATCATCGGCGCCATCCTGGCGCTGGCGCTGCTGATCTGGCAGGCCACCTCCAAGCCGGGCAACCTGACCGGGATTTTGGAGATCATCGCCGTGGTGGCGCTGATCATCTGCCTGGCCTACATCGGCCTCAAGATCTGGGCCTGGCGCAACCAGGAGTACCTGATCACCACCCGGCGGGTGATCAAGGCCGAGGGCATCTTCAACAAGCAGATGGGCGATTCGAGCCTCGAGAAAGTGAACGACGCGCGCCTGACCCAGAGCTTCATGGGTCGGATCTTCGATTACGGCACGCTCGACATCCTCACCGCGTCCGAAGCGGCTGAGACGGGCCTGCTGAATGACTTCCCGATGCTGGCCGAGCCGGTGAAGTTCAAGATCGCGATGCTCAACCAGAAGGAGCGCATGGAGTTCCCGGATCTCGCTCCACCGCGTGTCCAGCGGCCCGCGCCCATCCCGCCGATGCAGCGTGCGGAGCCGATGCCGCCACGTGCCGGCTCGGACCGGGTGTCCGAAGTGCGGCCGGATGCGGTTTCCCAGCCCGTCGCGGCGGCGCCCGTGGCACCCGCACCGTCCGCGCCGGCGGCCAACGAGACGGCCGGCCAGCTGGCGGCCACCCTGGAGAGCCTGGCCGGCCTGCGTGACAAGGGCCTGATCACGCCCGAGGAGTACGAGGCCAAGAAGCGCGACATCCTGGAGCGGATGTAGGTGGAGCCGGTCCGCCGGGGCGCGCTGCCCGACGGGCTCTACGGCGCGGAGCTCGAGCGGCGCATCGACGCGGCCGCCGCCGCCGTCCGTGAGCGGCTCGCGACCATGCCGGGCCTCGGGACGCCGACGCTCGGCTTCGTCCTCGGCTCGGGGCTGGGTGGGGTGGTCGAGCTGCTCGACGCCGAGCCGCGCGTCCGCATCGCGTACCGCGACATCCCCAACGTCCCGGGCTCGGAGGTCGAGGGCCATGCCGGGGAGGTGGTCATCGGCCGCGCGGCAGGGGCCACGGTCGTGATCCTGTCCGGACGCGCCCATCCGTACGAAGGCTGGAGCCATCGCCAGTCGACCCTGCTGCTGCGCGCCGTGCTTTCCCTGGGGATTGGCACCCTGGTGCTGACCAACGCATCGGGGGGCGTGAACCCGGACTACGACCCCGGCGACGTAATGGTCATCAGCGACACCATCAACCTGTCGGGCGAGAACCCGCTGCTCGGTCCGAACCTCGACCGTTTTGGCCCACGCTTCCTGGCCATGGCCGATGCCTGGGACGCCGGGCTGCGCATCCACGCCCACGGCGCGGCCGAACGCGCCGGGGTGACGCTGCGCGAGGGTGTGTACCTGATGCTGTCGGGCCCCGCCTACGAGACGCGGGCGGAGCTGCGCATGCTCCGCACCCTCGGTGCCGACGCGGTTGGGATGTCGACCGTCCACGAGCTGCTGGTGGCGCGCCACATGGGGGTGCGGGTGCTCGGCTTCAGCCTGGTGACCAACAAGGCCACCCCGGACATGGAGGGCGAGGTCACCCACGACGAAGTGCTGGCCATGGGTCCGATCGGCGCCGCACGGCTGGTGAAGGTCCTGCGCGAGCTGCTGCCGGAGCTGGGCGCATGATCTTCCAGGCAGGCCCGGAGGTCCTCATCGGCCTCCTCATCGCGCTCGTGCTCGGCACGACCTTCCACGAGTTCAGTCACGCCTTCGTGGCCGATCAGCTCGGCGACCATCGGCCCCGCGCCATGGGCCGGGTCAGCCTGAACCCGCTCCACCACCTGGATCCGATGGGCACGATCTTCTTCCTGATCGCCGGCTTCGGCTGGGGCAAGCCGGTCATGGTCAACGCCTATGCCCTGCGGCCGGGACGCGTGGGCATGGCCTGGGTTGCTGTCGCCGGCCCCCTGGCCAACCTGGTGGTCGCGACCGTCTTCGCCGTCGTGTTCCGGGGGGCCGAGGTGGCCGGCGTCTTCGACAGCCAGGCGGGCGGCTTCCTGGGCCGGGTGCTGCTGTGGATCGTCGAATTCAACGTCATCCTGGGCCTCTTCAACCTGCTGCCAATTCCGCCGCTGGACGGCTACAACCTGGTCCTGCCGTTCCTGCCGCTGCGAACCGCGCTCACCGTCCAGCGCTACGCGGTGTACGGCGTACTGGTGCTGCTGGTGCTGGTCCTGCTGCCGCGCCTCGGCGGCGGCTTCAGCCCCCTCGACTGGCTGTTCAACCTGGCCCAGGACATCACGCGGCTGCTCATCGGTGCATAGGGTCGAGCAGTTCGTCGGCCACCTGCGCGCTCGGGTGAGCGCCGACGAGACGAGCCGCGCGCGCCGGATCCTGCCCGACGCCGCCTGGCCGCTGTTCGACCATATGCCGGTGGCCGATCGACGACACGCGCTCGACGTGGTGTGCCGCCTCACCGATGCGGGGCACGACGATCGCGACCTACTCGTTGCCGCGCTGCTGCACGACTGCGCCAAGGGCCAGCGACTGCGGCTCTGGCACCGGGTGGCCGGGGTGCTGCTCGAGGCCCTCATGCCGCGCGCGCTGGCCCGCCTGGCGACAGCCGAGCCCAGCTCGTGGCGCTACCCCTTCCATCTGTACCTGCACCACGCCGATCTCTCGGCCGATGCCGCCGCCGCGGCGGGCTGCTCGCCGCGCGCGGTCGCCTTCATTCGTAGCGCGCCGGCGGAGGCAGATGCGTCGCTGGCGGCCGCCTTGCGGGCCGCAGACGAGGCATCCTGAGCGCGATGCCACTCGAGCCAATTCCCGTGGAGGCCGATCCGGGCGCCGAGGCGCCGCCGTTCGAGCTGCGCCTGGACGTGTTCAGCGGCCCGTTGGACCTGCTGCTGCACCTGATCGAGGCGCGGGAGCTGGACGTGCTGACCGTGCCGCTGGCGGAGATGGCCGACGCCTACGTCGAGCACCTGGCCAACCATCCAGTGGCGCCGGCCGAGCTGGCCGACTTCGTCGGGGTGGCCTCGCAGCTGATCCTGCTCAAGTCCCGGCGGCTGCTCCCCGGAGAGCCGCAACCGAGCGCGCGAACCGGCGAGGACGAGCCGGACGAGGAGGAGCTGCGCCGTCGCCTGCTCGAGTATCGCGCCCTTCGTGATGCCGCCCGGCAGCTCGGAGCGTGGGATGGTGAGCGGGTGGCGTTCCGACGCGAGCCACGCGAGGCGGACCTGCCCGAGGCACCAACCGAGCCGATGCCGGCCAGCGCGCTCGCCGACGTCCTCGGGCGGCTGGCCGCCATTCCCGAGCCCGAGCCGCCGCCGCCCGAGGTGGTGCCGCGCGAGGTGACTATCGCGATGCAGATCACGGCGCTGCGCGAGGCGATGGGATCCGCGGGCCGCGTGGTGCTCCAGACCGTGCTCGCGGCCTGCCGCAGCCGCACCGAGATCAGTGTCACCGTGCTGGCCATGCTCGAGCTCGTGCGTCGCCGCCAGGCGACCGTCGAGCAGACCGAGCTGTTCGGGCCGATCCTGGTGCGGCGCATCGGCTCCGAGGCCGGCACATGAGCGCCGTCCACGACCTGGACGCCTACTTCGAGGCGCTGCTGTTCATCGCCGAGCGGCCGCTGACCACCGGCGAGCTGGCCGGACTGGGAGAGGTGCCGGACCTGCAGGCGGAGGCCGCCCTGAACGATCTCGGCGAGCGCCTCGCCGAGGATGGCCGCGGGCTGCGCCTCCAGCGCCTGGGCAACGAGTGGCAGCTGGTCACCGCCCCGGAGCTCGGCGCCCGCCTTGCCGCCTACGCTGCCCGCCAGGAGGCGCGCCTCTCCAACGCCGCCCTGGAGGCGCTGGCGGTGATCGCGTACCGGCAACCGTGCACCCGGGCGGAGGTCGATCGGGTGCGGGGCGTCGACTCGGATTACGTCATCCGCTCGCTCCTGCATCGGCGGCTGGTGACCGAGGTCGGGCGCCGCGATACTCCGGGCCGGCCGATCCTGCTGGGCACTACCTTCACATTCCTGGAGCGCTTCGGCCTCACCGCGCTGGACGACCTGCCGCCGTTGACGAGCGAGGCGGCCGCGCTGACCGCGCTCACCGCGGATGCCGGCTGAGCGCCTCCAGAAGGTGCTGGCCCGCGCCGGCGTGGCGTCGCGGCGGGGCGCCGAGGCGCTGATCGCGGCGGGGCGGGTGACGGTCAACGGTCGGAGCGCGAGCATCGGCCAATCTGCCGACCCCGACCGTGACGAGATCGCGGTCGATGGCCGCCCGCTGGCGCGAGCCGAAGCTCCGCTCCACTACGCCGTGCACAAGCCGCGCGGCATGGTGTCCTCGTCGCAGGACGAGCGCGGCCGGCGCAGCGTCGTCCACCTGCTCGACGACGTCCCGCAGGCCGCCAGCGCCCGTCTCTGGCCGGCCGGTCGCCTGGACGTCGAGTCCGAGGGGCTGATGGTGCTCACCAACGACGGCGCGTGGGCCAACCGCCTTCTCCACCCGCGCTACGGGATGGAGCGCGAGTACGCCGTGCTCGTGCACCGACCGCCGACCGCCGACGAGCTGGTGGCGCTGCTGGACGGCGTCCCGCTGGAGGACGGTCCGGCGCGGCTGCTGACCGCGCGTGCCGCCGCACCGCCTCGCGAGATCGGGCGGCAGCCGAGCGAGACCGGGACCTGGCTGCGCGTCAGGGTCGGCGAGGGACGCAAGCGCGAGGTCCGGCGCCTCTTCGCGGCCGTGGGGCTGCGCGTCCTGCGCCTCGTCCGTGTCGGCCTCGGCCCGCTGACTCTGAAAGGCTTGGCCACTGGGGAGTGGCGGCCGCTGACCGACCGGGAAGTCAAGGCCTTGGTCGGGCAGCCGCCCGGCCCGCGCCGCGAGCGGCCCGTTCGGGCTGGCGGTCGATTGGCCGTGGCCATCGACGGGCCGTCCGGCTCCGGCAAGAGCACCATTGGCTTCGCCTTGGCGCAGCGCCTCGGCGCCACGTTCGTCGACACCGGCCTGATGTACCGCGCGGTGACGCTGGCGGCACTGGAACGCGGCGCGGACGTGGACGACGGCGAGGCGCTCGGCCGCCTTGCCCGCCAGGTGAAGATCGAGGTGCGGCGGCCACTCCCCGAGCAGTCGGACCGCCGGGAGACGGTGCTGCTCGACGGCCGCGACGTGACCAACGAGAGCCGCACCCCGCGCGTGGACCGGGCAGTCAGTGACGTCAGCCGCCACGCCCCGGTGCGCAGCGCCATGGTGACCCTGCAACGTGCCATCGCCCGGCGGCAGGACACGGTCATGGTGGGCCGCGACATCGGCACCGTGGTGCTGCCGGGCGCGACGCTGGTCGTCTTCCTGACCGCGACGGCCGCCGTCCGCGCTGCGCGGCGCGCATCGGAGATGCGGCGACCCGAGCGCTTCGAACGCTACCTGCGCGAGATCGAGCAGCGCGACGCGGCGGACTCGGGCCGCGCCGTTGCGCCGCTGCGCAAGGCGGAGGGGGCCCTGGTCATCGACACCGGGGAGCTGGGCGTGGAGGCCTCTGTGGAGGAGATCGTCCGTCATCTGCCGACGCGGTACCGGATGGCGCCGGCGGACGCAGCGGTCCATGGCTGAGACCGATCCGCGCACGAGCACCTGGTTCTTCCATCCCGGGGCAGTCATCACCAGCTGGCTGCTGTGGCTGTTCGGCCCGGGCCGGCTCGAAGGCCTGGAGAACGTGCCGAGGGACGGTGCCGTGCTGGTGGTGGCGAACCATTGCTCGAACCTTGACCCGCTGTTCGTGGGCTGGGCGGTCGGGCACCGGACCGGCCGTATCCTGCATTTCATGGCCAAGGACGAGATGAACCATTGGCCGGTGATCGGCTTCCTGGCACGCAGCGCCGGAGTCTTCTTCGTGCGGCGCGGCGAGGGCGATCGCGGGGCGCAGCGCCTCGCCTTCGAGCTGCTGGACGAGGGGCGGATGGTGGGCGTCTTCCCTGAGGGCACCCGCAGTCGGGACGGGCAGCTTCGCGACGGGCGGGCCGGCGCCGCGCTGCTCGCCATCCGGACCGGCGTGCCCGTGCTGCCGGTCGGCGTGGCCGGCACGCACCGGCAGTTCGCCACCTGGCTGCCGCGCCGCAACCGGATCACGATTCGCATCGGTCAGCCCTTCAGCCTCCCGGTACAGGCCGATGGCCTTGACCGAGCGGCGCTCAGGCAGGGGACCGATCGGATCATGGGGACGATCGCCGCGCTCCTGCCGGCTGGCCAGCGGGGGCGCTGGAGCTCGCCGGCCTAGTGGTCCGAATCGGTTCTCCGCCTGCGCTCGATAGAATTGAGCCGATGACCACCACGATCCCAAC
Organism: Candidatus Limnocylindria bacterium; assembly: GCA_036556325.1. Taxonomy (GTDB): domain Bacteria; phylum Chloroflexota; class Limnocylindria; order QHBO01; family QHBO01; genus DASSCW01. Next base: position 15,854 of record DATBJR010000129.1, on the reverse strand, counting down.
CCGTCCCGAGGTGCGCATCGCCGAGCGCGCCGGCTTCTGCTACGGCGTCCGGCTGGCGATCGACAAGGCGAAGCATGCCCGCGAGCAGGGCGAGGAAGTGACCACGCTCGGCCAGCTGGTCCACAACCCGGGCATCAAGGCCGATCTCTCGGACCGCGGCATCCGGACTGCCGACCTGGCCGACCAGGTCGAGGGCGGCACGCTGGTCATTCGTGCCCACGGCGTGCCGGCTTCGGAGATGGAGAAGCTGCGCGCCAAGGCCGCCGGCAGCGACGAGCTGCAGGTGATCGATGCCACCTGCACCTGGGTGCTGCAATCCCAGAAGGCCGCCCGTGAGCTGGCCGATGCCGGCTACACCGTGTGCATCATCGGCCACGAGGACCACCCCGAAGTCAAGGGGGTGCGCTCCTACGCCGGCGAGAAGCACGTCGTCGTCGACGACATGGACCGCGAGACCTGGGAGCGCGTGCCGCACACCAAGAAGCTGGGCGTGCTGTCGCAGTCGACCATCCTGCCCCACAAGCTCGAGGAGTTCGCTGCCTTCTGCCTGCGCCGATGCCACGACCTGCGCGTGGTCAACACCGTCTGCCCGGTGACCCTGACCCGGCAGTCGGACTCGGTCGAGCTGGCCGCCGATGTCGACGCCATGATCGTGGTTGGCGGGAAGAATTCGTCCAACACCAAGGAGCTGGCCGTCAAGTGCTCGCAGGTCTGCGAGGACACCATCCACATCGCCGATGCGGACGAGCTCGCATCCGCGTATGGCGCCTGGTTGGCCGGCAAGGCGCGGATCGGGATCACCGGTGGCACCTCCACGCCGGAGATTGACCTGGAGGAGGTCCGCGACCGGATCTACGCGCTGACCGCCGCTTGAGCCAAGTGGTAGCCGAGCCCTGACTTGTCCTTATGACCCCGCGGGCATAAGAACGACTGGTTTCCTCCGTGGATGGAACCGAGGGCTTACCGCGCGATTATCAGCCGATGCGTCACGTCCCCGCCGGGACGTCGACCGTGATGCCGAAGCACACGTGCGCAGTGCCGTCGTCGTCGCTCGCGCCGCCGGCATGGATGTGGTCTCCTTCGCGGGCGATCACCTCACCCCGATCGTCGACAAGGTAGACGACGCCCGACTCTCGACGTGCCGAATAGCCATGCGGCCACGTGACGCGATGTCGGCCCGTGCCGGGGTTCTCCAGGGTCAGCCCCCATTCGTCATCGGTGACCAGCGTCCCGCCGACGCGAGCAGCCGGGCAGACCTTGACCACTGATCGATCCGTCTTGATCGCCACGGGCCCGTCAGGTGGAGCAGCACACGACGCCAGCACCACGATCGCTACCAGGATGCAAGCGCGATTCATGCGGGCATCATCGGCTCGAGCCCGAGCTCGTCAAGCTAGCCGCCGGTGACGCCGCCGACGACCTCGCCCAGCAGGCGGCGCAGGCGGCGACGGAGCACCTTGTACGAGAGGCGTCGTCGCGCGATGTCGAAATTGTGCCGGGCGATCCGCGCCTGGCGCGCCGGATGCGCAAGGGCGTCGCGCACTGCGGCGAGGGTGGCATCGGTGACCTCGCCGTCCATCTCGATGAACTGCAGGCCGAGCGGCGCGATGTCAGAGACATAGACCGAGTACCGGTTCACGACCACGGGCTTGCCGTAGAAGATGGCCTCGATCAGGGCATTGCCGTAGCCCTCGTACAGCGAGGGATAGGTGACCAGGTCGGCGGCCAGGTACGCGTCGTGGAGGGTGTGGGCAGGACCGACCTGTCTGCCCTCGAGGTCGGGCTCGAAGCGGTCGGCGGCGTATCGCAGCCTGACGCCGGCCTTCTCGGCCTGCCGCTCCAGGGCCATCAGGTAATCGAGCCCCTCGTCGCCGGCGGGCGAGGTGATCAGCAGGACCGACTCTGGGTCGCCCAGCCGCCCGACGAGCTCGATCGCCAGCTCGATGCCCTTGCGCGGCACCACCCGTGTCGGCTGCACGACCAGCAGCCCGCGCTCGCCCATGCCCAGCTCCGCACGCATCCGGCGGCGAATGGACGGGTGCGGCCGGGGCCGAGGACGCTCGAAGTCGAACACGTTCGGCACGACCATGGAGTCCAGGCCCCGCCGACGCCGCAGCTCGGCAGCGGCCAGCGAGTTGATGCTCACGTGGTGGATGTTGCGCATCCGAGGCGGGAAGGCATGCTCCAGAACGTCCGGGACCACGCACTGCGCGAAGCGCTCGCGCTCCCACCAGTAGTCGTGGTTGTGGCTGATCGTCCGCAGCATGCGGTTCTCGACCACGCGACGCAGCGCCAGGCCCAGTGGCAGGTGCATCGGGATGGCCCAGGCGTTCTCCACGATGAGCGTGTCGAGCGCCTCGCTTTCGACCCAGTGATCGAGCACCGGGAACAGGAGACCGGCCAGACGTTCCAGCTCCTCGCGGACCGCGTGCGGGTCACTGTTCGGATCGAAGGCCGCGGCGGTGACGCGAGCGGCGGGCGGCCAGGCGAAGTGCATCGGCGGGATGAGGCGGGCACTGGCGCGCAGAGCGTCGACCTCGCCGGCGCACAGCAGGACCTGGTGGCCCATCCGCTGCAGCGCCATCTCCCACTTGGCTGCCTCGAAGGTGACGCCGTCCACGCCGGCCAGGCGGGTGGCGACGATCCCGATGCGCATGGCTCCCATCCTATCGGCGCCGGCTGAGGTCGGATCGCATCGACGCGCCTCGTACACTCGGCTCCGACATGATCAGCTGCGCGAACTGCGGCGAGGAGAATCCAGAGCGGGCCCGCTTCTGCCTGAGCTGCGGCAACGCGCTGGACGCTGCGGCGCCCCGCCCTGAGGTTCGCAAGACCGTGACCATCGTCTTCGCCGACGTGGTCGGGTCGACCAGCCTCGGCGAGCGCACCGACCCCGAGTCGACCCGCCGCATGCTGTCGCGCTACTTCGACGTGATGCGCGTCGCCATCGAGCGGCACGGCGGCAGCGTCGAGAAGTTCATCGGCGACGCGGTCATGGCGGTATTCGGCATTCCAGTGCTGCATGAGGACGACGCGTTGCGCGCCGTCCGCGCCGCGCACGAGATGCGAGCCGCCGTGGCGCTGCTCAACCAGGAGCTCGCCGGGCCCGGCTGGTCGCCGATCTCCTTGCGGATCGGCGTCAACACTGGTGAGGTGGTGGCCGGCGAGGCCGCCCAGGGCCACACGCTCGTCACCGGCGACGCCGTCAACGTCGCCGCTCGCCTGGAACAGGCGGCGGGACCCGACGAGATCCTGCTCGGCGAGACGACGCATCGCTTGGTACGGACAGCCGTCGAGGCCGAGCCGATGCCATCGCTGGAGCTGAAGGGCAAGGCCCAGCGGATGGCCGCCTTCCGCCTGAGCGCAGTTGCCGATCGGCAGCCGGTCCGCACGCACGACACGCCCCTTGTCGGACGGCAGCGCGAGCTCAAGCTCCTGCGCGAGGCGTTCGATCGAGCCAACGAGGAGCGGGCCTGCTACCTCTTTACGCTGCTCGGGACAGCCGGCGTGGGCAAGTCCCGGCTGGTGCACGAGTTCCTTGGTCAGATGCGAGGTCGGGCGCAGGTGCTTCGTGCCCGATGCCTGCCGTACGGCGAGGGCATCACCTTCTGGCCGGTCATCGAGCTGGCCCAGGCTGCGGCTGGCATCGAGCCGAACGAGTCGCCCGCCTCGGCAGTCGAGAAGCTCCGGTCACTCCTGGAAGAGGTCCCTGACCGAGACCCGATCCTCGACCGGGTGTGTCCGACCATCGGCCTCTCGACTGACGTGGTGCCCACCGAGGAAACGTTCTGGGGATTTCGCAAGTTCCTCGAGGGGGTCGCCGCAAGGAAACCACTGATCGTGGTCATCGACGATCTCCATTGGGCTGAGCCGACGATGCTGGATCTGGTGGAGCACATCGCCGACTGGTCCCGCGAGGCGACCATCCTGCTCCTTGCCATCGCCCGCCCCGAGCTGCTTGATGCCCGTCCGCAATGGGCCGGCGGCAAGCTCAACGCCACGACCATCCTGCTTGAGCCGCTGGGGCCGGAAGACGCGGCGCACCTGATCGGCAATCTCGTGGAGGACCAGGAGCTGGCGAAGGCGGTGCAGGATCGGATCGGCGAGACTGCAGAAGGCAACCCGCTGTTCGTCGAGGAACTGGTGGCGATGCTCGTCGACCGGGGCGTCCTGAAACGCGATGGCGGCGGCTGGCACGTCGTCGACGATCTTCAAGCCGTCTCGGTTCCGCCCAGCATCTCGGCGCTGGTCGCAGCACGGCTGGACCACCTGGAACCGATGGAGCGCGATCTCATCGGTCGCGCCTCGGTCGTCGGGAAGGTCTTCCAACGCTCAGCCGTGGCTGAGCTGTCTTCGCCCGAGGGACGTGGCGACCTCGGCGCGAGGCTGATGAGGCTGGTCCGCAAGGAGCTCGTCCGCCCAGATCGCTCGGCCGCGGTGGGTGACGAGGCATTCCGCTTCCGTCATCTCCTGGTGCGGGACGCTGCCTACGCGTCGCTCACCAAGGAACAGCGCGGGGACCTGCATGGGCGGTTCGCCGACTGGCTCGAACAGATTGCGGGAGATCGGCTCAGGGAATACGAGGAGGTGATCGGATATCACCTCGAGCAGGCATTCGGTTACCGGTCGGAGCTTGGCCTAACCGACGACCTCACCGCCTCGCTCGGCGGCCGAGCGATGCGACACCTGCGCGCGGCAGGCGAACGAGCACTGGCCAGAAATGATCGACCCGCCGCGCTGAATCTCCTCTCGCGGGCGGCGGCTCTGGCAGCTGACGATCGCGATCGGACGATGCTCCTGCTGGACGCGGCCGATTCGGCGATGTTGACCGGCGATATGGCCAGGGCGCGTCGGCACATCGGAGAGGCGCGAGAAGCCGCTGGTCGATCGGGCGATGAGGTGCTGCTGATGCGGGCTGATCTCGAGGGATTTCGCCTCGACACGGTCACCAACCCGGCGATCGACGAAGGCGCATATCTCGCGCTGGCTGATCGGCTGGCGACGGTTGCGGCAAAGCGTGGCGATGACAGCTCGCTTGTCGCAGCCGAGGTCGCGCGAGGGACGATCTTCCTGAACCACTGTCGCTGGACGGAAAGCCTTGACGCGTGGGAGCGGGCACGCTCCCTCCTCACGCGAGACGAACAGTCGAGCCTCTCGTTCTACGTCGCGGCAATGGTCGCCAATGCCTTGCGCTACGGGCCAGTGCCGAGCAGCGAGGCGATCGGGCGGATCGAAGCCATGGCAAAGGAGCGCGAACCACAAACGGTGCCGCTGTTGGCCTCCAGCTCACCCTTGCTGGCGATGCAGGGGCGATTTGATGAGGCACGCGCTCGCTGTCAGGCGGCCAGGAACTATTTGGCGGAGCGGGGCATGGTCCTCGTCGCGGGCGGCGGGAACCGAATGGCTGCTGCCGCCATCGAGCGCTTGGCGGGCGACGACGCGGCGGCTGAGCGCGAGCTTGCCGCGGGAATCGAGACGCTGCAGCAGATCGGCGAGACCGGGGTGCTGTCCACGCTGGCCGCGCAGCTGGCCGACACGTCGTACCGACTGGGTCGCCGAGACCAGATGGAAGAGGCCATTCGAATGGCGCAGGAGACCGGCGCGCCAGACGACATCGCCACACAGGCATGCTGGCGATGGGTCGCCGCCAGGGCCGCGGCGGACGACGGACAGATCGACCGGGCGCGGCAAATCATCGCCGAGGCCGTCACGCTTGCCGAACCCACCGACTTCCTGGAGCTGCGCGCCGAAGTCTTCGAAGCACTTGCACACGTTGAGGCGTGCGCCGGACGCCATGACGCGCGGCGGGCCGCTCTCGAGCGGGCACTCGCTGAGCACGAGCGCAAGGCGAATTTGGTCGAGGCCCACCGCGTCGCCAAGCTGCTGCAGGAGGGACCTGCCTAGACTGCGGGCATGTCAGCCCCCAGCTTGCCGGTGGTCGCCATCGTCGGGCGACCGAACGTCGGCAAGTCCACGCTTTTCAACCGTCTCATCGGGGAGCGGCTGGCGATCGTGGAGGACCTTCCCGGAACGACCCGCGACCGCGTCTATGGCGTCGGCGAGTGGAACGGGCGCCGCTTCACGCTGGTCGACACCGGGGGATTGGAGCTCGAGCCGGGCACGCACATCGAGGCGCGCGTCCAGGACCAGGCACGGGTGGCGATGGAGGAGGCCGACGTCATCCTGTTCGTGGTCGATGCCGCGGCCGGCCTGGCGCCGCTGGACCACGAGGTGGCTGATCGGCTCCGCCGCACGTCCAAGCCGGCCATCCTGGTCATCAACAAGGCCGACAACCCGCGCCGCGAGCAGGAGGGCGCCGAGTTCTACGCGCTCGGCATGGACCCGGCCATCACCGTCAGCGCCCAGCACGGCCGCAACACCGGCGACCTGGCCGATCTGCTGGTGGACGCCCTGCCGCCACCATCGGCTTCCGAACTCGCGCCCCAATGGCCCGATGCCGCCATCTCGGAGGGAGACCTCGAGGAGCTGGCGGAGACGGAGATGGGACCGCCGCGGGTGGCCATCGTCGGGCGCCCGAACACCGGCAAGTCGACCTTCGTCAATCGCGTGCTCGGCGAGGAGCGAATGATCGTCTCCGACGTGCCCGGCACCACCCGCGACCCGGTCGACACCACGGTGATGGTCGACGAGGAGCCGATGGTCCTGGTGGACACGGCCGGCATCCGGCGCCGCGGCTCCGTCCAGCAGGGGATCGAGCGCTACTCCGTCCTGCGCTCGATGAAGGCCATCGACCGTGCCGACGTGGCGGTGGTCATGACCGATGCCACCGAGGGCTACACCGCCCAGGATGCGCACGTGGTCGGGCATGTGCTGGAGGCCGGCAAGGGGATCGTGCTGGTCATCAACAAGTGGGATGCCGTCGAGAAGGACGGCCACACCGCGGACGCGTGGGTGAAGGTCCTGCGCCGCCAGGCGCCGTACCTGGCGTGGGCGGACATTGTCTTCGCCTCGGCCCAGACGGGGCAGCGGCTGGAGCGCGTCCTGCGCGAGGCCCGGCGGGTGGCCGATGAGCGCTACCGGCGCGTGCCCACCGCCGACCTGAACCGGATCATCACCGACGCCGTGCGCGCGCACCCGCCGTCACACGTCCGCAATCGCCTGGGCAAGGTGCTCTACGCCACCCAGGTGGCGGTGGCGCCGCCGACGTTCGTGATCTTCGTCAACGACCCCGAGCTGATCCACTTCAGCTACCGCCGCTACCTGGAGAACCGGATTCGGGACGAGTACGGCTTCCTCGGCACGCCGATCCGCCTCATCTTCCGGGCGCGCGCGTCGGAGGAAGCCGCTCGCCGCTCCGCTCGTCCGCGCGCACGGAGAGCTCCTGCGAAGAAGCGCGCCCGTAGCTGAGCCAACAAGCGAGCCTTGTATTCCGCTGGTGATCTGCCGGCCGCGCAACAACTGTCGCTGTGTGAGATGACGCGAGCACGCTGCCAGGTGCGCTGCAGGACAAGCGCCCCTTGTCCCGATCCACGCGGCAGCCCGCGAACCGAGCATCCGCACAAGTACCGGTTGTATCGGTGAGCCATCCGCGCCGGGACACAAGCAGCGGTTGCATCCCGACCGGAGGGGGCCTGCCACGTTCGAATCGCCGACACGCCACAATGGCGGCGTGACCCGGATCCTGGTGTACACCGGCAAGGGCGGGGTGGGGAAGACCAGCGTGGCCGCTGCCACCGCGCTGCACTGCGCGGATCGTGGCCTGCGGACGATCGTGCTCTCCACGGACATTGCCCACTCCCTGGGCGACGCGTTCAGCGTGGAGCTGGGCCCGGAGCCCACGCAGATCGTGCCGAACCTGTGGGGCCAGGAGTCGGAGGTCTTCCACAACGTCGAGAAGTACTGGGGCAGGATCCAGGAGTACGCCGCCAGCGTGCTGCGCTGGCGCGGCCTTGACGACGTGATGGCCGACGAGATGACGGTGCTGCCCGGCATGGACGAGGTGGGCAGCCTGCTGTGGATTGCCGAGCACCACGACTCGGGCGACTACGACGTCGTGGTCGTCGATGCGGCGCCCACCGGCGAAACGCTCCGCCTGCTGTCGCTGCCCGAGGCGGGACGCTGGTGGATGGAGAAGATCGAGCCCATCGGCCGGCGTATCACCAAGCTCACCGGACCGCTCATCCAGCGCGTGGTGGGCATGCCGATGCCCGGCGACGACGTCTTCAACGCCGGCGAGGACCTCTTCCGCAAGCTGGAGCACATGCACTCGCTGCTCATCGACCCGGCCAAGACGTCGGTTCGCGTGGTGCTGACCCTGGAGCAGGTGGTGATCAAGGAGGCGCAGCGCTCCTTCACCTACTTCCACCTGTACGGCTACCCGACCGACCTGGTGGTCGCCAACCGGATCCTGCCCGACGACCAGACCTGGCGCTACTTCCGGGGCTGGTACGAGGCGCAGCAGCGCTATGGGCCGATGGTGGAGCAGACGTTCGCCCCCATTCCGGTGCGCACCGCCCCGTACTTCGATCGCGAGGTGGTGGGCGTCAGCATGCTGCGCGAACTGGGTCGGGCGCTGTACGAGGACACCGACCCGACGACGCACTACTACCGGGGCCGCCCGTACACCGTCGAGCGCATGGACGGCGAGTTCATGCTCAGCGTTGAGCTGCCCTTCGCCTCGAAGGACGAAATCGCGCTGTCGCGGCACGGCGACGAGATCCTGATCGACGTTGGCAACTGGCGCCGCAACCTGGTGCTGCCGCGGGCGCTGCTCGACGCGCCGACGCTCGGCGCGAAGTTCGACGACCATGTGCTGAAGATTCGGTTCGCGGCGCCCCAACGTGGCAAGGTCGGCCGTGCGGGCAATGGCAGCAATGGAGGTGGCAAGCGTGGATGACCAGACCAGGACCGATGAGCTGGAGGCGCGCATCGGTGATCTCGAGCGCCGCCTGCACGCCAGCAGCGGCAGTGGCGGCAGCCGGCGGGAAGGCATCGAAACGGCCTTCTGGGCGTTGATGCGCGACCTTTTTCCGGAGGAGACGCGGAAGCACATGAAGGCGGCGGGTCGCGAGCAGCTCATGGCGGCGCGCAGCTATCTCGACCACTGGATCAAGAAGATGGACGAGCAGCAGGCGGAGCAGCCGGCCGAGCGCGAGCGGATCGCGGTCGAGTAGCGGTTCCAGGGTCCGGATCGCGCATGACCGATCAGATCGGCATCATCGGCGCCGGGGCGTGGGGCACCACGCTGGCCGTCATGCTGGCCGCCGGGCAGCGGCCGGTGACGATCTGGGCCCACACCGCCGAAGCCGCGGACCAGCTCGCCAGCGAGCGAGAGAACCGCCGTTACCTGCCCGGCGTCACGCTGCCGCCCAACGTGCGCGTGGCGACCGATGACGCCTATCTTGGCGAGCCGCATCGCGCGTACCTCCTCGCCGTTCCATCGGCGCATCTGCGCCAGACCCTCCAACGCCTGGCCGTGACCCTGGACGCCAATGCGCCATTGCTCAGCCTGGTGAAGGGCATCGAGGCGGACACCCACCTGCGCATGAGCGAGGTCATCGGGCAGGAGCTGCCGGGCCGTCCGGTGGCCGTCCTGTCCGGGCCGAACCTGGCGCGCGAGATCGCGGCCGGCAAGCCGGCGGGCAGCGTGGTCGCGAGCACGGACCAGGCCCTGGCCGGCGAGATGGCGGCGCTCCTCGCTTCGGATCGCTTCCGGGTCTACACCAATCGGGACGTGGTCGGCGTCGAGCTGTGCGGCGCGCTGAAGAACGTCGTGGCCCTGGCCGCCGGCATGGTCGACGGGCTCGGCTTCGGCGACTCGGCGAAGGCCGGCATCATCACCCGCGGCCTGGCCGAGATGACCCGCCTGGGCGTCGCCGCCGGTGCCCATCCGCTGACCTTCGCCGGCCTGGCGGGGGTGGGGGACCTGATCGCCACCTGCATGAGCCCCCTGTCGCGGAATCGCCGGGCGGGCGAGCTCATCGGCTCCGGCATGGCCTGGGCCGATGCCTCCGCGCAGATCGCGGGTGTGGCAGAAGGCGTGACCACGGTTACCGGCGCGCTGGCGCTGGCCGGCGCGCACGGCGTGGAGATGCCCATTGCCGACCAGGTGTCCGCCGTCATCCATAGCGGCCGGCCGCCGATGACGGCGGTGGCCGAGCTGATGGGCCGCGAGCTGAAGGACGAGCTGGCGGGCGCTCCGGCATGAGCATCCGTCGCGGCCTGCTGGGCCTGGTTGGCTTGGCGTCTGCCCTGGGTGGCCTGCTGCTGGTGGGGATCGGGATCATCACGCGCCAGGAGCGCGCGGTTGCCGCCGGCAAGCGCCGCTTCCACGGTTCGGCGTTCGAGCGGCGCTGGATCCCGGATGCGGCGGAGCGCCAGCGGCACGACGACATCGTGGCGGAGCGCCTGGAGCTGCCGGAGGACCGTCACCTGGACCTGACCACCGCCGCGGCACGGCTGGGGGTCACGGTCGACACGGTCCGTCGCCGGGTGAAGCGTGGTGAGCTGGAGGGCGTCTACGCGCAGGAGCGGCTGATCGGCGTCGTCCTGCCGACGGAATGACCACCGGTCCCTCTCGCGCAGAGCTGCGGGCCATGGCCGCACGCCACGGGCTCGAGCTGGTGGCGGTGACGAGCGCCGAGCCGCTGCCTGCCCATCGGGAACGGATGACGGCCAGCGTCGCCGCGGGTCGCATGGGCACCATGGGCTGGATGGGCGGAGAGCGTCCGGTCACCGCCACGGACCCGCGCCGCCACCTGCCGGCGGCCCGCTCGGTGGTCGTGGTGGCCGCGCCATACGACGGCGGTCGCAGCGCCTGGGATCCACAGCCCGATGCGCTGCGCCGAGCCCTGGCCCCGGTCCTGTCGGCAACGCCTCGGGAACCGGCCGGCCGGATCGCCCGCTACGCGCTCGGCTCCGATTACCACGGCTCCCTGCGGCAGCGACTGGACGGCGTGGCCGCTGAGCTGCGCGATCGCGGCGTCGCCACCGGCGAGGTGGCCTTCGTCGATGACCGGCCGCTGGCCGAGCGGGCGCTGGCGGCACGCGGCGGCGTGGGCTGGATCGGCAAGAACACGAACCTGCTGACCCACTCGGCCGCCGGCTCGTGGGTGTTCCTGGGCGCCGTCATCACCTCCGCCGATCTGCCGCCGGATGCCCCGGTGCGAACCACCTGTGGCAGCTGCACGCGCTGCCTCGCCGGCTGCCCGACCGGGGCGCTGATTGCGCCGCAGACCATCGACGCGCGCCGCTGCATCAGCTACCTCACCATCGAGCACCCCGGGACGCTGACGCCGGCCGAGGCATCGGCCATCGGCAGCTGGATCTTCGGCTGCGACGTCTGCCAGGAGGTTTGCCCGGTCAACGCGGAGGCGGACGATCCCGGGGCGCTCGAGGTCCCGCTGCTCCCGCTCATCGAATGGTTGCTGCCACTGGGCACACGCGCCTTTCGACGGGTGGTGGGGGAGACGGCGTTGACGCGAGCGGGGCGCCATCGGCTGCTCCGCAATGCGATTGCGGCGCTGGCCAACGCCGGTCCGCTGACCGCAGAGGGTCGACGCCTGGTCGAGCGGTCCGCCGCCGACGCGCGCCGGGACGTCGCCGCCCAGGCGCGCATGGCGCTCGACGGAGGGAGGCCGGACCCTAGCTCCTGAGGTCGCGCCGGGCGACGCCCCACGCGCCCAGCGCCATGCCGCCAAGGGCGAGCGCCAGGCAGGCCACGATACCAACCGGATCCCAGTCGCCGATCATCGGGTGGCCCATGTGCGCCGTCAGCGTCAGCTGGCGCGTCCAGTCCGGCCACGTCAGCGCCTCGCTCAGGATGTCGAGCAGGTAGGTCGCCACCACCAGCAGGGCCACCGTCTCGGCAGCGACCGACGTCCGGAAGATCCCGCCGATGGCCAGCCCCACGCCGGTGGCCGCCAGCGCGAAGAGCCCCAGCGCAAAGGTCCCGAAGAACGGCGTGGTGGCGTCGCTGCCGGCCGCGGCGGCGCCGATGGCCACGCCGATCGCCAGCATCAGGGTGATGACCGCCACCCCGCCGAACATGCCGAGCCCGGCGCCGATCGCCCAGCGCGCCCGCGCCAGCGGCGCAGCCAGCACCATCTCCAGCCGGCCGGTTGTCTCGTCCGATGCCCAGCCGGAGACGAGGGTCGCTCCCGCCAGCCCCGCCACGATGAAGAGAAGCTGGAGCATGAGCTGCAGGAAGCCGCCCGCATTCGGCTCGAACCCCGGAAAGATCGAGTTGAAGATCTTGATGAGGTCCGGTGACTTGGCCACTGCGTCCGAGATCGAGTTGCTGATGCTGGCCATCACCAGCAGGAAGCCGCCCAGCCCGAGACCCCAGGCCAGGGCCAGCGGCAGCCGTTCGGCAAAGGATCGGCTGGTCGGACCGCCCAGGCCCATGGCGATATTCGGCTGCCTGCCAGGGAGGCGCACCGGCGCCGGCGTGGTGGCGCCGATGTCGCGGCGGTCGAAGATCCAGATGCCGACCGGTACGAGGATCACTGGCACCAGGGCCAGCGGCACCATCGAGATCCAGTTGAACTGGCCCGCCAGCGGCACGTGGTCGTAGGTCCAGGCCCATGGCGTCAGGACGGTGAGCGCCCCGAGCCCCGGGATGGCGGCGTGGTAGCCCTGGATGATCCAGCCTGCCACGAGCAGGCCGCCGGCAATGCCGATGCCAGCCGCCCGTCCCCAGAACTGGGAGACGACCAGGGCGACGCTGCCGAAGGCGAGAGCCATCAGGCCGATCCACAGCGCGAAGCCGAACGCGGCCGCGAAGGTGATCTCGTCGGCCGGGATGTGGGCGTAGACGGCGCCGCCGGCCCAGGCGGCCAGCGTCTGCAGCAAGACGATGATGCCGAGCAGCGTCCCGTGCGCGCCGATCTTCTCGACCGCGATCTGGCGCTTCGACAGTGGGGTGGCGGCCAGCAGGTCAAGGCTGCCGCGCCGTGCCTCGCCGACCAGCGTGCCGGAGAGGGCGAGGATGGACCACATGCCGGCGAAGATCACGAAGACCGCGCCGTACTTCCAGGCCACATAGCCGCCCAGCGTCCCGATGTTGACCGGGTTGCCCGCCATTCCCGACGCAGTCGCGCCCAGCTCCTTGACGAGGTTGATGATCTCCTGGCGCGCCTCTGGCGAGGAGTAGATGCTCGAGACGGCCCCGATGATCACGTACTGAAAGACGCCCAGGAAGACGGCCGCGATGAGGAAGGCACGCCGCGAGTCACGGATGGACTTGCCGAAGACGCTGCCGAAGCCGATGAGGCGGCTGCGGAGCGTGGCCGGCCGCGGATGGCTGAGGATGGCCGTCATGACGCCGGCTCTCCAGTCGTCTGTGCCACCGGCCCGGATCCATCGTCCTGCGGGCCGTAGACGGCCAGGAACGTCTCCTCGAGCGTCGGCTCGCGCGAGATGAAGTCGGACAGGTCGTAACTCGCCGCTGCCTTCACCACCGGGGCAACCGGACCGGAGACGCGCATGCGCAGCACGTGGTCCTCGGAGACGACGTCGCTGACGCCCGGCAGCGCGGCGAACGCCTCCATCGGCACCGGGCCGGCGAACACCAGCTCGACGGTGTGGTGCGCCATGTCACGCAGGGCCTCGACGCGGTCCACCTTGACCAGGCGTCCCTCGCGGATGATCGCCACCCGGTCGCAGGTCCGCTCCACCTCGGAGAGGATGTGGCTGGACATGAACACCGTCCGCCCCTCGGCCTTCGCCTCGCGGATGACGGAGTAGAACGCCTGCTGGATCAGCGGGTCGAGGCCGGAGGTCGGCTCGTCGAGCATCAGCAGCTCGGGCCGATGCTGCAGCGCGACGACCAGCCCGATCTTCTGCTTGTTGCCCTTGGAGTACTCCCGGAACTTTCGCGACGGATCGACGTCCAGCCGCTCGATCAGATCGGCCTGGTAGGCCCTGTCCACGCCGCCGCGCAGGTTGGCGAAGTACTCGATCGTCTGGCCGCCGGTCAGCTTGTCGTAGAGCACGAACTCGCCTGGCAGGTAGCCGAGGCGCTTGTGGATGGCGACCGGATCCTCGGTCGTGTCGATGCCGAAGATCTCGGCCCGTCCGCTCGTCGGCCGGATGTGGTCCAGCAAGGTGCGGATCATGGTCGTCTTGCCGGCGCCGTTAGGGCCCAGGAAGCCGAATGCCTCGCCCTGGGGTATGTCCAGGTCGACGTCGATGATGCCGCGGTGCGTGCCGTACGACTTCGTGAGCTGCTCGGTATGAATGACTGAAGGCATCAGGTCTCTTTCTCTCCCCTCCGGTGCCATTGCTCGAGAATCATCGGGAACCATTCTTCGAAGAACCGATAGACGTCGTTGAGGTCCCGCAGGCGGGCACGCGCCGCGTCCGGTCGGCCAGCCATGAGCTCCAGGCCCCGGCTCGTGAGCGCCCGCGCCCGGCGGATCGGCTCCATGACCCCGTCGACTGCCAGCGTCATCGTGCCCTCGGCGGCCCGATACACCGCCTGCCGCTCCCCGCGCCGCGTGCTGCGCCGCACCCAGCCGGCGTTCATGAGCAGCCGCGTCATCCCGCTGACGGTACCGAGGCTGATGCCGAGCGCCTGCGAGATCTGGGCGGCGGTCTGCTCGGCCGGCTCGGAGACCTGCAGGTAGCTGAAGATCCGGCCCGCGGCGCGGGGGACGCCACGCGTCTCCATCAGCGCGGCAAACCCGTCGATGAACTCATCGTAGTGATGGATCGACGGGGCGTCATCCGCCGCGAACTCGGGTGCGGCACTGGCGGTCATGTCGTGGCCCATGTTCCGTCGCTTCGCAGATTTCTGTCAAGACTGAAATCGCCGAATATGGGTGTTGTTGAGAGCCGGCCAGCGCGATTCGCCTCTCGCTCAGGCACGGCACGTTAGGCAGGTTGCGCGGTTCCATCTGCCGTCCGGGAAGGCTGGGTCGTCCTCAGACGCGGCCGTCGGGACGGCCTGCGGCGCGATGGCCCGCCTGGCGTGCCGCACGTGCGCAGGTGACACTTGCGCACGCGTGCCGGATGACGTGCTGTCGTAGACTGCCATGCACGGTCGGGGCGTAGCGCAGTCTGGTAGCGCACCTGAATGGGGTTCAGGAGGTCGAAGGTTCGAATCCTTTCGCCCCGACCAGCTTCCCCCTTACGGCCTCGATTCCAGGACGTACAGTCGCCGGCTCTGCCGCTCGACGTAGAGCGCCCCGCCGAGCTTTCGCTCCGCCATGGCGACTCGCACGCGGGACACGAGCGTCATCACCGCCATTCCGCCCAGGATTCCTGCCAGCAGGCCCGCCAGGACGGGCTCAAAGAGCAGCGCGATGCACGTGAGCACCGCGACGCCCACCGTGCTGGGTACCACGTCCGTCCTGGCGATCTGCGCCCATGACTCCGAGACGGCCGTGGTCGGCAGCGGTTGCGGCTCCTGGTCGCGGCGGCCGCGTGGATCACCGGCCAGGACGATCGAGACGAGGATGGCACCGAACACCCACGCCAACAGCGCATTCTCGGGGCGGGCGCCAACCAGCACGGACGCCACGAGGCCCAGCGTGGAGAGGCCTCCGCGGATGGGAGCGAGCACCCAGGCCCGCAGGGACAGTCGAACCACCTGCGGCGCGGCGCGTGCCGGGTCCATCGTCGAAGGCTCCCATAGCGGCTGCCGCCCACGCAAGAGCGCCGCATATGGACCGCGGCCGGCATCGGGTGTCGATCCCGCGGCGTCTCGTTCGTCGAGAATGTGAAGGCGGACAACCCGTCCACGACTGCAGGGAGCACTGATGGCCGAGTACCTCATCTTCTTCAACCAGCAGTGGGTCGGCGACCACGACGAGGAGTGGTTCCGGGGGCGGGGCCCGCTGGCCATGGCGGTCGTGGACGAGATGAGGGCCGCCGGGGTGTACGTGTTCGCC